>JBMFWV010000107.1:0-9697 GCA_049964915.1 Rhizomicrobium sp.
GGCGAGGCTGGCGGGCATACGCGATCCTTACCGGCAGATCTGTCCGCCCCAGGGTGACACCATAGAAAAAGCGCAGTGCGCAGACGGCCTGGTTCAGGGCTCCCCAAGAAACCCCCCGTTCTACTAACGACAGCTGATAAGCACGAACATCCTCCACCCCCAGTCGATTGGGGGATCGCCCACAGAACTCGCTGAGTTTATGAACGTGATGCACATAAGATTTTTGTGTTGCCGCCGAGAGATTGCGGATTGTCATATCTTCGATCATACGACGACGTAGAGGGCTAAGTTCGGCCATCTGGGGCGCTCCTGTCTGAAAGGTTGGCTCGACACCAAATCCTCTCAGGCAGGGGACACCTCACGCCAGTCGATTCTTCAATACGCGCTAGCGTTTAGTCCAATCAAAATTCAGGGAAGCGACATCCTGGAATCATAAGGCGAGCAACAAGGCAGAGTTTTCATGATCGCGGCCCAAAAGAACCCGCTTTCAGGCCCGGTGACCGTTTTTCAGGAAAGACGCCTTCCTGAAACCGCGACCCCGGCCGGCTACAGCGCCCTGATCGGCGCCTACGGCCTCGATGTGCCGCTGCCCCGCACTTTGTCTGCCATCAGCATCCATCACCACATGCTGATGCGTGACGGCTGGCGAATCATGACGCCGCGCCATGCACCCGCCGTAAGCCTGGAAGGCCACCTGACCTTCGCCCTCAAATATGAGGGCCTCGACCTTGCGGTCCTCAAACGCCTGTTTCTCAAAACTGGCCCGGCCCCGATCGAAGCGATCGTGCGGGACAAGCCGACCGGCACCTACGCAAGGCGCATCTGGTTTCTCTATGAATGGCTGACCGGCACAAGGCTCGACCTGCCCGATGCCCAGACCGGCAGATACGTCCCGGTGCTCGACCCCGCGATGCAATGGGACATCGACGGCGGCACCGCTCCGCGCTACCGGCTGCGCAACAACCTGCCCGGCACCCCAGAATTCTGCCCGCTGGTGTTCCGCACCAAACGGCTGGACAATTGCATTGCCGAGGGCCTGCCGCAGCGCGCCAAAGACATCGTCGCAAACGTGCCGCGTGACGTGCTCGCGCGCACCGCCGCCTTCCTGCTGCTGAAAGATTCAAAATCCAGCTATGCGATCGAAGGCGAAAGCCCGCCGCAGGACCGCATCCAGCGCTGGGGCCGCGCGATCGGGGAAGCCGGCAAGCAGCCGCTCGATCAACACGAGCTGCTGCGCCTGCAACAGATCGTCATCGGCGATGCCCGCTTTATCAAGCTTGGCTTCCGCGACGAAGGCGGCTTTGTCGGCGAACATGACCGCGAGACCCGCGCGCCGATGCCCGCGCATATCAGCGCGCGGCCGGAAGATCTTCCCGCACTGATCGCGGGCATGATCGCGTTCGACCGTGGCCCGGCGCAGACCCTGGACGCGGTCATTGCCGCCGCCGTGCTCGCCTTTGGCTTTGTCTATGTCCATCCGTTCGAGGACGGGAACGGCCGTGTGCACCGCTATCTCATCCATCATGTCCTGGCCGAGCGCGGCTACAATCCGCCCGGCGTCGTGTTCCCGGTCTCGGCCGCGATCCTCGATCAGATCGACCGCTACCGCGAGACGCTGGAGTCCTATTCGGAGCGGCTGCTACCCCACGTCAGCTGGGAAGCGACCAAAGACTTCAACGTCAAAGTCCTGAACGATACCGGGGATTTCTACCGTTTCTTCGATGCGACCCCGCACGCCGAATTCCTCTATGACTGCGTCAAGCGCACCATAGAGCACGACCTGCCCTACGAGACCAACTTCCTGCGCCGCTACGATGACTTCCGCCGCCGCATCGAAGGCATGATCGACATGCCCGAGCGCACCATCGACCTGCTCTTCCGCTTCCTCAGCCAAAACGACGGTAAACTCTCCAACCACGCGCGCGAGAAGGAATTCGTGGCGCTGACGGATGAAGAAGGCAGCGCCATCGAGGCCATCTACACTGACGTGTTTGGGGAAGCCTCAAGCACAGCCATGAATCGCAGAGGGGGAGACGCGTGAGCAAGCCGCACCCCATCAGCCTGACGGCACGCTGGAATCTGCGAGTATGAGTTCGGCCAAATCATCGAGTTCAGACTTCGCGATCTCCCAGGCAGGCATGTGCTGGTCGAGCATCATGTAGAACCGCTTACTGTGGTTGTGCTCGATGAGATGGCAAAGCTCATGGAGGACGGCATAGTTGATTCAGTGACGCGCTGCCCGAATGAGCGCTTGGTTGCGGTGGATGGTGCCAGGGGCGGAGCCAGCTGCTTTAAAGTAAGGCTGGATTTGCTCAGCTAAATGCAATGGCGGTTTAATTGCCTGTCACGAACGTGACCTTTGCTGTCCACCCATTCACAGAAAGCCTCGTCCAAAGAACCGGATGCAGGGAGCGTCACGTGCAGCTAGTTAGCCTCGCAGGAGCAATAAGCACCGTAGTGCAACGGAGTGCTACAGCATCATCCGCGCGCATGCATCGTATATATTGAGAACCTGAGATCAACAGCGCCGTCGGTGATGCACCGGGGGGCTTTTCTCATAAATGATCAAGGGCAAATTTGGGCCGTAGAGACAGAAAAATGGGTAGGGTTCGAAATGCGTTAAGCGCGATCATCGGTTGACCTAGCTTCTAGCGCTTATGCTGGTTGAGCTGGAGTTACTGCCATGGCACGAGTTAGGCGTGAGCAAATACCAGCTTCTGGGCCGCAGCTTCTCTCGGGAAGGCTCGGGGGCCATTGATGCCGGTAGGCTGGAGCATCTGCGTGCGCTTGTGTCCCTGGAACGCGGCGCGCCAGCGTGCGAAGGCTGAACAGTCCTCAGGACAGGGTGCGCCGGAAGGCGCGTGGCGAGCAGCCATGGGTGCGCTGAAACCAGTGCGAAAAGGCACTGGCCCCCGAAAAGCCAAGATGTTCGGCGACCGCGGCGAGGCTTCGTCTGGGATTTGCCATCAGCGAGCGGGCCAGCTGCATGCGCATCTCGTCCATGAGTGCTGAGAAATTGGTCCCTTCGGCGACAAGCCGGCGATGCACGGTGCGCCGGTCTACACCCAGATGGCGACCGACGCGATCCGCGTCGCAAACCCCTGTCGGCAACAAAAGAATGATGAGCTCACCGACGGCCTCGCGCGCCGTGCCGGCCGGATCTTTGGCGAGGTGATTGACATAACGGGCGACCTCTTTTGCCATCGCCGGATCAGCACTGGCGATAGGGGCGTCAAAATCGGCGCGGGTAAAGACGATGCCGTCAAATTCCTGGTCGAAGAGCGGGCTCACACCGAAGAGGCGGCGGTACGGCGCAAGATCTCCCGGCGCTGCATGGGCGAAGCAGACAGATTCGGGACGCCAGCGCTCGCCGAGAAGCGCACGCACATTGCGGCAGAGCGCGCCCACCGCAAGTTCGCTGGCCTGGCGCGTGCTATGCGGGCCTGCGCCAATGACATCGAGCCGGACCACGCCAATCTCAGCTGTTTCTTCTATATGGGCGTGGAGCGCCTCGTTCTGCAGCCACTGGTACTGCACCATGACCTCGAGCGACTTGCGCAAAGAGGGTTGTTCACGGGCGATCAGCCCCACCGCTCCCATATTGGAGAGGCGGCGGGTTTCCGCGAGGCGAATGGCAAAATCAGGCAGCGCACAGCGCTCAGCGCCAGCTTCGAGCATCCAGGCCACGGCACTTGCCGGGATCTTCAGATCCGGGTCGGAGAGGGCGGCAGCTGGTAGGCCGGCCTCCGCGGCCAGGCGCAGTGGATCCTGTCCGCGCGCCCGCAGCAGTTCGGCGAAGCCGGTGAGCGCGGCAGCACGGCACAGCTGAAACCCGGGAACCCGTTTCGTCATGTCTCAATATATCAACTAGTCATCCCAATTGAGCAACTGCTGGAGCCTGCGACTTCGTAGGCTCGTCTCATCAAAGAGGAACGAGCACATGTCATCGCCATCGCTTGTCGAGCGGATGCGTACCTCATGTGAGTGGGCTGGATTTGAACCAACGACCTTCAAGTTATGAGTTCGAAGCCTCCGCCATCGTTCGCCTGATCCAGCCTGTGGATCGCAAAATTCTGCGTTACCGTCTTTATCGGGGCTTTAATCACGGTTGGGTTCATGTGCGATGTACGCAGCCACCGGCGCCATCACAAGTCGGGCGTCGGAGCGCACGTAATCCTCGATCACACCCCTGCTTGCGGAATGCGCGGAGAGATGGGCGTAGTGCTGGACCGTGGCAAGGATGCCCCACAACCTTTCGCTCTTTGTCATGTCTTCCCATCTGTTTCTGTCTGCCAGCGCGGCACAGGACGTTGATGCGCCTTCTCCCAATTCCTCAAGGGCTTTTCTGCGTTCGGTGACGCAAGCGGTGTAGTCTTCGTCAATGAAGAGGCCCTGTGCTGCCTTCATGTTCTCGAAGAGCGCTTTCTGTTTGTCGGATGCGCTGACTGCGGGCATCGGTACTTCCAGCGGGAGAATCTCGAGGGCCTTTGCCGCCGATGATATCGATGAACTCCTGGGCCATATCACGACCATCGAGCCGGCACTTGGTATGGAACGTGGTTATGACCATGACGGCCCAAAGCCAAAGATCAGCGGAACCAAACGGGGCGCCACAGAACGTATTGCGCTGCGTGTGTCTGCACTGACGGGCGGTACAGCTTCAGCGGAAAGTTATCGAGAGCTGTTCGACATTTGCAGCGCGTAGGTTCATGGGCGAAGGCTCGATATCATATTGTCTGAAAAGCGCAACCAAGCGCGGGCGCTGGCTCGTTCGATCTCGGCAAGCCATCCAGGATGCGCCTCACCATACTTCCCGCCATGCCCTGAACTCACTAGGCGTGATCTGATAACGCGCAAAATTCCCTTCATGCAGGCTCAGCAACTCGCCTTCGGCGATTTCCTGAAACTGGTCGCGCTCGTCTGCCGCGATATGGGTCTGCGTCCATTCCCTGATATGCGCGACGGCGCGTTTTCTGTCCATGCGCTGCCGAACAGCCGCACCGACCACCTCGCGCAATGCCTCGCGATGGCGGAGTCGGAACGGATCGGGCTCGCCGAGCGACTGCCTGACAGCGGCATAACGCTCGGCCGAGCGCTCATAGGCCCACAAAAATATGTCCTTCAGAAGTTCGGTGCGTCTTAGTTCATAAATCCCGAGCATGGCTTCGGTGTAAGCGCTGCGCGGCACGTCGGTGAAGGATAGCGGCGAAAGATTTTGTATAATCAGCGGAATATTCGCGGATAGCCGAGAAACGCGCTTGTTCACGTCGTCGAACGGCTGCAAATAAGGAATCTGCACCATCACAAAAAAAGCCTGCTCGAACGGATCGCCAATTGCGGCGGCGCTCGCAAGTATCTGATCGAAGCATTCTTCGATCTGCTGCGGCACTTCCAGCGGATGAAAGACCGAGCGCTCGATGCCGATAGGGATATGGCGTGGCCTTCCCGCCGCCTGCGGGTCGGCAAGCAGGTTGTTTGCTAGCAATGCATGGAGATTGAGGATCGTATAGCGGTTGAAGCCGACATCTTCGGACGCATTGACCAGAAATTCGATGGCATCCTTGTGGTTGAGGATCATCTGTGCCTCTAACTGGCTCTTGCCTTCGGCCTCTTCGCCAAATGCCAGCAAACGCCTGGTGTCGAGCAGCGAATAGGTGTTGCCCTCAAGGCGGCTTGAGTTCCACGACAGGTCAATCAGCAACCGGTTCAAAATTTGTTTCGCGTAGGTCCCGGCGGGCTGCTGCGCGATTTTCGGAGTGCCGACTTCGCGCAAATGTTCGCGCTCTGCCGCTGAGAGATAAAAGCTCTCGTTGGGCCGGTACGAATCCAGGAAAGCACGGTCATAACCGGCCGGCTTGCGTTCTGCGAGCGGCTTTCGGACATAGGCTTGAATCTCGTTGCCGGCCTTGGAGAGCGGCAGGCGCGCTTCGCCTTCTCCTTTAACTTCCGCCTTGCCCGCCGCGAAGCCTGCCGCTGCCTTGACCACCGGCGCAAAATAGCGCGCCCAGCGCCCTTTGCCTTCCATCACCAGGCGCTTGCCATCGACAAGGGATTTGAGGCGGTACTGAAGGGTTCGGCGCGGCGGCGCGGATTCGAGCGCTTCGGCGATCTGCTGCGCGGTCATCCCGTCGGGGCGCGCCATCACCGCCTTCTCTATCTCCTGCAAGTCCTCTTCCTGAATGCGCCTGACCACAGAATCCTCTTTATTGCGCGTAAAGCTTATATGCGCAATTAAATCCTATTGTCGCGCAATTTACAAGTATTATGCGCAATAAAAGGCTGTGAACAGCTCGTATATTGCGCGTAATGTTTATACTTTGCGTATAGTCCCTTTAGCGCAAGAATGGAAAGCCGTGCTTTAGTGATGGATCCTGAACGGCTCGAGAGCTTTCAGGCAGGGCGCAGTGCTCGGTGGCAGTTTCGAGCATCCAGGCGACGGCACTTGCCGGGATCTTCAGATCCGGATCGAAGAGGGCAGCGGCCGGGATACCCGCCTCCAGGGCCAGGCCTAGCGGATCCTGCGCCCGCGCCCGCTCGGCGAAGCCGATGAGCGCGGCGGCACGGCACAGTTGAAACCCGGGAACCCGTTTCGTTATGTCTCAATATATCAACTAGTCATCCCAATTGAGCAACTCTCCTGGCCGGCGATTTCGTAGGCTCGTTTCATCAAAAAGGAACGAGCACATGTCATCGCCATCGCTTGTCGAGCGGATGCGGGCCTCAGGTGAGTGGAACGAAGCCTGGGACGAAATCGCCAGGATGGATCCCGAATGGCTCGAGCGCTTTCTGGCCATGGGGATGACGCCGCGTTTGCGCGGTGTATTGGAGCCCAAGGTCTGGGAGCTGATCGCCATCGCGGTCGATGCGGCGACTACCCATCTCTATGGTCCCGGGGTTCGGCGCCACATCAAAAAGGCACTCGAGCTTGGTGCCAGCAAGGACGAGATCATGGCCGTGCGCGAGGGTGTCGCTGTGCTCGGCATCCACAGTTGCGCGCTCGGCTTTCCCATTCTCGCCGAAGAGCTCACGGCCCGCGCCAGGACCAAGACCCAAGACTGAACCAGAAGGAAAGACGCCGCCATGCATTTTCTTGACGATTCACTTTTTCCCGAAAACCAGGAGCCGCTGGTGATCCAGGCTGCGCCCTATGGTCCGGAGTTTTTGCCCGGAGATTCGGACGACATCCCGGTGACCATCGAGGAGCAGGTTCAGAAGGCGGTGGATTGCTGGAACGCCGGCGCGAGCGTGTTGCATGTTCATGTGCGCGAGCTCGACGGCAGCGGCTCCAAGCGACTGTCGATGTTCAACGAGATGTTGGTACGCCTCAGAGAGGCAGTCCCGGACATGCTCTTGCAGGTCGGCGGTTCGATTTCATTTGCGCCCGAAGGCGAGGGGGAGGAAGCCAAATGGCTGTCGGACGACACCCGTCACATGCTGGCCGACCTCTCACCGCGGCCAGACCAGGTGACGATCGCCATCAACACCGTGCAGATGAACGTGACTGAGCTCATGAGTCAAAGCGATGTCGCCGGCACCTCTCTGGCGCTACCGGCCTATCAGGCGGCCTATCGCGAGATGACCGTCCCGGCGGGCCCCGCTTTTGTCGCCGAGCATCTGAAGCGGCTCGAAGCGGCGCGGATCCAGCCACATTTCATGCTGGCCTATGGGGGGCAGCTGGAGACCGTGGAGCGGCTGATCCGCCGCGGGGTCTATCGCGGCCCGCTCAATCTCAATTGGGTGGCGATTGGCGGCGGTGCGGATGGTCCCAATCCCTACACCATGATGGATTTTATTCGCCGTGTGCCCGATGGCGCGGTGCTGACCCTTGAAAGCGTGATGCGTAACGTTCTGCCCATCAACACCATGGCCATTGCCATGGGCCTGCATGTGCGCTGTGGGATAGAAGATAATCTTTGGGGCAGGAAAGGGGAGCGCATCAGCTCCGCCCGCCAAGTGGAGCAGCTCGCCACCATCAGCAGTCAGCTTTACCGCAAGGTGGCAACGGGCAAAGACGCCAAGCGGATCTATCGCATCGGCGAATGGTACCAGAGCGTCGATGAAACCTTGACGAAACTTGGTCTGCCGCCGAACCGCGAAGCTGGCGTTCATGGCAGTCCCCTGCGTCTTGCATCCTGATCCCGACCTGCCCGGCTTTGGCGTTCGTGCCTGGGCCGGGCCTCACCCAGCGCGGTGCCCGAGGTTTGTTCAAGCTCCGCGAAAGGACGAACGGCTAAGGCTTCATGCTGCCCGCGACGTCTGCTGGCCCTGATCGCGGTGCTTCTGTCTGTGATGATCACAGGCTTTAACCGATCGACAGCGTAATCTTGCCAAAATGGGCACCGCTCTCCTGGTGACGAAATGCCTCCGCCAGGTCTGCCAGCGGGAAGTCGCGGTCAATCACTGGCCTGATGCCGTTGACCTCTATGGCCCTGATCATCTGCAGTTGCTGTTCGCGACTGCCGACAGTAATGCCAATCAGTCGGATCTGCTGGGCCATGATGGCAGCTGTGGCCACGTCGCCCTGAAACCCGGCGAGAACCCCGATCAGTGAGATGTGCCCCCCGTTCCTGCACGCCTGTATGGACTGGCCGAGCGTGCCCGCGCCCCCGATCTCGACCACGTGGTCAACACCGCGACCCTTGGTGAACACACGCGCCGCAGCTCCCCAGTCCGTGGTCTTCTTGTAGTTGATAAGATGATCGGCGCCCATCGCCTTGAGGCGTTCCAGTTTTGCGTCCGAGGACGAGGTGGCGATCACCGAGGCGCCACAGGCCTTGGCGAATTGCAGGGCAAAAATCGATACGCCACCGCTGCCTTGCACCAGAACGCAGTCGCCGGCTTTGATGCCGCCCTCTACAACGAGCGCGCGCCACGCCGTCAGCCCTGCACAGGTCAGCGTCGCTGCCTCGCTATGGCTGTAGCCGCGCGGCGCATGGGTGAAGTGCGTGTGCGGTGCCACCACCAGCTCACGTGCATAGCCGTCGCTGCGATCTCCCGGCACGAGGCTGAGCTTCGCTGTGTCGGGCTCGCCGGACAGCCAGCGGGGAAAGAACGTACTGACCACTGCATCACCCACCTCGAACTCACGCACGCCTGGGCCGATGGCAGTCACTACGCCGGCGCCATCTGACATCGGGATGCGTCCGTCTTCTGTAGGGATCAATCCTTTGGCCACGAAATAGTCGTGGTAGTTGAGCGAGCTGGCATGCAGGCGCACTGCAATCTCGCCATGTGCAGGCGGCGCCGGGGCGGCGTCTTCTCCAAGCACGAGATGATCGAGCCCACCGGGCGACTTCAAACGCATGACTTTGGGCATGGGGAGCTCCTTGGATGATTCCGTCGAGAGTTTAGCGGTCGGGCGCACGCTGCCAAGCGTGACGCAGCGTCGACTTATGCGCTTTGGCAAGCCCAAGCGTAAGCAGGCGGGCAAGGTGCCGTCTTTTCGGAGACGACCATGTTGCGGCCTGTGCAGCGGCTTCGGGACACGCGCCCGCAATCCCGCAAAGAACCCCGGTGGTTTGCGCTTCCAGCTCGTTCACCGATCGGGCTATTTCAGCCTATGCTGAAAGCATGCTGTCGCGTGAAAGCCGGTCCGCAGGTCATGCGGTACTGCGTCATATCCTAAGCCGGCAGAGCCGGAACCAAACAGGATGATATAGACTGCGGGGATGGCAAAGCATGGGAGGTTTGGCCATGG
>JBMFWV010000108.1:0-9679 GCA_049964915.1 Rhizomicrobium sp.
GCAGGATTGAGCACCCTAATCCGACCGCCGAGGTCCGCGATCTCCGCTGCATCGGCGAGATCGGTCTTGGTCAGCACAATACGGTCGGCGACCGCGATCTGTTTGACACTCTCGTAGTGTCGCTCAAGCTGCGCACGCCCATTTACCGCATCAACCGTGGTGATAATATTGCCGAGACGGAAGTGGTGTTTCAGCACTGGTTCGCCATGGATTGTACTTACTACAGGAAACGGGTCGGCGAGCCCCGTGGTTTCGATCACTAGCCGCCGGAATGGCGGCACCAGCCCGCGCCCTCGTCGCGAGTGCAGGTCACGCATCTCGTCCGCCAGCTCGCCGCGAACGGTACAACAAAGACAGCCCGAACGCAGCAACACGGTGTGGGTGTCTATGCGTTCCAGCAAATAATGGTCAAGCCCAACCTCACCAAATTCATTGATCAACACTGCAGTATCGGCTAGCGCAGGATCGCCGAGCAAGCGCTTTAGCAACGTCGTCTTGCCCGAGCCGAGAAAGCCGGTGAGGACACTAACCGGCGTGAAATCAGGACTTTCAGGCATCCCGAGTCTCGAGCCGGTTAAGCAGCGCCGGATCAAGCGGGTCGCATGGCCGCCCCAACAATTGCTCGGCAACCCTCCAGAGATGTGCGAGGTTATGCACGATCTCCGTCTTGCCGGTAGCAGTGGATAGCACGAAGGCCGTGCCCTGCCAGTCCGCCAATCGCATCTGGAAATGTGCCAGCACCTGGTTGGCCAAAACCACGCGCCGGGCCCGTTCACGTCGGCGCTGCAACGAATCAGCCGCGCGTGAGTAGACACCCGGCCGCGCCGACGAATCCGTCCAGTGATCAGAACCGCCAAGAACGCCACAGAGCGCGCACATCGCCGGCCGTCTCCCCTATTTCTTGCGCGGATGTCGGCGAGCAAAATCGTCCGCCATCTCGTTCATAGTTACGAACTTCACGCCAGGGAAACGCGTCATGTAATGGAACAGGCGTTCTAGCATCATCAACACATGCGGCCGACCCGATACGTCGGGGTGAATGGTGATTGGAAACACGGCATAATCGTATTCGCGGTAAACCCATTCGAACTGATCACGCCACATATCCTCGATGTCGCGTGGATTGACAAAGCCGTGGCTGTTAGGCGCCTTCTTGATGAACATCATCGGCGGGAGATCATCAAGATGCCAGCTGGCCGGAATTTCGATCAGGTCGGTCTCCACGCCGCGCTTCAGCGGCACCATCCACTCGCTCGCCTTCTTCGAATAGTCGATCTTAGTCCAACTGTCGCCGACGCGTACGTAATAGGGCTGGAAGTCGTTATGCATCAGCGAGTGGTCATATTTAATGCCCTTCTTGATCAGCAATTCGTTGCTGACACGCGAGAATTCCCACCAGGGCGCCACGTACCCAGTCGGACGACGGCCGGAAAGATTTGTTACCAAATCTATGCACTTATCGAGCACCTCCTCTTCCTGCTCCGGTGTCATAGCAATCGGGTTTTCATGGCTATAGCCATGGATACCGATCTCGTGACCGGCGACAGCCACCGCCTGCATCTGCTCAGGAAAGGTTTCAATCGAGTGGCCTGGGATAAACCAAGTCGTTTTGATACCAAGACGCTCAAACAGCTTCAACAATCGCAGCGAACCTACCTCGCCGGCGAACAAGCCACGCGAGATGTCGTCTGGGCTGTCCTCGCCGCCATAAGATCCAAGCCAACCCGCCACCGCGTCAACGTCGACGCCAAAGCCACAGAGAATTTCCTTCGCCATTGCGCACTCCTCCATAGTTATGCAGCTTTTAGTCCTTGATTATTGCGTCACCGCGCGATAATCGTTGCGTCCTTTGCCTTCCAGGCCACCCAGACCTTCGCCCCGGGTTGTAGGCTTTCAGTTCGGAACTTCTCGACATGGCCCTCCATCATCACCAACCGCCCGCCTTCCAACTCTACGGTCAGTGAAGCGAGATGACCAACCACCTCACGTCGCTCGATGACACCGGACATGACGTTGCCCGCGTATTGGCCTGCAATCGCGTCAACTGCCCCCTCCGCTTCCGACATGATATCAAACGCTTCTGACGGAATCACGATTTTTGCCGGCTCTCCGACGGACAAGGCGGCGTTACGCTGCCCCATGAAAACCCCATACTGCGTCTCGACGCTCACCTCCTGATCCCGCATTGCGCGCAGCGTTCCGTCCAGGATCGTATTACGACCGACGAATTGCGCGACGAACGATGAGCTCGGGCGTGTGTAAAGTTCATAGGGCGAGGAAACTTGCTCAATGCGACCGTGGTTCATTACCACGATGCGGTCCGACATGGTGAGCGCCTCCGATTGCGCGTGTGTCACAAATACGAAGGTGATACCAAGATTGCGCTGTAACAGTTTCAGCTCCGCCTGGATCGTCTTTCGTAAATTGGCATCAAGCGCACCGAGCGGCTCGTCCAACAGCAAGATCTGCGGTTCTGTCACCAGCCCGCGCGCCAGCGCGAGGCGCTGCCGCTGGCCACCTGACAGCCGGTCCGTACGGTGATCAGCAATGTCAGCGAGGCCGAATTTGCCCAAAATTTGATCGACCTTCGAAGTCCGCTCCGCACGCGACAGCCGCTTTACTTCCAAACCGAAAGCCGCATTTTCGCGCACTGTCATGTGTGGGAACAAAGCATAATTCTGGAAGATCATCGAGGTCGGGCGTCGCTCCGGAGACAGATCGTTGACACGTTTGCCGCGAATCAGGATGTCGCCGTGCGTAATCGTCTCAAACCCAGCGATCATCCGCAGTGTCGTTGTCTTGCCACAGCCCGATGGGCCGAGAAGGGCAATGAATTCACCCTTGCCAACCTGCAGATTGACGTCAATCACCGCGGGCGCGCCGTTGTCGTAAATCTTTCCGACGCCGACCAATTCAAGATCGTAGTCCACGTCCAACAGTTCTCCGTGGATGGCGGTAAACGGTGGGACCGAAGACACCCGGTCCCACCTTCGGCATCAGGCGCTCAGGAACTCATCCCACTTCTGGATAAGATGGTCGTAGGCATCCGGCCACTGGTGCCAGTAAGCAACGTTCGCTGCTCGCGTGGCGAGCGAGCCGCCGTCGCGCAGATCACCCTCCTTGATCCCTCTCTCGGGCGCGCCGACCCAGGGTTTACCAAGATACCAAAATGCATATTTATCTGGGTTCATTACTTTCTCGATATTTGTCGTCGGCGAGTAATACCCCTGCTCTGAGACCGTTATGCCTGGCGGGCCGGAGAGCCAATAGTCAGCATAGGCTATTACCGCATCCTTATTCGGCGAATTGGAGATCAGTGCGGGACCGATCGCCCATGCACGATACCCCTCCTTCGGCACTGCATACTTGGCTGGCTTTCCTTGTGCCTTCACCGCCATCACAGCAGGCTGCCAAGCATCGCATACTACCATTTCCCCGGAGGCAAGAAGATTAACCAGTTCACCAAAATCGCCCCATAGTGCGCGGAACTGGCCACTTTTCTTCTTGGCGATCAAAAACTTTGAGGCCTCGTCAATTTCCTTTTCACTTGGGTTACCGGGATTCTTGACATCCATGAGGCCGAGCGTATTCATCGCCATGATCGCCTGGCCGAAAGCGATTAGGGGATCGGTATTCAATCCCGATCGCCCCTTCCACTTCGGGTCAAAAATCGCGGTCCAGGTATTTGCCTCTTCAGCCGAAAGCACGGTTGGATTATAGCCGATCGAGTCATAGTTGTAGACGGCGGGCACCATCCATAGCTTGGTCTGCGCTTCGTCTACCCAAATTTGTCCGACGATCTGGGCCTTACGTTCCCATTTGGGATTGACTTTGGTAAAGGTATCCCGAATGCCGGCCCAGTTTTTGATATCACTGGACTTGATTTCTGCAATATTCTTCGTCTCGATCACCGCCGGCAGGCGCTCGCCGATCGTTTCCCAGCAATCGTAATCCTTAGAACCCGAAAGGATCTTGGTCTGTGCATCTGGGAAAGTGGCGGCAGTGCCCGTGACGGAACCGACACCAGAATTCTTTTTGAAGTCCGCGAGAATGCGGTCCTGCACCGTAACAGAAAGGCCAATTGTCCGTAGTTGCTCTTTGGCGAGGCTCGTTGCGGCCGCGTAGGCGCGACGCGAATTGAGGAATGGTGTGCCGGCGCCCATAGCCAGCGCCACCAAGCCCGTCGTCGTCTTCAACAGACTCCGACGATCCAGCTCTTCCTTGTTGATCACAAAATACTCCTCCTGCCTTGGTTGGTTTCATAACTTACGCTACGGTAACGCACGCCTTAGTAGCGTCCTACCAGCAACCCACCATCCACCACTACCGTTTGACCAGTCATGTAGCGGGCGGCTGGCGACGCTAGAAAGACTATCACGTCTGCGATTTCCTCCGGCTCCCCGATACGACCCATCGGAATGAATGCCCTCGCTGCTTCCGCGCCGGCCGTACCGAGCGAATGTTGCTCGGATAGAAGCTGCGCGGTGCGGATATAGCCGGGAGCTACGCCGTTGACTCGTATGCCTGCGCCCGCAAGCTCCACGGCCAGCCCGCGGATCAATCCGACGACGCCAGATTTTGCCGCCGAATAATGCACATGTTCGTTCCAGCCATAAGCCACACCCATGATCGATGACGTACACACGATGGCGCCACTTCCCCGCGCGCGCATGCCAGGAAGTGCCGGGCGGATCACGCGCAACATCCCCTTTAGGTCGATCTCAAAAGTATAATCCCAGGCGTCGTCAGTCATTTGCGATAGCGGCACTTTATGCGCGATTCCCGCGTTGGCAACGATACAGTCTAATGCACCGAACTTTATCTCGACCGCGCGCAGCACCTCTTCCGACTGTTCGGTCGAACGCACATCCAGGTGGTGGAACTCCGCGTCGCCGCCTCCCGCCGTGATTTCGGCAGCCACTGATTCGCCCTGAACATCAAGAACATCGGTAACAATGACGCGGTAGCCGGCGGCCGCGAACGCCTGGGCCGCCGCGCGACCGATACCAATGCCGGCGCCAGTGATGAGAACAGTGCCTGCCATCTTTAAGACTCCTCTATCGCCCGAAATTTACTGAGCCCAATGCCATGATCCGTTATACATCCTCTTGGATCGCAAGCCGACGCGCGCGCCGTACCGAAAGACCCATCAGAATCGCATAGATCACCAGTAGCGCCAGCGAGAACATCGTGGTCAGGATACCGAAGGCAAAGATATTCGGATGAATTTCCACCGCGAAAGTGCCATAGATCGCAAGCGGCAGCGTCAGATCCGGGCCAGAAGTAAACAACGTACGCGCAAACTCATCGTAAGACAGTGTGAACGCGAACAGCATGGCCGATAGTACGCCAGGAAAAATCAACGGGAATGTCACGCGGCGGAATGTACGCGCAGGCGGCACGCCCAGCGACCACGCGGCTTCCTCTACCGCGCCGTCGAAGCGGTTAAATATAGCCAGCATCACCAGGAACGCAAAAGGAAAGGTATAGACGACGTGCAGAACAAAGGCAGTACTCCACCAATGCCGATCTACACCTAGAATATTGGCCACCAGCGCCATCCCCAGACCTACCAATACGCCTGGAACCATCATACCAAGAACGATAAGGTAGAATACGACTCCAGACCCGCGAAATCGAGTGCGGAACGCCTGCGCCGATAGCACACCGAACACCGTTGAAACCACTGTTGTGATAAATGCCAGCGACACGGAGCGTATCAGCGCGTGTCCTATCGGCAACGGCGCCACGCGGGAGGGAGGAGTCAGGCCGAAGATCTGGCGGTACCAATATGTCGACCATTCAATGATCGGGAATTGCGGCCCACCTTCCGGCCCGGTCTGGAACGAAAGGACACCCAGGACAAAAAAGGGCCCATAAAGGAATAAAATAAATAGCGCGGTATAGGCGGCAAGCGTTGATTTGGCCAGCGGGCTATGCATATCACAACTCCCGCCGCAGATCGACAACCCGCAATAAAAGGGACACCACAAGCCCGGTCACGATCGTCAGCACCACGCCGACCACCGCCGCAAATGCCCATTTCAGCGAGCCGACCTGAGTAATAATAATATTGCCGAGCATATTCACCTTGCGTCCCGACAGAGCCGCAGAAGTGGCAAACTCCCCGAGCACCATTACCGAAACGAAGATAGATCCCACTACAACGCCCGGCATAGAAAGCGGCAAGATAATGCGGAAAAAAATCCGCCAAAAACCCGCCCCCAAATCGCGCGCGGCCTCTATGATGTTCGGGTCGATCCGGCTGAGCATGAAGGCGATCGGACCAACCATAAACACGCAGTAGATTTGAGTCATGCCGATGACCACAGAGAGCTCCGTGTAGAGCAGCGCGCTGATTGGCTGACCAATGAGGTGAAGATCGTGGAGGATGATGTTGATGGCACCTTGCTCACCGAGCATCGGACGCCAGGCGAGCACGCGGATCAAAAACGAGGTCCAGAAAGGAATTACACAAAGCACTAGAAGGACGGTTGATAATGTCTTGTTGCGTACAAGAAGACCAACAAACAGAGCAGCCGGATAACCAACCACCAGCGTCGTCATCAACACGATTAGCCAGAGGCGCAATGTTGTCCATAAGGACGCGAGATAAGTGCTGTTCGAAAAGAAGTTTATCCAACTTTGAGTCGTTAGGACCGGCTTGATGGCAAATGTAGTCTGCGTCCAGAACGAAACGTAGACCATCATCAAGATGGGCACCAGAAGGAACAAGACCATCCAGATCACGCCGGGCGAAATCAGAAGATAAGGTACCATGCGCCTACGGCGAGCATAACGAGGCGACGCAGACGATACGACAGGTTCCGCAATCGGCAGCATTACACTCGAGTTTGCCGTATGGTTCATGTGCGGACATTCCTTAAGTGAACACTAAGGCTTTTGATGCATCCCAAGCTAGCGTGTAACATCTCTTCGGCTGCAGGTCACCCGGTCGGTGATGACCGAGATGCGCTGAAACTTCAATAGCTTCGCCCTGCGCCGTATTAAAGAAATACGTCACTGACGCGCCGCTATATTCAGATGTCACGAATTCCGCCTCCAGCGCGGCCTCGTTGCCATTCCCCGAAGCACGAGTATCACGAATGCGAACAAGATCATGGCGGATGCAATAGGCCGCGCCATCATTCGTACCATCATGAACGCAGGCAGATCCCGAAATCGGGAATGTCGCGAAATCGCTGACGAATCGGGAACCATCCCGATAGCCGCGAAAGATATTGTAGCAATTGAGAAGGCGCGCAACCCGCGGGGTAGCGGGACGATTATAGACGGCATCCGGCGAAGAAAATTGCGCAACCGATCCACGGTCGAGCACGATCACCCGATCGCCGATCGCCAAGGCCTCCGTATCGTTACCGGTGACGTGCAGGAAGGTGACACCCAGTTGTTCGCGAATCCGACGCAACTCGCCGCGCATTCGCAGTCTCAGATTTGCGTCAAGCGCGCCGAGCGGTTCATCGAGAAGCACTAGCTTGGGTTCAGTAACCAACGTGCGCGCCAACGCCACACGCTGCCGCTGGCCACCGGAAATCTGATGTACCCCGCGTTCTGCGAGCCCTTGCAAGCCGACGAGGGCAATTATTTCGTCCGTGCGGCTTCGCAAAGCGGCGCGGTCACGCACTGGGTCCACGGCGCGATTGGCGAGGCCGAACGCTATGTTGTCACGCACCGAAAGGTGCGGGAACAAGGCGAAATTCTGAAAGACAAAACCTATGCCGCGAAGATGCGGCGGCATTTCACCTAAGCTACGTTCACCAAGCCGGACACAACCTCCATCGGGCACATCAAATCCTGCGATCAAACGCAACAAGACAGTTTTACCGGATCCACTTGGCCCGAGCAGCGAAACATACGCTCCGTCAGGAATCGAAAGGCTAACGTTATTAACTGCCGTTACCGCGCCAAAGCGTTTCGTTAAGCCCTCGAGAATCAGCCCGTCAGCCACGGCCAGAACACTCGTTACCCAGCAAGGTCACAGCCCGCAAGACAAAACCCCTTTCCAACACTGTAGCCGGCTTTTCTCTTCCCAAACCGACAATGCGAGAAATTTGATACGCTTCCAGCGCCCCATATGCCCCTATAGTGGCATCGACATCACACCAACTTATCTACTGGTTAATCTAACAAAAAACGGATATCGTATGCAAGCGGAAAAATATTGCCATGATGGGCGCGCCTTCCTCGCAAGCTCGGGCGCTAGGAAGCTGGAATGCACTCGCTTAACGGTAGACAAAGACCGTTTTTGTATGATGCACAGAAAATAAGCAGACGATGACCGAACCGCTTTACGAAATGATTCGCCACTCGCTGGCTCAACAAATCACCGCCGGGACTCTGCCTCCCGGCCTTGTCTTACTGGAGGGGCCAATCGCAGACGCCTTCCACGTTAGTCGTGCTCCGGTGAAAGTGGCGCTGCGCCTGCTACACGAAGATGCTCTTGTGCAGCGTTTTAACGGTCGCGGCTTCATAATTCCGGGCCGTGACAAGCCGCTGCGGATCAGCCCGAGCGAGGCCGGGCTCCAGCCTCTCGTCGACGGCCAGACTGAACCGCTGCCCCGCGCGGGGTGGGAGCGCATCTATGCCGATGCGGAGGGCGCGATTGGTCGGGCACTGGTTTTCGGCCGATTCCGCGTTCTCGAAGCACACATGGCGAAGCACTTCCACGTAAGCCGCACGATCGTGCGCGACGTGCTAAGCCGCATGCAGGAGCGCGGGGTGATCACCAAGGATGCGCGCTCGCACTGGATTGCTGGCCCACTCACCGCTGCGGTGCTGCGGGAGTATTATGAAATCCGCCGCATCTTGGAACCCGCTGCGCTGCAGATGGCGGCGGGTAAGCTCGACGCCGACGAATTACGGACGATGCGCGGGCGCGTCGCCGGCGCGATGGAGAGCAGCCCTGCCTTATTATCGCCAGACAACATGCGCGAGATCGACGAGGATCTCCATATCCGCTGCGTGCAACGCAACGGCAATGCCAGACTTTCGGAAATGATCCAGGACTGCCATCTCGTCCTGCTCGCCAACCATACCTTCCTCTGCCATCTCGGCGTCCCGGAGGAGGTGCCGGAGCTGGCCGAACATTTGGTTATTTATGATCTGCTGTTGCAAGGCGAACCTGAAGCGGCGGCGGTGGCGCTGCGCGCCCATCTCAGCCGCTCGCTTGACCGCGCGTTAGCCAGGCTGATGGTGCTGTCGGTCATTCCCATTCCGCCGCTGCCCTCTTTCCTTGTGCCGACCGAGCCGTAGACGAACCCGCCGCCAAAAACTGGCTCCAGCGACGCACCAGATAATTGTACTCCGGCACTGTTGTGCTCCAGAGAGCGATATGCGAGAGACGCTGCCACTGCGCCCCACCATCTCGCGTTTCACCGGCATGCACCGAAATACGCCCGCAAGGCTCAAGACTCCCCTCATTTTCACACTGCCCCGAAAGTCTCGACGAAAGCGGGTAGGTTGGTGAGCATATCGGCGAATTTCTGGACCAGTGGGAGCAAACGAGGCTCTGGCATGGTGGGCATGAGTTCGTAGAGCATGCAGCCCTGGCGGAACAGCGAATGGGTTCGCCGCTTGGCGGTGTTTGACTTGAGGAACCGGTCGTAGCCGAGCGCTTTGCGGCGGCTCCGGTTTTTTGGACAGGTGTGTAAGCTAAGGC
>JBMFWV010000109.1:0-9569 GCA_049964915.1 Rhizomicrobium sp.
GCTATTGACGACGACCGCAGTTCCCGCCATTCCGGTGAGCCCGGGCATGAGGTTGAAGGCTGCGCCAATTTCATCGAATTCGCCGCGCATGACGGCCGATGAGCCCGACGAGCCCTGACCCGGAGATCCCGATGGCGTATAAAAGTCATTGGACATGGCTTAGACTCGCATCCCTCTGCGCATGGAATAATGGTAGATCACAGAATTAATCTGGTAGGCCGGAATATAGTTTCCGGTTGAGGCGAGCGTGACCTGGATGTTTTCGGCCGTTCCCGTTACATCGACATCGGTCGGGGCCAGTGTCACACCGTCCCAGATAAACTGGTCCCAGGTGAAGCTGTCCCATACGGGCGCGGCTGTGAACTGGGACGGATAGGTCACATTGGGCGGCTGCCCGATGTTCTGCGAGCCATACCCGAGCCGGTAGCCGAATTGCACTTCAGCATAGCCATTGCCCTGCATTTCGATGGACGCGGCCCGAAACCGCTTTAAGATACGTGGGCTGCCAATCGGATTCCATGCGAGCGTAGCATAGGCATAGAGATTGGCGCCATCGAACGAGGTGCCCCTTTCCATCTCGTAGACATACCCGTTTCCGTCGTTCGAACCGAAATAGAGCCGTTCAACGCCCGAGGAATCCTCGCTCTCGTCGCAGCACCAGACGGGATTTGGGAATAGCACCTCAGAGACGCCAAGGTACTGGCCGTTGATCATGGTGAGGAAAAGACCATAGCCGTCGCTGAAGAAGACCCGATACTGGCTCTTCGATCGCATGATGGTGGAGGCAGATAGTTTGGTGCGTTCCTGCTCAATGAACGGCAGGATGTTGCGCGTCAGATTGCTTGGAAGGAAGTTGCCCCAGTTGAATGTGGTCCGCAAAGTGACCATGCCGATGTCGTCAAAGAAGAATGTGTCAAAAAGGTTCTGCACACTGTAATCGAGCGCGCCAAGCCCCGTGTTAAAAATCGTAAGGTTGAAGGTGGTTGTATCCGTCCCATACAGAAAGCCGGTATTTGCCCGCATAAAAACGGCCAGCGTCGCGGTGGTCTGCGAGCCCGGCAGTGTGATAAAGCCGGTAACCCTGTCGCCGGTGGCAATTTCACCGGCGCCCGATGTCGATGTCCACTGATAGGGCAAACCTGGCCCTGAATAGAGCAGCGAACTGTCGATTGAGAGAAACAGAAAATTCTTGTGGAAGGTGATGTGTTTTGGCGTATCGGGGGACGCACCCGTTTTGATTGGTGCGTAAATATCGCCATTGGGGTCAAGCTCGAAGGCATTGTTAACCCCGTCGCAGCCGTAGATCCGGCGCGTGACAGATTGGCCTGAGAAATTGGCCTTGACCATTTCATAGTGGCCGCCAGGAGAGAGTGTGATTGCAGACTGAGCGCCCGAAAGCGTGATTGTTGCGCCGTCCGATGTCGTAGCCGAGCCCGAGGCAAAATTACCGCCTGTCGGGGCGTCGATGACAAAAGCACCGGTCGCCGTGCCGCCCGATACCGCCCACGATCCCGTCTGCCATATAACCCGCTTGATGGTCGCTGTGATGGAGCCTTGGGTCAGTGTGCCGCCTTCGGCAGGTTGTGCGGCAAGCCCTGTTCCGCCAGTCCAATAGACGATGTTGTTCAGATTGATGAGCGTCCAGCCAGACGACGATGCACGGTAAAGATTGGCCTGCGTCCCGTCAGTGCTATTGCGAAAGGCATATTGAACGTCAGTGCCGTTGTAGTTCATGCCAACAACGCCAAGAATGGCGCCGGAGCCGGGTACGGCACTTATGTCCGCGCGATAATTGTCCGCCGCGAGTGCCGTGTACTGTGCGTCCTGCTTGGCTGTGAGTGAGATCGTCCGCGTGACCGGGGTGCCGACCGTGTTGGACCCGTCCGAAACCACATGTGTGGTGTCGAAGGTGCCCGTGACCTTGGTCAGGCAGACGTAATAAGCCCCGGAAGCGTTATTGACCGCGATGACGGTGCCGGTTGCAAGGCTTGTGGCCTGATTCAGGCTGTCGCCAACGGCCGGAACCGTCGTGAAGGTCGAGAACTGAATGAGCTGGTAGGTGGCATCTGACGGTTTGGGGTGGCCATCAAAGCGCTCATACCCCACAATGCGGCCATAGCCACCAGATTGCAGGCATTCGAAATTGATGCCATCGCGGATAGCGCCCGGTTGGAGCGCAAGGCTTGGCGTTGTCAGGTCAAGGCCGCCTGGATAGGAGACACCATTCTTGGTGATACCACCGCCGAGGCGGCTGACACTATACTGCACCGGAGGCATGCTCATCTGGGCTTGGCGTCTAGCCATCGAGGGCACCGGCAAAGGCGATCGACGGGCCGTAGACCCCTTCAAGCTGGGCCAGCATCCGGGCATACCCGGCATCGCCGCGCTCCTGAACTTCAGGCGCTGCTTCATAGGCCGCATAGAACTGCATGGCCTTATAGATGATGATCATGTGGTATTGGTCCGGCAGTCCGGTCGGAAGATCAGTATCGGCGCTCATCTGGGTCGGGGCTGTGTAATAGTCCGCCGTCACGGTGTATTCGTTATTGGGCGGAGGGCCGAGACAGACCGATTTGTCCGGGCCGATGGCGACCGCGACTGAGCGCGTCTGAACATTGCGCATGGCACCCAGCATGTAGCTGTCGCGCCATTCCTCGAAGGTGATCCAGTCGAGAAACCATTCGTTGAAATAGCCAACGGAGGTGGTAAAGAGCCGGAATGACCGCGGGTCCCATTTGCCGAAATCCGCAGCGGCTATGCCAACCGTTCCGGAGCCGGTCCCGAGCTGGTAATTGGCCTGCCCCGCGACTGTTGCGAAGGAGGCGCCACCACCAAGCAGAACGCTGGACCGCATGAACTTCCAGTCGTCATGCTCAAGCTGCGTTTCCAGCCATCCCTGGTTGACCCAGTTGACGATACGGGCCTGCTCGCCAACCTGGTTAAGCGTCGTCGACAGCGTGCCAGAGACGCCGCACTCTGTGACCATTCGCTGGCAAAGCTGAAGAAAATTCACGATCAATCACCCTTTGACTTAATCGTGATCAGAAGTTTCGTCTTAAAAGCTCAGAGAGCCATGCGCCGCCCTTGGGGTTCTTGTCCTCCAGAACCGAGAAGCCGGTGACGGCCGAAGTCCGGCGGGATGCCCAGTTGTTGAGCACTTCCTTGGTACCGGGCTCATCGTGATGGGTCTCGATGCTGTCGAACTTGGCCGACGCCATCACGCCGACATATTTGCGCTTGGTGATCAGCGGGCGCCCAACCGGAAGATAGGTCATCGGTATCCATTTCCCGTTCATCAGGACTTCGGCACCTTTGCCGTTGACCCAGAACGGATGCATGGTTGGCGCGTTCTTTTCGGAGGAGGGATTGAGCACGATGGTGATGGGCTCTTCCATGAACTCCAGATCGGCAGCCAGATCCTTCATTGTCTTAGGATCGGCGCGAACGATTTCTGGGGAATTCTCTGTGTCGGCATCGAGGTCGAGCATGACATTGGATTTCTGCTCGATCTTGATATCGTCACTGTTCAATGCTGTGCGGGGCATAGGCTCTCCTTCATAGATTTCGTCGCGGTCATAAGGCCACGACAAAGTGGCGGGCGCCTTTTGAGCACCCGCCAGTTAGTCATATGGATTGAGAAAATCAGGCGACTTGCGGGCGGTCAGGCAATGTCGCCACATCCTGGAAGGAGAATGTGACATCGGTAGGCGGCCCCGCAAAGTTGCTGGTCCCAAAGGTCCAGTTGGCCGCGCCGGTGCTGGCCTTCACCACGACATACGCAAGCGGGCAGAAATCGCCGTCTGTTGAGGCTGACCCGTCAGGCCCAAGCGATCCAAACTGCGGCGCAACGACGAAGTTTCCGCTACTGTCGAGCGCCTGGATCTGGCCCTGGCTGACCTTCATGTTGCCGGAATGGTCAACGCCGACCACGAACACCGAGCCGTTGCCGGCCGGAATTGGTGTGAAGGGATTGCCATTGAGGTCAGTCGTTGGCGTGGCCTCATCTAACCATGCCGCCGACTGGACATAGAGTTTGCCGCGAATGGCGTAGGTCGCGGCGTTGGTGGTGGACAGGGTCGATGTGGTACCAGCCGCCAGAACCACCTTGGTGAGGCACATCGTGGCGGGAATGAGTGCAAGATTATCCATTTCTGGATTCCTTTCCGAAAAACGAGGAAGTGAGGGATGCGAGCCGAGCATGGCGCCCGGCTCATCATCGGTTACGGTGTGGCTGCAAGACCTGTCAGCGCGTAGGGATCAAAGCCACCGATCGGACTGACATAGGCCGCATTCGGAACCACGGTGGAATTATCCAGTGCCGTGGTGCCACCGACAAAATTCCCGGTTCCCGTCGGATTGATGATGATAAAGCCGACGATGGCCTTACCTTCAGGGAACTGCGGAAATGTGACTCCCGCCAAGGACGCGCCTTCGTTCCCCATCTGACTGGTGACATTGCCACCAGCATCGATGAAGAAGCAGAAGACGTTGAACATAGCATTGGCGACGGTGCCCGAAAGCGCAGGCATGTTGGTGGACGCAGCGACATTTTGCAGTACACCATTGGCGAGTGCATAAAAGTTGCTGGTTCCAGTCTTGGCCAGAGTGCTGCCCGCGGCGGAGATCAGCAACCCCGCCGAGGTCAGCGGCAAGGATGAAGCGCGGTCGAACAGCGGGTAAAGCAGCCGGGTCACAGCGTATTGGGACTGAGTGTCCCGCACGCCATTGACCCAGCGACGCATGGTATCAGTGAACATGATGAAACTCCTTTAGAGGATCAGAGCCTCACCCGATTACACGAGGTTCTTGACGCCGACGAAACCAACGGCCATCCATCCCGCGTTCTCGATCATGACGGCTTTCCACCAGGTGGTGCCGGCATAACCGCGCTGGCCATGAGGATCGGACTTGCTCTTTTCACCCGGCTTGAGGAAGGTCGGATCAAGCACGTCCTTGCCACGAAGGGCGATCTGGCCCCACGCATCCTGTGCCGCGACGATGAACGGATAGACGTCAATGTCGATCCCGGAGGTCGATTGCAGCCCGGTCGTCCCCACCGCGGCGCCAGCGTCCTGAATGGACGGCAGATCCGGGGATGTGATGAAGCGGAAGCGCTCGCACTTGCCGATCTCGTTGGGCATCGGCGTGCCGGAAGCATACTTTTCCGCCGGCACGAAGTTGGGTAGATCGCGAATGTCGGGTTCAAGGTCTGAATGGCAATAGACCGTGAAGCCTTCGGGAACCGCATCGGTGCCGTAATTGGCAGAAGCCTTGAGCACCTTGTTGACCGGCTTGGCATGGTTGGCCTGCAGGTTCTTTACGATCTTGCGCACCATGCCCAGCGTGATCCCGCCATTGACGGTGCTGGTCGAGGTGCCGGAGCCACCAAAGAACTGGTTGGTGCAAGCGCGCAAGGCCCCATAGATGATCATCTCGTTGACGAAGGTCATCCGCTCTCCGACCTGCTCGATGGCCGCCTTGGGGATATCATCCTCATAGAGGTCATAGGTCTTGTCGGTGAAGCCGTAGAGGCAGCCATATTGCTGCATGACCACGGTGATGTCGTAGGGCACGATGCTGTCCGGGGCCGGCGTCACGCCTTCCTGGATCTGGTGGGCCTGTACGATGGCATTGCCGCGGTCGCCAGTGCCGTTCTGGTAGAATTGGTTCTGGCTGGAGGCAGAGGTCGCGGTGGCACCATAGGGAAGCCAGCGACGGGCCACATAGGTGTCAGAATTGTTCTTGGGCATAGGCACCTGACGGCCGGTCTTGCCGAGAACTTCCAGCGGTACCGCGTGAGCGAGGATCTGACCCTTGAACTTGTTAATCCGCCCGGGGGTCAAGGCGAAGGTTTGCATGGCCATTGGGTTTTAAGTCCTATCGTTAGCCGGACGCGAAGCCCTCTTCGAACTCGTCGTCGGCTGTTTTTCGGGGAGGAGGTTGACCGCCATCGCCCTTGGGCTGGATAGCGGCATTGATGCGGTCTCTGCGGGCCGCGGTCTGTGGCGTTGGCTGGGCGTGGCCCGAAGCCGTGGCTGGCGTCTGACGCGGCGCTGGCGCTGGGCTTGCGGCCTTGAACTTGTCGATCGCGCGAATGATCACATTGGCCGAATAGGTCGCATTGATCCGCTTCTGGTAGTCCTCAGGCTGAGTGGCCAGCCATTTGCGGAATGCGTTATCCGGGTTATGTTTTCCTTCGCCGTCAACGGGCCCGACAATTTCCTGCCAATCGGGATAGGCATCTTCAAGTGCTTCGGTCTCGTACTTGACCGCAACCCGGCTGATGCGGCTGTCAAGGTCCTCGTCTGGAATGGCGATACCTGACGCCTGACCATTGGTCGGGGCGGCAATCTTGAGACCCTTAAAAGCCTTTTCGAGGCTCTTTTTCAGATGTCCGGCGACTTCTGGGAATTCGGCCTCCATTTCGGCGACCACATCGGCAGGAAGTTCGACCGTCACACCTGCGGGCATCTGGCCCTGGCGCTTGACGAGCTGCTGCAGATTGCCAAGGGTGCCAAAATATGTATCGAGCTTCTGGCCTAACGCATCCGTCTTATCGGCGGCACTGCGCAGGCGTTCGAAATCCGTCTTGGTGACCTGGACATACTCTGGAACAGCAGGCGCAACAGGCTTGTTCTCTTGCACCTGTCTGGCAGCGGGCGTTGACGTCCGTGCAGCTGGGGCCTGAGGTTTGGCGTGGGGCGTTGGAGCTGGATTTTGGCCTGACTGATCTGCCGTCTGAGGTGGCGGCGTGGCAGGTTCAGCATCAAATCCAGCAGTAAAATCGGCGTCGTCTTGATCGTCGGTGTTCAAGGTTTCTTCGGGATCCATACAAGGCTCCTATGGTCCGGCGCGCGCGCAGAGAGAGCGTGGCCGGCAGTTTTCAGCCGTCGATTGGCGGCATATCGGCCCCAAGGTTCAAAAGTTCCTTGAGGCAAGCTATTCGGCCCCGTAAGGCCAGCGTTTCATCCCAGCTCATGGGCCCGTCATTGCGGGATCGGAGGCTGGTAAGTTCGCGGTGTGCCCAATCCTTGACGCGAAGCCATGTTCCGCTATTGCGGTCTGCCAACGTCAGGACGGCACTGTCATCGTGGATCTTGGCCATCGTGTCTCACGGGCTCGGATAGATCGGCCAAGGCAGTTCGCGCACGCGCTTCTTGATCGCGCGGAGGTCATCGACAATCGCCGTCATGGCTTGATGAAGCCGATGGGATCGGCCTCCGCGTAAATCGCGTTACCAAAGCGATCGACAAGCCCGGTGTTCTGCGGCTCGCGCTCGTGAATGACCATGGCCGTAGTGCCCGGAATGGCTTCGTCATGGTCAAGCCATTCTGCCTTTGGTGCAGGAACGCGGGCCTTGATCACATAGCGGCTCATGCGGGCGACTGATCAAAGGCGTGGCCATTACCAGCCCGCCCCGGCACCTGCTCAGGAGGCTTCATGCCGACATGGGGACGCTCTGGATGCTCGGCCGCACGATGCTGCGCCAGGTCGGCCATATTGTCGGCCGCGTTCAATTCCTTCTGGGTCTGTAAGGTCATCGCGGTCTTGGCCAGTTCGCCCTTGACCTGATCGAGGCTCATCTGGTGACGGGCCGCATATTCGAGCATGGCCAGTTCGCGACGTGTCTGGATCTCGTGCAGGTTGACGGTCGCCTGCACCTGGGTCCGGCTCTGTTCGACCTGATGGCGCTGGCCTTCGAGCGCATTGGCCGCGGCGGCGATCTTTTCCTCGGACTGTATGGATTGTGTTTCGGCGGTTTGCTTCATGACCGCGGTCTTGAGCAGGGCATCGTTCTTGAGCTGTTGGACCTGCACCGGTACAGGCGGGACTGGGTTCTGTTCCATCTTCTGCTGATCTTCGGGCGAATAGGTAAAGTCCTCGGGGTCGAGCCGCTTGGACTTGAGAAATTGCTTGGCCCACTTTTTGGGATCGATGCCATAGACCGGATTACCAGCCATCTGACCCATGGCCGCGATGGTCTGGTCGGCGATGGCCCGTTCGACTAAGGCTACAGACCCATGTGCGTCGATGTTGAAATCGCCCTTTTCGTCGTCCGGAACGTCTGGGTCGAGCAGCAGCCATTCGTAGTACAGCCGCGCCACCGGTTCGGTGATGAAATCGTCAAAGGCATAGCCAATCGAGCGCAGAAGCTGGTTGGCGTTGCTGTCCTGCAGCTGGGTCGCGCCCAGGGTTTCAGGTGTCGTCGGTCCAGTCTGGCCTTGCGTCACAAGCGGGATGGAGGTCGATTCCTCGGCCATATTCATACCGTACTCAACGATCTGCATCAGCTCCTGGGTGACATTCGGGATCTCGAAAATCTTGAAAGCCTGGTCGACTGTCAGCGGGCTGTCGCCTTTTTTGCGCCAGATTTTGTCCGGGACGATGATCCAGCTACCGTCGGCGGGCTCGATGATCGACTGATCCAGCACGATCTGGCTGCCAGCCGATTTGCCCGCATTATTGAGCACGGCCCGGGTCGCAGCATTGACGATGCGCTGGGGCGTTCTGGCCTGTTCAGCGACACCAATCCCAGCCCAATGGCCGGCGCGGCGCTGCCACGGCATGGAATGGTATGGAAACCTGCCCGAATCCAGCGGGTTCAGGGTTGCGCGCACCGCGACCGAATTGATCAGGGTGACGATCGCATAGACCTGTTTCTGGTCGGGGGGAACATCGGTCTTTCTGAGCCTGCGCCCACCGGCAGACATCAGGATATCGAGTTCATCGCGCTTGAGTGTGCCGTAGAAGTACCAGACCTCATAGCGGCCCTTGCGCTGGGCTCTGGCATGGGCATCGCCACTGGTGTTATCGTCCTTGCGTCCGGTATCGGGACCCTGCTCAATCACCTTGTCGAGCTGATCACCGATATAGCCGGGCATCTGGCGCAGCTTGCGGACCTGACTTTCGGACAGGTAATCGCGCTCGAAGATGTATTCGCCTTCGTGGATATTCTCGCCACAGGCTGGGTCGGGGAAGATATTCCACGGATCAACCCACTGGCAGGCCGGGATGATCTTGTCCTCCATCTGAAGTGCCAGACCGCTCTTGAGCCGCTGGATGGCGAGCGATTTGGTGGGCTTTGGAAACGGCCCCTTGAGCACGCCAACGCCGATCCGTGAGGCATCAAAGATCACCTTGCGGCACTCCGCCGTGTACTGGCTCTCGACCATCCAGTCATAGACCCGGGTCTCGGCGTCCTTGGCCTTTTGCCGGGCTTCTTCGATCTTTTCCCGCGCCAGGTCCTTGACCGTCAGAGGTACACGCGGCGCTGAAGCCGGTGTAGCGCCAGGCACACTCGGCACGGGCGCTGACGGGACGCCAAGGGCACTCGGAGCGGTTGGCGCTGCAATGGGTGCAGCAGTCGGCGCAGCAACTGGCGTAGGCGCGGGTGGCGCAGCCGGTGGTGCTTCGCCGGGTTGGAGCGGTCGTGTGAGCGGCGTATTACCCATGCCGTCATGGACAACCTGCGAGCCGTCCTCGAGCGCCTTGATCAGATCCGGGTCCGGAGTTGGGTTGAAGCTGAAGGCTTTTTCACCCGCCGGCAGCAGGATCTCGGACAGCTTGGC
>JBMFWV010000110.1:0-9441 GCA_049964915.1 Rhizomicrobium sp.
CGAAATCCCTATACCATGAGTAGAAGAATTTCGCATTCTTGCTATAAATACAACTTAAAGCTGCAAATCCTCGACCGGTCCCAAGGCTGTTCCTGAGAGTGAAAATCCGCCACGCCGCCTCTTTTCCGGCCCTGGGTCCATGCTGCCAGCCTATTCTACGGACCCTGCGTCAGGGCGCCACAGCTGGTGGGTCTCGGGCGGGTGAGCGGACACGGCGTGGTGCGTACCCCCCGCTGCCATGTGCAGGGCGATTGCGGCCGCTCTACCTTTTTGCCATTGTCCGAAGCAATGCGGTGCACACCCGATTTGGAGGCAGACGATGACGACCGGCACTGAAGCCTATCTTGTGATGGTGGTCCTGGGCTTTGTGAGCTTCATGGGCGTGCTGCTTTACGCCTCTTTCAAATCGCCCGGAAACAGCGGCGACGATCGCTAGGTTTTGCGTCCACCGATGCGTGGCTCCATGCCGCGCAGTAGCCGTGCAATGTTGCCGCGGTGCATGAACCAGATCAGGATCGCCACGGCGATGGCGAATGCGGCATCCTGGCTCCGGCCAAAGACAAGCATGTAGGCTGGAGCCAACGCCGTGGCGACGAGTCCCGAAAGCGATGAAATGCGTATGGCGAACGCGATTGCCAGCCAGGTTGCTGCCGCCATGAGGCCAACCGGCCAGAACAGGGCGAACATGACCCCAAAAAAAGTCGAGATCCCCTTTCCGCCCTTAAAGCCGAGCCACAGCGGAAACATGTGACCAAGGAGCGCGGCAAATCCGGCCACGAGTTCAGCCAGGTGTCCCCATCCTGCTCGCATGACCAATACCGCCGCAGCACCCTTCAGGGCATCGCAGAGAAAGGTTGCCGCGGCCGCCCACTTCTTGCCGGTGCGAAGAACATTGGTGGCGCCAATATTGCCCGAACCGATGTTGCGTACATCCCCAGCGCCCGCGAGGCGTGTGAACAGCAGGCCGAAGGGAATCGAGCCCAAGGCGTAGCCGATTGCCACCGCCGCGATGAGCCCTGGCACGGCGTGTAAAAAAAGGCCTGCAGTCGCCATCAATCCGCTCTCCTGCGGTCAAAGACCTTATTCCCGTTGACGAAAGTCATCTCCGCCAAGCCCTGCAGGCGCCGCCCATCAAACGGGGTGTTGCGCGCGCGCGAGTGCAGCTGATGTGAGTCGACGACCCAAGGCCGATCGGGATCGAGCAGGACGAGATCGGCGGGCGCGCCGCGGGCGAGCCGGCCTCCATCCAGACCGAGAAGCTTTGCTGGTGCAGCCGTAACAGTATGAAGTGCCCGTGGAAGGCTCATCTGTCCATCGTGATAAAGCGCCAGCACGGCGGGCAGCAGGGTTTCAAGACCAACACCACCAAAGGCCGCCTGACCGAAGGGAAGGCGCTTGGTATCAGCAGCTTGAGGGTCATGGCTGGAAACAACGACATCGATGATGCCCAGTGCCACGCCTTCAACCATAGCGGCCCGGTCCGCTTCGCTGCGCAAGGGCGGCTTGACTTTGCGGAATGTCTGATAGGCACCTATGTCGAGTTCATTCAGCGCCAGATGATGGGCCGAGACCCCGCAGGTGATGGGAAGTCCGCGGCTCTTGGCCTTGGCGACCGCCTCGAGTGAGGCGCGGGTCGAGATCTGACCAAAATGATAACGAACGCCTGTGAGCTCAACGAGGCGGATGTCGCGCTCGACAATCATGGTTTCCGCCATGGCTGGAGCGGCCGGAAGTCCGAGGCGTGTGGCAAATTCGCCTTCGGTTACCGCTGCGCCGAAGGAAAGGTCGGGATCTTCGGCGTGACCAATAACGAGCGCGTCAAAATTCGCGGCATAGGCGAGCGCACGACGCAGGACCCGGGTATTGGCAATCGTGGTATCGGCATCGGTAAAGGCGAGAGCCCCGGCTTCACGCAACAGGCCGATTTCAGTCATGGTCTCGCCGGCCAGGTGACGGGTCAGTGCCGCAGTCGGCATCACCCGCACACAGGCCGTTGCTGCCGCCCGTCGTTTCAAAAAATCCACCAGGGAGGGCTCGTCGATCACCGGCTGGGTCTTTGGCATCACCACGATTGTGGTCACACCGCCGGCGGCGGCCGCATCACTTGCCGACTGCAGAGTTTCGCGATGCTCGCTGCCGGGCTCGCCGGTAAACACGCGCATATCGATCAGTCCGGGCGCCAGAGCTTTCCCGCCGCAATCGATCTGCTCACAGCCTTCCAGCAGCGCCGGGGCAAGGCTTGGCCCGAACTCCGCGATCTGCCCGTCAGCTACGAGCAGCCCTCCGTGCGTATCATACCCGCTTTCCGGATCGATCAGTCGGGCATTGGTGAAAACGATGCGGGCGCTCATGCTGCATTACCCCGGTATCGTTTCAGGCCATTGGCGAGCGCATCGAGCACCGCCATGCGTATGGCGACCCCCATTTCCACCTGTTCCTGGATGAGACTGACGGCGACATCGTCAGCTATGTCCGAGTCGATCTCCACGCCGCGGTTCATGGGCCCGGGATGCATCACGAGCGCGCCGGGTTTAGCATAACCAAGCTTTTGGCGATCCAGACCGAAAAAGCGGAAATACTCTCGGGTCGATGGCACGAATGCGCCTTCCATGCGCTCCAATTGCAACCGCAGCATCATCACGATGTCCGCGCCAGCAAGGCCCTCGCGCATGTCAGAACAAATCTCGATGCCAAAACGTTCCGCATCTGCGGGCAATAATGTGCGCGGCGCAATGATGCGAACGCGGGCGCCGAGTTTCGAGAGCAAGTGGATATTGGACCGGGCAACGCGGCTGTGCAGTACATCACCGCAAATCGCAACGACAAGACCTTCAAACCGTCCACAGTGTCGACGGATGGTGAGGGCGTCGAGCAAAGCCTGGGTGGGATGCTCATGGGCGCCGTCACCGGCATTGACAACACAGCAGTCAAGTTTGTGGGAAAGCAGTTCGGCGGCACCTGAATCCTGATGACGTACGATCAGGATATCCGGCTGCATGGCATTGAGCGTGGTTGCGGTGTCGAGCAGAGTTTCACCTTTGCTGACCGATGAGGTTCGTACCGCCATGTTGAGTACGTCCGCGCCCAGGCGCTTGCCGGCTAGTTCAAAGGAACTCTGTGTGCGCGTTGACGCCTCGAAAAACAGATTGATGAGCGTCAACCCTTTAAGCACCGCGCCTTTCTTGTCGGCGGAGCGGTTGAGGGTGACGTAGCCTTCCGCACAATCAAGCAGAGCTTCGATTTCGGCAACCGAAAGCTGTTCGGCGCCAAGCAAGTGGCGGGATGACAGGGAAGGGCGTTCTGCGTTCATCTGTGCATCGGCTTATATGCGGCCTCCGGAGGCTGGGCAAGCGTCAGCCCAGAAGCCAGATGGCTAGGGGCAGGGTGAACAGCGCGGCGACCGTCATGACACTGATCAGATTGGCCATCAGTACCGAATCGCCGCCGAGCTGGCGTGTCAGGATATAGGCATTGGTGGCGGTGGGGACAGCCCCGGCAACGACGGCTACGGTGCGGGCTGGGCCCTGCACATTATATAATATGCAGAAGCTGGCCATCAGTACTGGCATCACAAGGAGCTTCAGTGTGCCGACGAGCAGGAGCAGGGCGGGGCGGGCGCGCAGATGTGAGAAGTTCAGGGCGGCGCCCACGGTGAACAGTCCGAGGACGAGGGCGGTGCGACCCAGCAAGGTTAATGTCGTACCAATGACCGAAGGCACGGGTAGGCCCGCGAGCTGCCACAGCGCCCCGGCAAGGCAGGCAAGGATCAGGGGATTGCGCGCCATCGCCTTGATGGCAAGGCTGAAGCGGCGGTCGGCGCCGGCGTGCCGGGACAGCACATAGACCGAAAGTGTGTTGACGACCGGTATGATCGCGACGAAGGCGACGGCGGCAAGTGTGATGCCGGTGCGGCCGTAAAGCTGCTTGAGCAGGACGATGGCGACAAAGCTGTTCCACCTGATCGCGCCGAGATAGGCGCTCGAATAGGCCTGGCCATCAAGACGTATGAAGCGGGGCACAAGTGCAAGAATGCAGGCCATGACGGCGATCGCACTCAAAAGCGCTGCCGCCAGCGGCCAGACATGGAAACCACGAAAATCTGCCTGTGCCAGAGATTGAAACAGGAATGCCGGAAAAAACACGTAATAGGTGGAGCGCTCCATGCCCCGCCACGCCGCCTCTGGCAGAAACTTGGTGCGATGTAGAACTGCGGCGATGGCTATCAGCAAAACCACCGGCGTCAGGGCCGTAAGGACCGCGCTCATGGAGTGTGGCGCATGGCGTCCAGCGCTCCTTGCAAAATGTAAGCGGCCGCCATCTTGTCGACGACCTCCCGGCGGCGCTGGCGGCTTGTATCCGCCGTAATCAGCATTCGCGTCACCGCGGCGGTTGACAGGCGCTCGTCCCAGAGCAGAAGCGGCAAGGGACAGCGCGCGGCAAAGTTGCGCGCAAAGGCACGGGCCGCCTGCGCCGCCGGCCCGCTCGATCCGTCCATATTTAGGGGCAGGCCTATGACCACCCCACCTACCTGCTCCTGAGCAATCAGCTGTTCGAGCTCAGCCGCGTTGGTGGAAAATTTGCTCCGCTTGAGGTTGGTTCGGGCGGAGGCTATCAGGCGCAGATTGTCGGAGAGGGCAAGGCCGATGGTCTTTTCACCCAGATCCAGTCCGATAAGGCGGGCAATTTGAGGAAGGGCGGATTTGAACTCCGCGACAGTACTGAAAATCATCGCCTGCGGACCGCGTGCGCCAGAAAGCCCGCTCAGGCTATGCCACAGCTGGACCTAAAGACCAAATGCAAGATGGGGTGATGCAAGCAGGTTACAGCTGCCGCTGCAGACAACAGCGTGCGGGCTTAGTTACGGGTCCCGATCTCAACACGGTTGCCGGCGGGATCGCGCAGGAAAAAGCGCGTCAAGCCCTCGGTATGGCTCTCTTCCTCGATGACAAGGCCGGCCAGCTGCGCGGCGCGTTTGGCCGCTGCGAGGTCCTGTGTCAGAAGACAGACATGGCGCTTGGACTTGGGCAAGGGGCCGGTGTCTGGATCCAGTCCGATATGCAGCTGGAGCGTGCCGACTTGGAACCAGGCGCCGCCCCGTGCCTGCAGTTCGGCAGGCTTGGAAATCGGGGTCAGGCCTAGGACGTCGCGGTAGAATGCGATTGTCTCTGCTTCCACCGCGCGCGGAGCTGCAATCTGCACATGGTCGATGCCCGTGATGGCAAATCCCATAGCCGCCTCTTCGGATCCTACGTCCATCGCTTGCCAGCCCGCCCCATTGGTTGGTAGCAAGAGCCGCATCCTAGCACAGAGACTGGCCCATGTCCGTCGATCGAAAGACCGTGTTGCGCGTCGCCCGGCTCGCCCGGATCGCCCTTGAGGAGGATCGGATCGACCCCATGGTGATGGAACTCAACACGATCCTGGGGTGGGTCGAACAACTCCAGGAGGTGGATGTTCGCGAGATTGCGCCGCTCACCTCGGTCGTCGCCCAGCGCCTGAAGATGCGGGAAGACGAGGTCACGGCAGGCGGTGATGCTGCAGCCATAACCGCCAACGCCCCGCTCGTAGAGGATCACTTCTATGTGGTTCCAAAGGTAGTTGAATAACTATGGGCGAGGAGACGATCGCCGTTGAAAGCCCGTTGTCTGGGGAGGCTCGGGGTCTGATCCGCGAGCTGAATGACGTGCTCTTGGCGCTGACCCCACCGGAGCATTGTTACCATATGACTGCCGAGGAAATGGCGCAGTCCGATACCACGGTCTTTGTGGCGCGCATCGCAGGCGAGGCCGTCGCTATAGGGGCCTTGCGCCGACATGGGCTGGTTGGCGAGGTCAAGCGCATGTACACCCAGCCGTCCTGTCAGGGACGTGGTATTGGGGGGCGCATTCTGATGCAGATCGAGACTCTCGCCCGGCGGGAAGGATTGTGCCGACTGGTACTGGAAACCGGGGATAGGCATCCGGCGGCATGGCGGGTTTACGAACGTGCGGGGTTTAGCCGCTGTCCGCCCGTACTTGATTATCCAGCCTCATCTTGGTCCGTTTTTTATGAAAAGGGGCTCGCTCGCGAGCCGATTGCAACATGACAGATCTCACTTCGCTGACGCTCGCAGATGCACGTACAGCATTGCTGGAGAAGCGCTGTTCGTCGATGGAGCTGACGGGCGCATTGCTCTCCGCGATTGAAGCGGCGCGCCCGCTCAATGCCTTTGTCACCCAGACACCGGAACGGGCTCTTGCCATGGCAGCCGAAAGCGATGCCCGCCTGGCGCGCGGAGAGGCGCGATCTCTTGAGGGGCTGCCGCTGGCGATCAAGGATCTGTTTTGCACAAAGGGTGTACGGACCACCGCCGGCAGCCGCATCCTTGAGACTTTTGTACCACCCTACGAATCCACGGTTACGCAGAACCTGTGGGACGCTGGCGCTGTCCTCCTGGGCAAGACCAACATGGATGAGTTCGCGATGGGCTCATCCAATGAAACCTCCTATTTTGGACCCGTGGCCAATCCCTGGCGCGCAGACGGTTCCAATCAGACTTTGGTCCCGGGTGGATCTTCGGGTGGGTCGGCGAGCGCGGTGGCCGCCGATCTGTGTCTGGCCGCAACCGGTACCGATACCGGTGGCTCGATCCGCCAGCCCGCGGCGGTTACCGGAACGGTTGGTCTTAAGCCGACCTATGGCCGTTGTTCACGCTGGGGGATTATCGCCTTTGCCTCCTCGCTTGATCAGGCAGGGCCGATGACCAAGACAGTCCGCGACGCGGCCATTCTCTTGCGCCATATGGCCAGCATCGATCCGCTGGATTCAACCAGCGTTGATGTCCCCGTGCCCAACTACGAGGACATCGTTGATGCCGGAGTGAAGGGGCTGCGTATTGGCATTCCGAAGGAATATCGCGTCGATGGTGCGCCGCCCGAGATCGATGCGCTCTGGCAAAAGGGTGCTGACTGGCTGCGTGCCCAGGGCGCAGAAATTGTAGAGATTAGCCTGCCATTTACCAAATACGCATTGCCGGCCTATTACATCGTTGCTCCCGCTGAGGCCTCGTCGAACCTGGCGCGCTATGATGGCGTGCGCTATGGCCATCGCGCGCGCGATGTCAGGGACATTGGAGAGCTTTATGAACGCAGCCGTGGCGAAGGTTTCGGCAAGGAAGTACGCCGGCGTATTCTGATCGGCACCTACGTGCTGTCGGCTGGCTACTATGATGCCTACTACGCACGTGCGCAGAAGGTGCGCACGCTGATCGCGCGGGACTTCGATACGGCGTTTGCGCGCTGCGATGCGCTTCTGACCCCGGCAACTCCGGGCCCGGCGTTTGCACTGGGGGAGAAGACCCAGGACCCCGTATCCATGTACCTCAATGACATCTTTACCGTCACGGTGAACATGGCAGGATTGCCGGCACTGTCGGTTCCTGCCGGGCTCACGATGGGCGGCTTGCCTTTAGGGCTGCAGGTTATCGGTAAGGCATTTGACGAAGCGATGGTATTGCGCGTCGGCCGGGCATTGGAGCTGGCCGCGCAGTTCCGCGCGAAACCCAAGACATGGTGGCTCGCATGAATGCGCCGGCAAAATCTTCGAAATACATTCGTGGGGAAAGCGGCGATTGGGAGGTCGTGATTGGCTTGGAGGTCCACGCCCAGGTTGTCTCCAAGGCGAAGCTCTTTTCCGGGGCCGCGACCGACTTCGGCGCACCCCCCAATAGCCAGGTGAGCTTTGTAGATGCGGCGATGCCGGGGATGCTGCCGGTGATCAACCGGCGCTGTGTGGAACAGGCTATCCGCACAGGACTTGGCCTCAGGGCCAAGATCAACCTGGTCTCGGTGTTCGATCGCAAGAACTATTTCTATCCTGACCTTCCGAGTGGCTATCAGATTTCCCAGTACAAGCAGCCGATTGTCGGTGAAGGTGAGGTCATCATCGACCTGCCGGGTGACGAAACTGCAACGGTGGGGATCGAGCGTCTTCATCTCGAGCAGGATGCGGGCAAATCCCTCCACGACCAGCATGCCGACTATTCCTACGTCGATCTGAACCGCGCCGGCGTGGCACTGATGGAAATCGTCAGCCGACCGGATATGCGCTGTGCCGATGAGGCGGTGGCGTATCTGAAGAAGTTGCGGGCGATCCTGCGCTATCTGGGAACCTGTGACGGCAATATGGAGGAAGGTTCCCTGCGCGCTGACGTGAATGTCTCGGTACGCAGGCCCGGTGCTGATCTCGGAACACGCTGTGAAATCAAGAACGTAAACTCCCTGCGCTTCATCGCCCAGGCGATCGAATATGAGTCCCGGCGCCAGATCGAGATTGTGGAAAGCGGCGGTACGGTGAAGCAAGAAACGCGCCTCTTTGACTCCCGCGCAGGCGAAACCCGCAGCATGCGCTCCAAGGAAGAGGCACACGATTATCGCTACTTCCCGGATCCAGATCTGTTGCCGCTGGAGCTTGATGCGGCTTGGATCAAGGCCATTGAAGCTTCGCTACCGGAGCTGCCCGACGAGAAAAAAGCTAGATTCATCAAGGACTATGGGCTGTCCGCATATGATGCGGGGGTGATCGTGGCGGAACGTGAACTGGCCGATTACTACGAAGCCATGGCCCGCGGGGCCGACGCGAAGCTCGCTGCCAACTGGCTCAACAACGAAATCCTGGGTCGGCTCAACAAGCAGGGGCTGTCGATTGGCGATTGTCCGGTGTCCGCCGAGGCCAATCATGCGATCATCGCCATGACCAGCGATGGTACGATCTCTGGCAAGATCGCCAAAGACCTCCTCGACATTGTGTGGACCGAAGGAGGTGATCCGCGCGCGGTGGTAGAGGCGCGAGGTCTGCGTCAGGTGACCGACACACGTGCGATCGAAGAGGCGGTGGAGCGTGTCATCGCCGCAAATCCGGACAAGGTCGCGCAGGCTAAAGCGAAGCCGAAATTGGCCGGCTGGTTCGTCGGTCAGGTGATGAAAGAGACGGGTGGAAAGGCCAATCCGCAGGCCGTCAATGCCGTCCTGAAGGCGCGACTCGAATTGCCTGAAGAGGGGTGATTCGCACATTTGCAAGCCACAATGGGGCGCGAACGCTCTGGCGCGCAGATTTGCTCAGTACACAGAGTAGTGCATAAAATGCAGAAAAATAGGGCTTTTTGTGAAGTCCGGACTTGACAGCCGTGCGACGCAGGCGGGGGAGTATTGCTTCGTTAAGCCAAGACACTCATATTCTTGGTGTTTTGGGGAAGGCAACATCGCGACCCCAAACTTACGAGGAGTCGTCTCATGCCAATGACTGCCAAGAAAAAGCCCGCCAAGCGCGCGGCCAAGAAGGCCACCAAGAAGTCCGTCGTCCGCCGTGCGGCGGCGAAGGGCGCGGCCCGCAAGACTGCCAAGCGCAAAGTCGCCAAGAAGCGGGTGGCCAAGCGCAAGGTTGCCAAGAAAACTACTCGCAAGG
>JBMFWV010000111.1:0-9261 GCA_049964915.1 Rhizomicrobium sp.
CCCGCATCCCGCAGCAAGGCCGTCACCCGCCGATAACCGTAACGACCATATTGCCGGGTCAGGCGATGATGTCCCCGGTCAGGGCCGCCTCGTCATCCGCCCCGCGTGGCACCTTGCGCTGCGTCGATCGATGCTGTCCGAGCACGCGGCACACCCGCCGCTCGGAGACAGACATCGTTCCTCTGATGTGATCGATACAGCGCCGGCGCCGCGCGGGGCTCAGAAGTTTCCCCGTGCCGCCTCCGTCAGGATCGCCTTGTCCAGCGACAGATCGGCCACCAGACGCTTCAGCCGGGCGTTCTCCCGCTCCAGTTCCTTCATGCGACGCGCCTGGTCCATCTTCAGGCCGCCATACTCCTTGCGCCACCGATAATAGCTCTGCTCGGTGACACCGATCCGACGGCACGCATCCGCAAAGGGCGACCTTACAGGTGGCCAGTTTTTACACCGCCACGCAGCGCAAAATGCCGCCGCTACGTGGCCTACTTCTCTACCGCCACGTACAGCGTCGTACTGTGTGTCTTCTCCTTCGGATTGCCTCACGTCCGATCGGCCCCACCGAACTCCCAAAGCGGCGCCTCACCGAAGATAATCTCGCTGAAGCACATGCCCGAACCAGCGATGCCGCGCCCCGCGGACCACTCCGTACACCCCGAAAAACAAACCGATCAGCGAAAGGATAGCGGCCAAACCGCTGTCGAACTCCTGATGATCTGGATTATAGAAGCCGTAATGAAACATTGCTCGCAGCGCCACCAGAAACACGATGATCTGAAGGGGCAGCGTGATGATCGTCCATCATTTCAGGATGGGAATTACGATCATGTGCTTTCGAAGCGCCCCGAAATAGGCGAAGACCATGGCCAGAATACCGCCGCTGACACAGCCGATGGTTATAAGGTCGCCGTCAAAATGGATGCTGCCGCGAAAAATCAGAATCGATCCTGTCATGAACGTGAACGCGGAACACGCGACGGCAAAGAACAGATATCCTCCGAACAAGCGTGCCTCCCACTGCCGCTCTCCGAACGATGAAGCCGGGCCAGGCCGAGGATCTCTCATCGTTCGGCCTTTTTCGACCTGACATGCGTCCCGCCGATCAGATGCATGGTGATCCGTACCGAGCTGTGTATCCTTACCTTCGGATCGCCGTGCATCCGGTCAGCTCCGCTGAACCGTTCCGCCGCATAGGGTGTGGATAGCTGCGGCGCCACACCTGCGGCAATCCGCCCGGCACCCGAATAAAGCCACATGCCAATCGCGTCGACATCGCCCATGACACCGTCCTTTATGTCGTGCCAGTTGACCACGTCATTGACCAGCGACAGGCCGTCACCGGGCGCGCTCATCAGCCTCAGCCGGTTGAAATCCCGCCTGACCTCGACCAGAGACTCTCGCATTTCGTGAACGCTCCTTTTCAGGAACGCACAGGAATCGCGAAGTGCCGCACCGCCCTCGGCGCCGATAAACGCTTCGGCCACCCGCGGGCAAAGCAATCACCGGTCCCCACGTCTCGATGGGATTATAGAGTGCATGACTCTTGACTGGCTGTTCAGCACGATTACCGCCGGTCAATCTATCTCTGGCTTCCGGTATTGTCATGGCCCCGTCTGCAGCCAGAAAGGCAATCGCATCCAATGCCTCCACGCCCAGAAACGTGATCAGGCATATGGCTCCCGCCCCGACGGCGATATCCGCAACCACTCCCACCACAACAGCAATCGCCGTAGTAAAGGCCTCGAGCGCCATACAGGCAACCACGGTGTCGGTTGTATCCACCAGGCCATCGAGCCGATCGACGGCGTTTTCCGGGCGTGACCGACCTCCTCCACCATCATTTCTGAATAGCAGCTAGGATGGGGCAACGCTGGCTGGAGCATGGTGCACGCATCGCCTTCCTGCCAGACGATTCCCATTTTTGTCGTGCGGGCAAAGCCAAATTTCTTCCGAATAAGAGCGTTGATCCCGTTCTTTGCCTCTACCGAATTACGAAACGGTCCATAGGAAATCACACTACCCTTCCGCCGGACGTCCGGCGCGGCTACCGAGTCCGACTGAGCTGCTGCCGATTTTATGGGCAATAAATTTGCATAGCCTGGGCCTTAAACTCCATGAGGGTGACATAGCCGATCTCGATGAAGAAGTATTGCCGCGGCGCCAGACGGCCATCCTCAACGCATCTATGACCAGCGCAGCGTCGCGCTCTGTCTTCATCGACCAGCCGATGATGCGTCTGGAGAAGAGACAATGAACCACGGCCACGTACAGTCATCCTGCGGTGGCCCAAATATAAATGAAGCGGACCTGCCATTTTTAGGTTGGCCGGGCGGCGGAGAACTCCCGATCAAGGATGTTGTCGGGATCATCGCGCGCTCGCCTTTGTCCTTCGCCTAGGCGCGGCGCTTCGGGCGCGCCGGGAAGCCGTTCTCGAGCATCAGCCGCTCAACACGGTGCTGGCCGCAGACCAGGCCCTCTTCACGTACATCACTCCACGCGCACCATAGGACCTGTCACCGGCCTTGACGCTCATGCCCATCGCCAACGAGAGTTTCTCGTCGTGCTCGGCAGCATACGAGCATCAACTCTCGGTGGTTTCATATCCCCGCAACCACCTTAACTTGCTCCTGAATACAGCCCTCCCGTAAAGTATCCGCCGCACGCTCTTTGCCACACAGCCGCCACTCCGATTCAGGCAGGCGCTTGAATGCGTTCGGCCAAACTTCAACTCTGGCCACTCATCGGGGGCGGGCCAATCCATAGTTCCTGCATGATTTATGCGTATGCCCGGGTCTCCACCGATGGGCAGAGCGTGGTCGCCCAGGTCACCCATCTGAAAGCCGCCGGCGGCGGGAAGGTCTTCTAGGAAACTGCTAGCGACGCGACGCCAGGACCGACGGCGTCCAGCTCCGCAAGGTGATCGACGGGCTGGAGGCCGATGATACCATCAATGGTCACCCGGCTCGACCGCCTGGTCCGCTCAACCCGATATCCTCTACGCACTTGGAGCCCCACTTGCCGGATCGCTCATCTCCGAAAACTCGTCGCCGGCGGGCAGTCGGATCGCCCAGAAATGGAATCCGGACATGACCGCTCATCGCCGAATAAGCTCTTGATGAAACAGCCAAACAATTCACTTTGGCTCGAAATTCCGAGCCGCCGATAGATATTTTTCCGATGAATTTTGACGGTGCCTTCGGTGCTGCCAATAATTGTGCTGATCGAGAGCGTGCTGTGGCCGCGCAGGATGAGCTGGACGATCCGGCGCTGTTGATAAGTCAGATAATCCTGCGCGAATCGAGCGAAAGCCGCTTCCAGGCCGCCGCCGGGTGGGCTTACCGGAGCGCTGCTGTCGAGTTGCCGCCAATGGCTGCGCAGCGCCTCGCGTACTATAGGTTCAAACGCGCGCAGACGGCTCATTTCGCCCTCGTTGAATGGCGGCCGCCCCGTTTTGCGCATCAGCGAATAGGCGGCGGTGAAGCCACAGGGCAGCGGCACCAGAAATCCGATTTCCTCGACCAAAGACCCCGGTTCGAGCGAAATACAAGGGTGGACCTCGGACGAACCGTAAAAATCCGACTGGAAAAAATCATCTGGTGCGAGTTCGCGCATCCGCCACAGTCCGGGTGAATGACCGTGTACGCTCGCGGTATAGAACGGATCAAGCAGATAGGCGCCGCGCAGGTAGGCATCGAGCGCCTCGTGTGTCGCGTGTGCACCATAGCCATTGTGTAGCAGGCGCGGACATTCGCCGTAGGGATAGCCGAAGACTACGGAGAGATCGAAATCCGCGATAGATTTCAGCACCTGATCAAGCGTGAGCAGCAAATCTGGCGTCCCGATTCGCCCAATTACAGCTGCGATCATGTCAGCTTCGCGTGCCACCGGCATATTAGCGGCCGGTTCATCTGGATATCCGGTCATCCGTCACTCCTAGATCCCTGCAGCCCTCGTATCCCTTTCGGGATATAGCGAGTTTTATCCGGCGACGTCACAAATTCATCATATCATAACCCGCCTCTCAAAGAGCGGAAGATCGTCAGGAGCGAGGCGCGCTTAGGGGTGCTCACGTCAGCTTACCCGGTGCCTTCATCGAATTTTGGGAGACCGATCATGTCCGAACGACCCGATGATATCCGCGTACTCGATCAAGATACAGCGACGCTGCACCAAATGGGTTATGCTCAAGAACTTGCCCGCCGAATGCGGACGTTCCAAAACTTCGCGATATCTTTCTCGATTATTTGTATCGTCTCCGGCGGCATCAACTCGTTCAGCCAAGGCATTGCAAGCGTGGGCGGCGCCTCGATAGGTATCGGCTGGCCACTCTCCTGCCTATTCTCGCTGTTTTTCGCGATTGCGATGGGGCAGATCGGCTCGGCCTATCCGACGGCGGGTGGGTTGTATCACTGGGGTTCGCTGCTCGGCGGTCGGTTTCTTGGCTGGATAACCGCCTGGTTCAATCTGATCGGGCTGATCACCGTGCTTGCAGCCATCAATGTCGGCACTTATTTGTTTTTGCTGGGGGCGCTCGCGCCGGCGCTGGGGATCGACACCGCCGCCCTCACACCCAGCATCCCGACCGGCTACAGTATCCTGACCCAGACAATAATCGTCGGCTGCATCACGCTAAGCCAAGGATTAGTCAACCATCTCGGGATCAGGCTCACCTCGAAACTAACCGATTTTTCTGGCTATCTGATTTTTGGCAGCGCTATTGCGCTCACCGTCGCCTTGCTCGCCTATGCGCCGCATCTCGACCTTTCGCGACTCTGGACCTTCGCGAACTACAGCGGCAAGGCCGGCGGCGGTACCTGGCCGCACACCGGCAACCTCACCTATCTGTTCCTGCTTGGCCTCCTATTGCCGGCTTACACCGTTACTGGATTCGACGCTTCGGCACACACTGCCGAGGAAACCATTAACGCCGCTCGCTCGATTCCACGGGGCATGATCCATTCCGTGGTCTGGTCCGGCTTATTCGGCTGGGTCATGCTCTCGGCTGTGATTCTTGCGGTGCCGAACATGGACAAGGCCGCGGCACAAGGCGGTAACGCGTTTTTCTGGATCATGGATCACGCGATCCCGGTCGGGCTGAAGTTGCCGCTTTATATCGCTATTGCGATTGCACAGTACCTCTGCGGTCTCGCTACCGTCACCTCTGCAAGTCGCATGGTCTTTGCCTTTTCGCGTGACGGCGGGCTGCCCGGTTCACGCTATCTGCGCAAAGTGAGCCACAGTTTCCGTACACCGATGATTGCGATTTGGGTGGTCTCTTTGCTCTCGATCGGCTTCACGGTCTATGCACCGGTCTACACCACGATCGCGGCGGTCTGCGTGATCTTCCTCTATATTTCCTATCTACTGCCAATAGTCGCGGGACTGATCGCCTACCGGCGCAGCTGGACGCAGATGGGGCCGTTCGATGTCGGGCCGCTCTATCCGGTGTTCGCAGTGCTCGCAATCATCGGTGCTGCCGTGCTGCTCTATGTCGGTGTGCAGCCACCGAACAATCAGGCGCTGACCGTAACCCTTGGCGTGCTGGCGCTGACCACCGTTATCTGGTTCGGCTTCGAGCGCAAACGCTTTCAGGGACCGCCGATCAGCCGCGAGCAGATCGCCGAGCGTGCCCAGCTGATCACGCTGGAAGAACAAGCACTGGAAGGGAGCGGAGACTGAACATGCCGACACTGACGAAAGGGTGGATGCTATGAGCGGGCGGTTGGCTGGTAAGATCGCGGTCGTCAGTGGCGGTGCAGGAGGTTGCGGGCGGGCGGCATCGGTGCTGTTCGCCAGCGAAGGGGCGAAGATCGGCATCGTCGATCTGCCAGGCAGCGACGGCGAAGCCTTGGCCACAACACTGCGCGAGGCGGGGCATGAAGCGGTGTTCGCCGCCGCCGACGTGTCGGATGAAGCCGCAGTTACAGCCGCCGTTGGCACGGTGAGCGACGCTCTTGGGCCAATCACCGTGCTGTTCAACCACGCCGGTACCCTGATCGTTAAGCCGTTTCTCGACACTACGGCCGAAGAATGGGACCGGCTGATGGCGATCAACGTGCGCAGCATGTTCCTGATGACCCGTGCGGTGCTGCCGCAGATGATCGCGGCGGGCGGGGGTAGCATCGTTTGCACCTCCTCGATCTCGGCGGTCGCGGCGACGCCGGGCGAGGTGCTCTACGATACCACCAAGGGTGCCTGTCACATGTTCGCTCGCGCGATTGCGGTGGAATATCGCGACCGCAACATCCGCTGCAACGCGGTTTGCCCCGGTTTCATTCGAACAGCTCATGGCGAACGGGAACTTGATCTGCTTTCCGGCATCGGCGTCGATGTTTCTGAGGCGGCGATCGCGGCGCAGCAAGGGCGGATGTGCCGACCGGAGGAGGTCGCGCAAGCCGCCTTGTTCCTTGTTGGCCCTGAGGCGAGCTTCATTAGCGGCGCCCATCTGTTCGTCGACAATTGTTTTACCTCGATCTGAGCGAAGGTGTTCATGTCAGCGTTCGAAAAAGGTGGTCTCTGGAGAAACTGGGTCGGCAACCAATCCTGTGTGCCGCTCTATAAGGGGGCTCCCGCTAGCGAGGCCGAACTGGCCGAAATGATGGCCCGAGCCCATGCGCAGGGTTTGAACATCCGCTGCGCTGGCTCGGGTCATTCCTTCACTCCTATCGTCGCAACCGGCGGGCTGCTGCTCACCCTCGCCGGCATGACTGGCATCCGAACCATCGATACCGAACGCCAGCGCGTCACGGTGAGCGCCGGCACGCGGATCAGCGAGGTGGGTCGGGCGCTCAAGGCGGCCGGGCTGTCGCTGGTCAACCAGGGTGATATTGACACCCAAGCGGTGGCCGGCGCGCTCTGCACCGGCACCCACGGCACTGGGGCACGTCTGTCGAATATGGCCTCGCAGATTGTCGCCATGCGGCTGGTGCAGCCGGATGGTGCTATCCTCACCGTAGATGAACGTGACATGGGCATGCTGCACGCATCGCGGGTCGCGGTCGGCACGCTCGGAGTGATTTCGGAAATCACCCTGCAAGCGATGCCGGCCTACAATCTGCACGAAAGGCTCTGGCGCGACGATTTCGAAACTTGCATGGAGCGCTACGATGAACTCGCCGCCACCCATCGCCATTTCGGCTTCTTCTGGTGCCCGGTGCCGGAAAGCCGCCACCTCTACTGCCTCCCTGACACCGCGGCAGTTTCCAGCACGAATAAGACTGCCGATGTCTGCGAGATGAAAGTGATGGACATTACCGAGGCCCCGCCGACGGAGGGTGCGTTCGAGCGCATCGCCTATAGCTCGGATATCTATCCGATCGAATACGTACCGAACTTCCACGAACTTGAATACGCAGTGCCGGCCGAACACGGGAAGGATGCCCTGCGTGATGTACGCGAGCTGATGCTGACCAAACACACAAACTGCATCTACCCGATCGAGTTTCGCTTCACCGCGGGCGATCCGGCGTGGATGAGCCCGTTCCATCAGCAGGACAGCGTTACTTTGTCGGTCTCCGGAGGGCCAGGGATCGATTACTGGGACTATCTGCGCGATGTCGACGCGATTTTACGCCGCTACAATTCGCGACCGCACTGGGGCAAGATGCACTTCCTTGATGCCGAGGACGTCACCGCCCTCTACCCCAAGGCCGAAGATTTCCGCGCACTCCGCCGTCAGATGGATCCGGGTGGTGTATTCCTGAATGATCATCTGCGCGCACTGTTCGGCTGAGCGACGAGGCCGACACCCAGCAGATCTGGGGCTGGCAACGGCAAGCCCACGAAGGGCACTGTAAAAGGAACGTTGCTCGAACCAATCTCGCTTTTTGGGCGATGGCTATGGCAGAGCTGACGTTTGTGCTTTGTGCTCGGAAAGAATTACGGTCGTTTGAACCTTGCGCACACCGGGAAGGGCCTGCAGCTTGTCCGCCAGGTCGGACAAGGACGCAGCAGATGCCACTGAAGCGACGAGAACGGCATCCTGATCACCTGCTATTGAATAAACTCGTTCGACCACCGGCCATGACAGGAGTTGATCCACCACAAGGCTGCAGGGTCGAACAGCGATCGAAATTGTAATCAGGGCCGATATTCCGCCATCCACATGGGGTGCCAACTCCGCCGAATAGCCCAGGATGATGCCGTCGCTTTCCAAGCGGGCGATCCGAGCCCGAACCGCCGTCCGGGAGAGTTTGAGTGCTCGCGCGATTGAGGCTGTCGAGCGGCGTGCGTCATGCCGCAGGAAGCCGACGATTTTACGATCAATCTCGTCTAATCGCTTGCCCAATCGGTTCATTGCGCACTTTCGAAGTGTCGCCAATCACGACGTTTCGCAATCTTGTCCATATCACGATGCTATAGCATCTCCCGGACGTCAGGAGGAGATGGAGATGAACATCGTCGAGGCAGATACGTTCACGGGTAAGCGGGCTTGGGATGCGATCGCAATTGCTGAATTGGATGGATTCACCGTGCGGCTGCATTGGACCGACAAGCCCTATATTTGGCATGTCAACGATGGGCCGGAAATATTTGTCGTGCTGGACGGAATAGTTGACATGGAAGTCGGAAAGGACCGAGCAGAACGGGTATTGAGGCTGACTGCGGGTTCCATTTTCTATGCGGAAGAAGGCGAAGCTCACCGAGCCGTACCGACTGGGGCAGCGCGCGTGCTGGTCATTGAACGCACGGGAAGCGTCTGACGTCGGCTACTCTCCGCGCATCACCACAGCCTTTAGAGGACGTCGTCTAGGGCATGTGGGGATTTAGGATTCCCATTTGGGCGTGGCTGTGATTCACGCTGTGAATGGAACGATTTGTACTGACGGACGCCCAATGGGCGAGGATAGAACCGCATTGTCTTGGCAAGGCGAGTGACCCTGACCGCAGCGGCCGGGACAATCGGCTGTTTCTGGAAGCGGTGCTTTGGATTGTCCTTACTGGCAGTCCGTGGCGTGATCTGCCTTCGATGTTTGGCAACTGGAGCACGGCCTACCGCCGGTTCAACGACTGGCGCCGCGCTGATGTTTTCAAACGGATTTTCGACGCGGTATCTGATGAACCCGACATGGAATACGCCATGGTCGACGCCACGATCGTCAAAGTCCACCGTCACGGCCAGGGCGCAAAAGGGGGACTCAAAGCCAGGCCATAGGCCGTTCCAAAGGTGGCATGACAACCAAAATTCTGGCGCTGACGGATGCCTTGGGCAACCTTGTGCGCTTTCGTCTCATGCCGGGCAATCGCTATGACAGCATCGAGGTC
>JBMFWV010000112.1:0-9184 GCA_049964915.1 Rhizomicrobium sp.
CGCACCACCGTGTCGACCAGCCGCTGCGCATCCTGCGTCGACAGCTTTTCCTTGGTCTGCCCTTGAAATTCCGGCTCGCGGATGAAGATGCTGAGAACGGCGCATGCCGCGCTCATGACATCGTCTGGGGTGATCTGTGCGGTCTTCTTGTTGCCCGCACGCTCACCAAACGCACGCAGGGCCTTGGTCAGGGCATTGCGCAGGCCCTGTTCATGGGTACCGCCCAAAGGTGTCGGAATGGTGTTGCAGAAGCTCTGCAGAAAGCCGTCACGTTCGGGTGCCCAGGCGATTGCCCATTCGACAGCGCCCTTGCCGTCCTTGTTCTCAGTGCGCCCGACAAACAGTCGCGGACTGACAGTGGTCTCACCTTCGATTTCACTACGCAGGAAGTCCGCAAGGCCGCCGGGAAATTTCAGAACTTCGTCAGCGGGTGTTTTGCCATTCTTGATCAGGCTGGGATCGCAGAGCCAGTGGATTTCCACGCCGCGGAAGAGATAGGCCTTGGATTTGGCCATACGGTAAAGCATGGCGGGCGAAAAATGGGCCTCGCTGCCGAAGATCTGGGCATCCGGTTTGAAGCGCACGATCGTGCCACGCCGATTGACGCTTCCTGTGTTCCTCAGCTTGCCGGCAGGTTGTCCCCGCTCAAAGCGCATGACGTGGTTCTGGCGCTCGCGGGCAACCTCGACCTCAAGCCATTCACTCAAGGCGTTAACAACTGAGGAGCCGACTCCGTGAAGGCCGCCGGAGGTGTCATAGACCTTGCCGCCGAATTTGCCGCCTGCATGCAGCGTGGTCATGATGACTTCAAGGGCAGATTTGTTTTTGAACTTGGGGTGGGGATCGATGGGGATACCACGGCCATTGTCCCGCACGGTGACGATGTCGTCCGCCGAAAGCTCGAACTCGATCCTGGTGGCGAACCCGGCGACGGCCTCATCCATTGCGTTGTCGAGGATCTCAGCCGCTAGATGATGTAGGGCGCGCTCGTCGGTGCCCCCAATGTACATTCCGGGTCGCCTGCGGACAGGCTCCAGCCCCTCGAGGACCTCGATGTCCTTGGCGGTATAGCCGGTGGCTTTGTCCACAGTACGATTTTCAAACAGGTCTGGGGCTTTGGCCATCGAATGGGGGCTCCGAGCCACATGGTGAAAAATAACAGGCAGAAGGGGCGTAGGCCGATTTCTCTCCGGCCGAATCGCTGTGTTTTATTAACACATTCGGGGGATCATGAAAGGTACGACGGGAGGGGTCGAGGGACCGGATTGATGGAAGCTGATCGCAGCGTGGCGGGACTGGCCGAGCGGTACGCGCTTGCGCGTACCGAGAGTCTGGCGCGCTACCTGCCATTTAAAATATGGCTTAATCCGACCTGGGCCGCTGTCGGCATCGTGCCGTTCATCGGGCTGTTCCCGTATTTTGGACAAGTTCCCCTCTGGCGCCTGGTGATAGCGCTCGGTCTACATCTGGCCAACAGCGTGCTGGCGGCGCTCACTTTGCAGCGATACCGCAGATCACCCCATCGCGTGCGCTTCTGGGAAACAGTTTTCGTTTCGGAGCAATTTCTTATCGGACTGAGCTGGGGCGCCATGACCTGGCTGCTCTGGGTTCCCGATAATGCCGTGAACCATGCCCTCATCCTGGTGCCGCTTGTTGCGGTGTTGATTTCCAACGCATCCTCAGCCAACAGCTGGAGCCTTTATGTGGCCGGGGTGATGCCGCTTATGGGGCTGTCGCTGCCGCGCATGATGAGCGGCGGTGTGCCGGCAAATGTGGGGCTAGCAGTCCTGCTTACGACGGCCTTTATCTATAGCCTTGTGGTTGTCCTGAACGCCATGCATCAGAGCAAGATTTTGCTCGGCTCTCGCTTTGCCAATGAGGATCTGACGGATGAGTTGCGCCGGGCGCATGACGCCGCGCTGAAGAAGCAGGCGGAAGCAGAGGCCGCCAATGCCGCCAAGTCGTCGTTCCTGGCCAATATGAGCCACGAGCTGCGTACACCGCTCAATGCCATCATTGGCTTCTCCGATCTCATCGAACAGGAGGCCTTCGGCCCGGTTGGACAGAGCCGCTATCGCGATTATGCCGGTGACATCCAGTCGGCCGGACGGCATCTGCTGGGCATTATTGATGACATCCTTGATGTCGCCAAGATTGAAGCTGGACAGATGAGCGTGGCGCCTGAATTTCTTGATGCCCGCCGGGTCATTGAGCATGGTCTTCGCGTGCTGCGCCCCAAACTGCAGGCTAAACAGCAGCGTCTCACCATCAATTTCGAAGGCGAGGCGGATCAGCTTTATGCCGATGAGCGTGCCTTCAGGCAGATTGTCTACAATCTCATCAGCAACGCCACCAAATTCACCCAGATTGGTGGGGAGATCGCCGTAACCGGTCGCGTGCTGGAAGATGGTGGTTTTGAGCTTTGCGTCAGCGACAACGGGCCCGGGTTCGACCCGGCCCTTTTGGAGAGGGTGTTTGAGGCCTTTAACCAGCTCGACAAGCGCTATTCGCGCCAGCAGGGAGGCACCGGACTTGGTCTTTCCCTCGTGCGCGGACTGACCGCTTTGCATGGTGGCCGCGTGTGGATTGAGACGGCCCCCGGCAGCGGGTGCAAGGTCAGCGTGCGCTTTCCGCCCTCCAGCGAAGCTGTGCTGCGCGCGCAGCGCAGTCGCCGCATCGCCTAAATTGGGCGAGCTAAGAATTTCTTAGAATGGATAGGGTAGTCTGCGAAGCTCTGCGCCTGGCGGAGTAACGGGGGATAAGTCCTTGGGCTACGGTCAACGCTTGCGTATGCAACGCAACGCCGATGGGCGCGTGCTGAAGGCGCAGCTCAACCTGACTGCTGACATTTTGCACGCGGCGCGCTACACAGCCCCGATCTGGGCCGTGTGCGTGGCACTATTCGCATCGCGCGGTGGTTTCGGCAAGGTTCCGATCGCAACTGCCCTGATCCTGCCGGCGGCGGTGATTCTGGCCACCGGGATCTGCGCGCGTCTTGTCAGCGCCTATCGCGCCGCCACGCGAACCGTCGTCAGCTATGAGCGGCTTCGGCCCTGGTTTTCCCGCTTCATCGTGGCGCAGATTGCTGTCTCATTCGCCTGGGGTCTGATGACCTGGATCCTGTGGCAGCCCAACAATCCGATAAACCACGTCTTTCTTGCCTTCGCCTCAGTGGCCATTCTTTCTTGGCTGATTGTCAGCCGAGTCGGGCACGTTGACATCTTCATGGCCGCAGTGGTGCCCATGGTGACCATGAGCGATGTGCGGTTCCTGACAGGTGACAGCCTGATCGATATGCTGATTGCGGTTGGTATCACCATCTACACTGCGCAGATGTTCTTCGATGGTCGACGTCTGACTTATCGCCTCGACGAAGACTCGCGATTACGCTTTGAAGTTGAAGATCTCGCGCGCGAACTCGAGGAAGCCCGTGACGAGGCCTTGCGCAAGCGTTTTGAGGCCGAAACAGCCAACGCCTCAAAGACCGCGTTTCTTGCCAATATGAGCCATGAATTGCGGACACCGCTCAATGCGATTTTGGGCTTTTCAGAGATCATCGCCAAGGAGTGCTTCGGCTCGGCGGGTTCACCGCGCTACGTCGAATATGCGGGTGACATCCATTCTTCGGGGGCGCATCTGCTCAGTCTGATCAATGATTTGCTCGATGTTGCGAAGATTGAAGCTGGCCGAATGGAAATTCAGCCAGAGCCGCTTGATGCCAAGCATACGATGGAAAGTGCACTCAAGCTGGTTGGTGCCAAGGCGCGTGAGCATCGCCAGGAACTTGTCATCGAGACCAGTTCCGATGCCCCCGTGCTTTTTGCTGATGAGCGGGCGCTCAAGCAGATGCTGATCAATCTGGTTTCCAACGCCGTGAAGTTTACCCCCGAGGGCGGGCGGATCACTGTACTTGGCAGTCGGGCGCGCGATGGAGGCTTTCAGGTTATGGTCGAGGACAATGGCCCTGGCATTCCGCGCGAGAAGCTGGACCGCATCTTCCAGCCCTTCAGCCAGGTGGACAATCGATATGACCGGCAGGGTGGTGGTACAGGGCTCGGACTTGCCTTGGTGCGGGGGCTATGTGAGCTGCATGGCGGCCGGGCCTGGTTAGAAAGCGAACCGGGCAAAGGCTGTCGGGCCTATATTGTGCTGCCGCCGGCACCGGGTGCAGCTAAGGAGAACGTCAGCGCGGCGGCCTGAAAAACACCAGGCCCGAGCATCGCCCGGGCCTGGCGCATCAAATGAAGATCGGTACTAGACGGAATAATACATCTTGAACTCGACCGGATGAGGGGTGTGCTCGAAGGCATAGACTTCGTTCATCTTGAGTTCGATGTAGCTGTCGATGAAGTCGTCATTGAAGACACCACCCTTCTTCAGGAAGGCGCGATCTGCATCAAGGGTCTCGAGCGCCTGCCGCAGCGAGCCGCAAACCTGCGGTACATCGCGCAGCTCCTCGGGCGGCAGTGCGTAGAGGTCCTTGTCCATGGGATCGCCTGGGTGGATCTTGTTTTCAATGCCGTCAAGACCCGCCATCAGGAGCGCGGAATAGGCGAGATAGGGATTGGCGCCTGGATCCGGGAAGCGCACTTCGACGCGCTTGCCATTGGGGCTGCCCGAGAACGGGATGCGGCAGGAGGCTGAACGGTTGCGCGATGAATAGGCGAGCAGCACCGGAGCTTCGAAGCCCGGGATGAGGCGCTTGTAGGAATTGGTCAGAGGATTGGTGAATGCGTTGATCGCCCGGGCGTGCTTGATGATGCCGCCGATGTAATAGAGGCATGTATCGGACAGATCCGCATATCCTGAGCCGGCAAACAGGGGCTTGCCCGACTTCCAGATCGACTGATGCACATGCATGCCCGATCCGTTATCGCCATAGATTGGCTTGGGCATGAAGGTGGCTGACTTGCCGTAAGCGGCCGCGACCTGATGGACGACGTATTTGTACATCTGCATGCGGTCAGCGCACTTGGTCAGGGTCGAAAATTTGAATCCAAGCTCGTGCTGACTGCCAGCCACTTCATGGTGGTGCTTTTCCGGCTCCATGCCGAGCTCACCCATGATGGCGAGCATTTCGCTGCGAATATCCTGGGCGGAATCGATCGGCGGTACCGGAAAATACCCGCCCTTGACCGCCGGACGATGTCCGAGATTGCCCACTTCGTATTCGGTACCGGAGTTGTAGGGCCCCTCCAGAGAGTCAAGGAAGTAATAGCCCTTGTTCATCTGGGTATCGAACCGCACGTCATCGAAAATGAAAAATTCTGCTTCGGGACCGAAATAGGCGGTATCGCCAGCGCCCGATGCAACAACATATTGTTCGGCAGCCTTGGCTATCGAGCGCGGGCAGCGATCGTAGCGTTCGCCCGTCGAGGGCTCCACGATGTCGCAGGTCAGCGACAGTGTGGTCTGTGCGAAAAACGGATCAATGAAGCCGGTGGTCAGATCCGGGAGCAGCGTCATGTCGCTTTCGTTGATCGCCTTCCAGCCGGCGATCGAAGAGCCGTCGAACATGGTGCCGGCGGTCAGAAAATCTTCATCTACCAGGGCCGGATCGAAAGTCACGTGTTGCCATTTGCCGCGCGGGTCGGTGAAGCGAAGGTCAACGAATTTGACCTCCTTTTCTTTGATGGTCTTGAGGATTTCAGATGGATTGGACATGGCCGTCTCTCGCACTCGCTTGTGTTTGAAAAGTGGATTAAAGCGCATCCGTACCGGTTTCGCCGGTCCGAATGCGAATGGCTTCCTCGACAGAGAGGACAAATATCTTGCCGTCACCGATGCGTCCGGTGCGGGCAGCCTTTTGAATCGCGTCGAGTGCCGCCTCCAGGCGATCATCCGCGAGCACGACCTCGACTTTCACCTTGGGTAGGAAGTCAACGACATATTCGGCCCCGCGATAAAGCTCGGTATGTCCCTTCTGCCGGCCAAATCCCTTGGCCTCGGTCACGGTGATACCCTGAACTCCGATTTCCTGAAGGGCTTCCTTCACCTCATCGAGCTTGAATGGCTTGATGATGGCTTCGATCTTTTTCATGGGCGCGCCCTGGTAAGCCGGACCCAGGTCGTGGCGACCCGAGCACGGGAAATAGCAAGCCCACGCTAAGCAGTTCGCCTGGCTGCGGCCATAGTTCATGCAGTCGATCCACAGCCGGTTGCTGGCAAAACGCGACGAATTGAACGGAAATTTCCTTATGTCGAACCATTACTGCACAAAAAAGCAGCAAGCAGCCCATTTAATAAGCATGAAGAGAAGTCTTGTCAGGACTCAAGCTGACCGGCAAAGCTCAATCGCCAATGAGGTGAACGCATGAGCGCCGGACCAAGCTTTAACCCGATATTTGCCGGTTTGGGCACCACCATCTTTTCGGTGATGAGCGCCCTTGCGCTGGAAAACGGCGCCATCAACCTTGGCCAAGGCTTTCCGGACGAGGATGGCCCACTGTCCGTTCGAGAGGCTGCTGCGCAGGCGCTGCGGACAGGCCCCAACCAGTATCCGCCGACGCGAGGCATGGGGGCGCTGCGTGCCGCCATCGCTGCCCATGCCAAACGCTTTCACGGGTTCGATTTTGATCCGGACTGTGAGGTGTTGGTGACCTCGGGAGCCACCGAGGCTCTGGCTTGCTGCATCTATGGTCTGGCCAGTGCCGGCCGCGAGATTGTGGTCATCGAGCCGGCCTATGATTCGTATCGGCCGATCGCCCAGAGTGCCGGGGCCGAGGTGCGCCGTGTGGTTCTCGAGCCTCCCGAATTTGAGCTGCGTCGCGAGAGCCTTGCCGCAGTGGTCAGCCCGCGTACGGCGGCTGTTCTGGTCAATACCCCTCTCAATCCGGCCGGACGGGTGTTCCGTCGTGCAGAATTGGAGGTGCTGGCCGAGGTGGTCAGGCCCAGTGGCGCGGCAGTGATAGCCGATGAAGTCTATGAACATCTCACTTTTGATGGCGTGCCGCACATCTCGCCACTGGCGATCCCGGGACTCGAGGATCGGGTGCTGCGTGTTGGCTCTGCAGGCAAGATGTTTTCGCTGACTGGCTGGAAGGTTGGCTGGGTCACTGGTCCTGCAGCGCTGGTGGACGTTGCCGCCAAAGCGCACCAGTTCCTGACCTTTACGACCTCGCCGGCCTTGCAGCTAGGCATAGCCTACGGGCTTGAAAATGAGATGGGGTTTACTCTTGGTCTGCGCGACGCGTTGCAGGCCAAGCGCGATTTTCTTGCCTCGGCCCTCACTGAACTTGGCTTTGAACTTATGCCCTGCGAGGGCACCTACTTTCTGACGGCCTCGATCCGTGCCTTGAGCGCGGAAAGCGACCGCGATTTCTGCCTGCGTCTCGTCAAAGAGGCCAAGGTCGCGCTGGTGCCGCTCAGTCCGTTTTTTGAAACTGCAACGCCCGATCACCTCGTGCGCTTCGCTTTTTGCAAGCGTCAAGAGGTGCTTGCCGAGGCGATCACGCGGCTTCAGCGCTATTTGCAAAAAAGAAAGGTTTGAAACATGAATGCCATTGATCCGCGTACGCCGATCCTGGTTGGTTGCGGGCAGTTCACGCAGCGTACTGCCCGCGAGGGTCGACTTGCGGACGGGCTTGATCCCATCGGAATGTTGGTTCAGCCGGCCCGTGCCGCCCTCGCAGATGCAGCCGCATCCGGCCTTGCGGATGCCATCGACACGGTGGTCGTGGTGCGCTTCACGGCAGATTCCCCAGGTGATCAGGGACGCCTGACGAAGCGGCTGTTTCGCAATCCTCCGCTGGCGCTGGCCCGACGCCTAGGTCTATCGGCGCAGCGTATGCTTTACACAGCGACCGGTGGTAACACGCCGCAATGGCTCGTCAACCGCACGGCCGAAGAGATTGCCCGCGGACAATGCCAGGCGGCGCTTCTGGCCGGCGCCGAATATCTCGCCAGCTTCCTGGGAGCGATGAAGTTGGGTGTGGATCTTGGCTGGCAAAAGCTGGCCGATGTGGATCCTGGCAGTGATCCTGAGGAAATCGGCGATATGCGCGCAGGATCCAATGCCTATGAAGCGGCCTATGGTCTGCGCTTTCCGGTCAACACCTATGCGCTGTTCGAAAATGCGCTGCGCGGCCAGAAACGCCATACGCCACAAGAACATCTGCGCTGGCTGGGAGAGTTTTTCTCGCCTTTTTCCCGCGTTGCATCTGAAAACCCCAATGCGTGGTTTGGGACATTTCGCTCTCCGGAAGAGATCGCGACACCCTCAGAGCGCAACCGCTTTGTTGGCTTTCCCTACACCAAATATCTCAATGCCGTGATCGAAGTCGACATGAGTGCGGCTGTGGTCATGACTTCCGTCGGCAAGGCTCTCGAGCTCGGTATCCCGCGCGAGAAATGGGTTTTCCTGCATGGCTGCGGCGATGCGAATGACATCTGGAACGTGAGCGAGCGGATCAATTATCACTCCTCGCCGGCGATCCGCATGATGGGACGCAAGGCATTGGCCATGGCGCAGAAGAGCATCGCCGATATGGCCTTTATCGATCTGTATTCCTGCTTTCCGAGTGCAGTGCAAATCGGTTGTGCCGAGCTTGAGATCGCCGAGGATGATCGGCGAGGGCTGACCGTCACCGGGGGATTGCCCTATTTTGGTGGTCCTGGGAACGATTACGTGATGCATTCCATAGTTACGATGATGGAAAAGTGCCGGGCTGCGCAGGGTCGCTTTGGCCTCGTTACCGGCAATGGCTGGTATGTCACCAAGCATTCGATTGGCATCTACTCGACCACGCCCTTCGAGGGACCGTGGCAGCGTGAGGATCCTTACAGCTATCAAAAGGAACTCGATGCCATGGCCCATCCTCGGGTCGAGGAGCATCCCCTCGGTCCGGCAAAGATCGAAACCTATACGGTGGTGACCGACCGTAAACGCTCGCGCTTTGGCATTGTGATAGGGCGGCTCGAGGATGGTCGCCGCTTTCTTGCTAACACCGCGGAAGATGACGCCACGCTCGATTACATGATGCAGGCGGACATGCTGGGACAGACGGGGCATGTAGGGCCAGGCAACGGCCCCAACCTCTTCACCTTCCGCGCATAACCGGCCCCAAGGGGGCAGGGACGGGTGCACATATTGCGTGCACCGCCCCTAATTCTACTGCGTCACAAATTCTTCGGTCTGATTGCTCGTTTGCAGCACGGACATCGCGCGAGATGGCTTGCGAGAGCG
>JBMFWV010000113.1:0-9132 GCA_049964915.1 Rhizomicrobium sp.
GCCCATCTGATGCAACCAAAACGCGAAAAATCGAACCTCGCCCAGGCGCGTCGCTGACCAACTGCGGTTTTTAGGGTTAACTCTTTGACAACCATCTTATTAACTTCTCTTTAGCTGATCGGCGCCAAGATTTCGGTGTGGGTGCGGCAGTGGCGTCGCACGAGACAGCAGGGGTTAGACATGTCGTGCGTCGATTACGATACGCTCGTACAGTTTGAGGCCGATGCTAATAAGGGGCGCGCGGATGCGCTCTACAATCTCGGCCTAGCATATTCGACAGGGCAGGGGGTGGGCGTGGATTTCGTCACCGCCCACAAATGGTTCAATCTGGCAGCGATGAAGGGCAGCGAAGTTGCCAAGAACTGGCGCGCGCAGCTCGCCGCGGAAATGAGCTCTGGACAGATAGCAGAAGCTCTGCGCCTGGCGCGGGAATGGTTGTCACTGCATTGAGCCGTCGGGCTTAGGCCTTATGGTGGGCGTGCTCACGGCTGCGGAAGGGTTGGCGTCGGCGCTGACCGAGGCAGTCTGAGCCTGGGTGATGTTGGCGGCCTCCTTGGGCCGCGCTTTGGGTACCGGAACATCGAGGGCCTGGGAGAGCGACGGCAAAGGTCTTTGCTGGGGCGGCAGGTTGGGGCGATAAAGATCCGCCAAAATCCGCAAGGGTTCGCTCTTGCCGGTCAAGCGGTCGCGATAGATCTCCGTACTTTCGAGCACCCTCTGGACGTAGTTTCGGGTTTCGGCGAACGGGATCATCTCAATCCAATCGATGGGATTGACCGCGAGGGTGCGCGGGTCACCAAAGAAATTGATCCAGCGACGCACATTGCCGTCTCCCGCATTGTAGCCGGCTGCAGCAAGAATGTAGGACCCGTTCCAGGCGTGCAGATTCTGCGCAAGCTCGGTCATACCGAGTTCCAGATTGTAGGTTTGATTTTGGGTCAATTCTGCGGGACGGAACGGCACCCCAAGCTGCGCTGCCAGCTGCCGCGCCGAGGATGGCATGACCTGCATCAGCCCGCGCGCACCGGCACTCGACACGGCGGTGGCATCGAATTCGGTTTCCTGGCGGATCAGTGCCAAGACCAGCGCGTCTGTCGGTGCCGATCCCGGCCCACGGTAGCGCGGCAGGGCAATGACCGGATGGCTGAATGCCGGCAGCTCGATACCGCGATAGCTGGCAAATTGCGCCGCCTGGACGGCTGCGTCGCGATATCCGAGATGAACCAGATCGCTGGCCAATCGCGCGACAAAGGAGGGATTGGGATGAAGCTTGACGTCATGCTCGGCAAAGATCCGCACGAAGCGTCCCGCATGTAGCTGGGCGAGGATATGGATAGCGCGCGTCATTTCCTCCCCGTCATAGCTCGCGCCAATACTGGCCGGATCGGATTTGCTATGCGGCAGGATGAGGTCGGCGTTGGGATCCAGACGGGCCAAGGCCAACTGTCCGTAGAACGTGTCCGGATGGGCCGCAGCTAGGTGATAGGCGCGCACCGCCGCGAGCAGTTCCCCTTTCGCCTCGTAGGCCCGTCCCATCCAGTAATAGGCCCGAGCCACGCTGATGGGCCTCGACACCCCGTCGGCCATAAGCTTGAAATGGCGCAGTGCCGTGCTGGGATCATGCAAAAAGCGCAATGCCAGCCAACCGGCGAGGAATTGTGATTGGGCAAACGCGTCGCCCCTCTTCAGTCCGGCTTCAGCTGCCAGACGATAGGCCAGGCGGTAGCGGTGCAATTCCATGGCATCGCGGGCGGCAAGCGCCAGATTGCTCCACCACGCGGAGGGATCGATCTTAACCAGGCCGCGCAAGTCTGCGCTTAGCAGTGCATCCGCGACCGCGGACTTGTTGCCGCGGGCGCGCAATACGCGCGCATGGCCCAGCACCAGGCCAGGATTGCTGCGCCAGGCATAGGGCAGGCGGTAATAGAGGTGCTCAGCAAATGCGGGCGTGGTCTGAAATGCCAATCTTACAATGGCGATGCGCTGGTCCTTGCGATCGACGCGGTACATCTGGCGGCGCGCGGCCGCCACATCATTGTGCCAGATGAGAAAGTTGAGCCGTTCGCGCTGCACACTTTGGGTCAGGATGGCGCGGCACTGTTTCAGAACCTGTTGCTCCTCATCGGGGGTGAATGCGCCCTCGATCCAGCCCTTACGAATGAGCTGGCGACCCTCCTCGCGCTCACCCGACGCCAGCAGCGCGACCCCCAGCCGGATCATGCCGATCCCCGTCTGCGGCTTGCGGTCGCCAAACCAGGCGATGACCTGCTTTGGCGGCAGGTTGGCTGGCATGGCGTGCTCAGCCCGGCGATAGAGGACCGAGCGCAGGGGCCAATTTGGATTACGCTTTAGAAAGGCATTGATCTCGTCGAAGCTTGCTTGCGAACGTGGTGAGAGGTCGTAGCGCCAGAGCACCAAATCGCGGGCCAGGGGGTTGCGACCCTGATCTGCCAGTCCCTTGGCCGCCTCCCAGTCGCCATGGTCCGCCGCATCAAAGGCCCGGCGGTAGATTTCGAGCTCAAAAGGGGAGAGTCGCGCCGGATCGGCCTCGGTGCGTGCATTCGGTGTCGGAGGCAGGGCTTTGGCCAGCGCGGGCGCAAAAAGGGCGAGCGTAGCGACAGCAGCCAAAAACGCGGCGCGGGACGCAATCATCGACGGAACCTGTTTGAGATCGGTGATGGGCCACATCAGCCTCCCGACGATACTAAACCAGCCCGCTGGCCGTGGCCAGAGCAAGTCGGACCGGTGGCTTGCCGGATCGCGTCTTGAAACCTATTTTGTGGATCCAGCAGCGAACAATGGAACAGCAAATGCGCGATCTGCGCGAACGCATTAAAGGATCCATACCGGCCCTTATCACGCCGATGACCAACGGCGCCGTCGACCATGGGGCGTTGCGTCGCTTCGTGTCCTGGCAGATTGCCCAGGGCAGCCATGCGCTGGTGCCAGCAGGGACCACAGGGGAATCGGCGACATTATCGTTCGACGAGCATAAGCAGGTCGTAGAGATCTGTGTCGAAGAGGCCAATGGCCGGGTGGCGGTGATCGCCGGTGCCGGTTCTAACTCGACCGCAGAGGCGATCGAGCTGACCCGACATGCCAAAGCCGTTGGTGCCGATGCGGTGCTGTCGGTCGCGCCCTATTACAACAAGCCCTCGCAGGAAGGGCTCTACCGCCACTTTGCTGCGATCGCCGAAGCCGTGGACATCCCGATCCTGCTCTACAATATCCCTGGACGATCTATCGTGGATATTTCCGTGGAGACCATGGCTCGCCTGTCGCGCATCGCAAATATCATTGGGGTCAAGGATGCGACAAGCAATCTGGCCCGTCCCAGCCGCGAGCGGCTCGCCTGCGGCTCCGCCTGGCGGCTAATTTCTGGTGAGGATGCGACGACGTTGGGGTATATGGCCCATGGCGGACATGGCTGTATCTCGGTTACCGCCAATGTCGCACCTCAATTGTGTGCGCAATTTCAGGAGGCATGTCTGCGCGGCGATTTTACCGCCGCGCGCGCGCTTCAGGATCGTCTTATCGTGGTGCATGACGCCATGTTCTGTGAACCCAGTCCGGCGCCGGCGAAATTTGGTGCCTCCTTGCTTGGGTTGTGCAGTGACGAGGTGCGTCTTCCCATCATCCCCCTCAGTGAAGCTGGGCAGGCGAAGGTACGGCAGGCGATGGAGAGCGCGGGACTCCTATAATGGCCAAAAGCAAGGACGATGGGCGCAAGGTCGTCGCCGAAAATCGAAAGGCGCGCTATTCCTATGCCATCAGTGACACTCTGGAAGCCGGAATAAGCCTCCTCGGATCTGAGGTCAAAAGTCTGCGCTCGGGCAAGGCAACCATTGCCGAAAGCTATGCCCAGGCCAAGGATGGCAATGTCCTCCTCATCAATGCCAACATTCCGGAATACGGGAAGGCCAACCGCTTCAATCACGAACCAAAGCGTGTGCGCAAATTGCTGCTGCATAAGCGTGAGAGTGCCCGGCTCGCGCAGGCAACCCAGCGCGAAGGCATGACCCTCATTCCTCTGCGCCTGTATTTTACGCCGAAGGGCATTGCCAAGCTTGAACTCGGAATCGCCAAGGGCAAAAAACTGCACGACAAGCGCGAGACCGAGAAGCAGCGCGATTGGACGCGACAAAAAGCCCGTCTGATGCGCGACCGAGGCTAGGTGATGCCCCTTAGGAAGCGGTGGGGTTTATGACTGGGTTTTGCTCGACCATGGCGCCCCTGACAGGTAACTAAATCGGGTAGCCATGTTTGCGTATGACACTGGAGCGAACTCCACTAGATGGTCCTAAAATGGAAAGGAGCGTGCTTGTGGCCTGGTTATTTCCCGCAGCAGCACGAGCCTTGGAAGAAGGCGGCCCCTTCCAATCGGGCTTGTCGCGGCTTAGGAACATTACGTCGAGGCACGGACGCTTCGTAGCTGTGGACCGGCCACACAGGCTTGGACAACGCTTGCCAGCGATCCCAAGAGGTGCCCCATCCTGGCAGTCAGGCCGGAGCAGGGGCTGTGAGGAGTGCGGATGGGATGAGTGAGGATGACATTCCGGAGCCGGCCGCGCGCGAAAAGTTGCTACGCGCGAAGGAAAAATGGGCGGACGAAGGTCGGCTGCTGACCGGCCGGCCTGATCTTGGTCGCGTCAACCGGTTGCCTCCCGGCCAGCGGTTGGTCACCAACTGGCCGGTACTTGATCTTGGGGCACAGCCGGCAATCTCCCCAGAGCGCTGGCGGTTACGCGTGGGGGGGCTGGTTGATGCGCCTCTGATCCTCAATCTGGAGCAGTTTCTGCAGCTTCCGCAAAGCGAGATGGTCAGCGACATTCACTGCGTTACAGCTTGGAGCCGCTATGACAACCATTGGCAGGGTGTTGCCACACAAACCTTGCTCGCGCTCGTAAAGCCCAAACCTGAGGCACGTTACGTGCTTTTTCAGTCCTATGATGGCTATACCACAAATGTCGCCCTCGAGGTGTTTGCCGCCGATAACGCACTTCTGGCCCATCACTGGGAAGGTGTGCCGCTGAGCCGCGAACACGGTGGTCCGGTACGCGTCGTCATTCCGGACTGGTATTTCTGGAAGAGCCCCAAATGGGTGACCCGCATAGAATTTTCAGAGCAGGATAGGCCGGGCTTTTGGGAAGTTCGCGGCTATCACAATGAAGGCGACCCCTGGAAGGAAGAGCGCTACAGCTGACGGCCTCACTGTCCTTGGTTGCGCTGGGGCTCCCTGCGTTTTGCGGCAAACCTTATTGCGCGCGCGCCGTCATGGCGGCGTTTCGGGCGGTTCCCACGGCGCGGTCGAACATCTCAGCGGTTAGCACGCCTGTGTTGGTGTTGTAACGGGAGCAGTGATAGCTCGACACCAAAGTAAATCTGCCGGCTCGATAACATGCGCCATGCCGGAACGGGTAATCCTTCAGCTTCAGTTCGAGCGCCTTGACGACGCTGTCATGAGCGATCTTGCCCAGAACCAGGATCGCACGCAGCTGCGGCAATGCTGCGATCTGTGCTGTGAGAAAGTGCCGGCAGGTGTTGATTTCCGCCGGCAGAGGTTTGTTCTGTGGTGGCACGCAGCGTACCGCGTTGGTGATGGCGCAGTGATTGAGCTTGAGCCCGTCGTCTGCCTGCTGACCGTAATGGCCGAGTGCCAGCTTGTGGCGGCGCAAAGTGGCGTAAAGCAGGTCTCCCGCATAGTCACCCGTGAAGGGGCGGCCGGTGCGGTTGGCACCATGTAGGCCGGGGGCCAGGCCGACAATCAGCAATCGTACTTCACCCTTGGTGCAGAAGGTCGGAACTGGCGCGTTGAAGTAATTCGGCAGGGCCCGCGCGTTCTGCCGGCGGAAGCTGGCCAGGCGCGGGCACAGGGAACAATCAGACGCGGGCTCGCAATTGGACGGCATAGGTGCCTGGCTTCGACTCGCAGCGTCAGTATAGCCGCACTCAGCCCGTGGCACTGCTCTGCATGTCCTCTTCGCGATGATGCTCACCCACGCGCTGACCGCCCTCGCGCATGATCGAGGCCTTAAGATCATCCAGCTCTATGAAGTTATCGGCCTGCCGGCGCAATTCATCAGCCACCATTGGTGGCTGTGTCCGCGTCGTCGACACCACACTGACGCGTTTGCCCTTGCGTTGCGTGGCTTCTACGAGCCGCCGAAAATCACCATCGCCCGAAAAGATTACGATGTGATCCACAATTTCGGCCATATTCATGACATCGATCGCCAGTTCAATGTCCATATTGCCCTTAACCCGGCGACGCCCCTGGCTGTCAACGAATTCCTTGAGTGGCTTGGTGACGACGGCAAAGCCATTGTAATCGAGCCAGTCAACGAGCGGGCGCAGGGGCGAGAATTCCTGGTCGTCCGCGACCGCCGTGTAGTAAAAGGCGCGTACCAAGATGCCCTTGTGCGCGAACAGCTCGAGCAGGCGCCTATAGTCTATATCAAATCCTAGACCTTTCGCCGCGCCGTAGAGATTAGCGCCGTCGATAAAGAGGGCAAGTTTTTCCTGCGGGTAGAATAACATAAGTTCCTCCAATGACTATGAAACAGGTAACAAATTCAGAAATGTCTTCTTGCTTTTGGCTTATTTCCTTCTCTGGTTCATAAAGGCCGTGCTGTGATCCTTATCGCGCTAGGCGCCAATCTGCCTTTTGCCGCGGCGACCCCGGAACAGACGCTGCATGCTAGCCTGACGCTGTTAAGCAATAACGGCGCAAAAGTGATTTCTGTTTCGCGCTTTTTTATGACCCCGGCATGGCCGGATCCGTCTGATCCATCTTATGTGAACGCGGCGGCAATCGTGGCATCATCTCTGTCTCCTGGGGCCATCATGGGTCTCATGCACGACATAGAAAGCCGTCTGGGGCGGGTGAGAGGTAAACCCAATGCTCCGCGTTGCCTGGATCTTGATCTCCTTGACTATGAGGGGAAGACAGAGGCGGGCCCACCTATATTGCCTCATCCGCGAATAGAAAACCGCGGATTTGTCCTAATACCTCTCGCAGATATCGCGCCGGGATGGGTCCATCCCGTCAGCGGTCGCAGCGTTGGGGAACTCATCGGTAAGTTGTCGGGCGCCCAGCGTGATGCGGTTCGTCCACTTCATTAGTGCCGCTGTGTTGTCGCCCCCTTAGTAGAGATAGGTCCCGACATGCCGGACGCAATGTTGGCAACGGATGCCAGGGTCAGGCTGTGGCGCACACGATCGAATGTGCGCAAGAGAGCGACACCATCATAGGGCTGAACCGAACCTGCTGGGTAGGCTTTAAGATCGGTCGTATGGACGAGATAGAGTACGAGCAGACAATGTCCTCCGATCCGCCGGGCGAAGATCTGCGTGGTGGATTTGGTTCCGGTACCGACGTCGGTGGCGTGCGCCATCGTCCATAAGGTCCCGGCTTCGCTCAACTCGATACTGTCGCGAGCCGTGGCAAGATAGTCGCGCGCGTTGCAGGGTTGGTGGGGGGGTGGAGTGACTATGGCGACGCCGGTGCCCAGTGACGAAAGATTGGTGCCAGCAGCGTCGGACTGGGGTATGGAAAAGAGTACGCCGGACAGTGGGCGACCCGGCCCCAGGGCGCTGAAGGTATAGTCTGTTTGAATTGTCCAATTTTGGGGGATGGTCGCAATGTAGGCGCCGTTTGTGGGAGAGAAGTGTTTTACGGCAGTGGTGGCAGCTGTCGCAGAAGCACTTAGATTGCACATTAGCAAAATGCCGAATAGCAATGATTTTACTTCGAAATTCATGAACGATTCCGCTACGACGCGAGGAAGGAATTATGTGGCAGCTGCTCAATCCCTATTTGCCAACGCTCTTCATGTTGGCGGTGTTTGTGTGGTGGCAGCGCCGCTCCAGAGGGTCGCGTCTTCGCCCCCGGGCAATGTGGGTCATACCCTGTGTTACCACATTCGCATTGTATACCACACTGCGCCATCGTCCACCTGAACTGTCGGTGCTTAGCGTCATCGGCTTTGTATTTGCACTCGGGACGGGCGGCGTGGTCGGATGGTTACGGGCTCGTCACCTTCATATCCGAATTGATGCCGCCAACGGGCGAGTGACAACCAAGGCGACAACATTCGGACTGATGCTGCTCGTCGCGCTGTTTCTGCTGCGTGCCGTGTTGCGCAGCGTGTTCGAGACCCCTCAGGTCCATGGCCATCTAGCAGGGACGGCACTGGTGTCCACAGATCTGGGGCTTGCGTTCTCAGTTGGTCTCATCTGGGCGCGCGCTGTCACCCTGATGCTCAGGGTGCGTCCGATGCTTGCCGCCCATCGCGCTAGACTGAGCTGATGTGAAGCGCCGCGGTCCTCGGCGTCTCGCTCTTGCTTGCGGGCTGTGTTCGCCCGCCGCCGCTCAGTTGCCCGAGGCCCCTTGGCTACGCCCGCACCGCCTATCTCTTTTTTGGCCGTTCGACGGCGCAGGGCCGGAGGGTTTCTCAAGCGCAGTGGCGCCAATTTGTAGACACGACCCTAATCCCTGAATTTCCAAAGGGTTTTACGGTTCTGACGGCGCGGGGGTATTGGAAGGGATCGGGGCGGGCAGGCTTTGAGGCCAGCAAGGTGGTGGTCATCGTGCTTCCGGGCCGGGCCGATGACCTTGCCCGGCTCCAAATGATCCGTTCGACCTACAAACGGCTCTTTCGCCAGCAAAGTGTTCTGGAGTGGATCGACGCGGGCTGCGCTGGCTTCTAAGCGCCTTGCATCAGGGGGGCGCTTCTTCTATGGTCCCCGGTCTTTCCGGAGAGGGTCCATTCTGCCGGCGGTGTCATAGTGGCCGCAGCTCCGGTGAATTCGAAGGATTCCTTATGGCTCGTGTTACCGTTGAAGATTGCGTCGACAAGGTCCCAAACCGTTTTGATCTTGTACTTTATTCCGGCTTCCGGGCCCGGCAGCTCTCCGGAGGCTCCGAGCCTTTGGTGGATCGCGACCGCGACAAGAACCCCGTCGTCGCTCTGCGCGAAATTGCCGACCGCCAGCTGACCCCGGATGTGGTCCGTGAGGAGTATATTAAGTCGCTGCAGAAGCACGCCGAGGTCGACGAGCCCGAAGAAGTGCCAAGCGAGGATGATGCCCGCGAAGACGTTCAGTTCCGTCAGGTAACGGAAGAGGAACTGC
>JBMFWV010000114.1:0-9066 GCA_049964915.1 Rhizomicrobium sp.
CCCCCGCGCATCCTTCCGATCAGTCTTCACCGTCATCGCTGACAACGCCGCCTTGACATGCCGCGTCTCCAGCAAAGCAACATCGTGACCTGCAGCAACCAGAGCTGTATGCAACCATTGCGACAGTGGTCCCGCCTCGAGGCCGATGCGTTCCACCGCTAATCCCAGGCTGCGGAAGCACTCAACAAGGGCCTCGGGCTCACTGGCCACCTTGATCTCCCGAGCTACCTTACCTGTCCCGTCGACAACGCAAACACTGCTCTCTTTCAATGAGACGTCGATCCCGGCATAATAGTCCATGGCTGTTCCTCCCATGATGTTTGAGGCCGATCACTCGGACCTCGTTTCAGAACACCATCATTCTGAGGGACAGCCACCTAATCTGGCTACTCTTGAGTGCCGGCCCATTACGGCATCTAGGGAATAATTGCAGACAAGTGGAACCTTGCAACTCTTTTTTGTTGGTTTTGCTGCCCTTAGAGTTTCCTCTTGGAGCTGATTGCGTTTCTGGTTCTCGGGGGGCCCATGAATATTTTTGCTGCAGCGTTTGTGATGTCGTCGACTGCTCTAACCGCTACCAGATTTGGCGCTGTGACTGTGGGGCAACGACCCGTACATGAGTTCCTTGAATTGGCAATGGCCTCCAGGGGGCGCTATCTCGCGTCTGTCGAAGGCAATTCACCGCTCTCGGGTGGCTATCCCGTGGTGCGTGAACGCGTGATCCGCAACACCAATACGGGCCGGGCCGTCCGCGAATCTCTCCCCTGCAGAGAGGTGCATCAATGCTGGTCGTCATCTGTTGCCTGGCGCGCGCCCCGCGATAAGCCCCTTGTCTTCGCCCTGCGGATGCCAGGCGGACATGGGTCTGTTTGCGCGTTATCTGAATAATTAGACCTACTGCGTCGCTGCCAATAACTGTCGTTTTGTCAGTTTTGATTGGCAAAATGACAATCGTCCTGATTATTTGACAGATCTGCCTGCTGTTTCTTGGCGACACCTCTGAGCGATCCTGTGAGCAGGGACGACGACTCTGATCTCGTCCTGCCGCCACGGATGTCGCGAGGAGTCCTCTATGACCGCAAAGCCACTGTTTCTGCTTACCGATCCCGCCCATTACGAGGTTTCTTATGTCATCAATCCGTGGATGGCACCGGGGGAATGGTCCCGGGATCGTGCCCGTCATCAGGCTGCCGCCAGAGAGGGTTTTCTCGCCCTGAAAAGGGCGCTGGAAGCGGCAGGCGCGGAGGTGCGGGTGATGGAAGGCGTTGCCGGCCTTCCGGATCTGGTGTTTCCGGCCAACGCCGGCATTGTCCTTGATCGGCGTGTCCTTGTGGCGCTCTTTTCCTGTGTGGAGCGCCAAGGCGAGGAAGCGGTATTCCTGCAGGAATTCGAGCAACTGAAGCGCGAGGGTTTGTTCACCGCAGTCGGAATTTTCCCGCAAGGGGTGTTCCAGGAAGGGGCGGGTGACTGTATCTGGGACAAAACCCGCAGTTTGTTCTGGGCAGGCTTTGGCCAACGCTCGGTGCGCGCCTCCCTCGATGTGATCGAGAAGTTCTTTGAGGTTCCTGTGGTGCCGCTCGAACTGATCTCGCCGCGTTTCTACCATCTTGATGTCTGCTTCTTGCCCCTGGCAGGCGGCGAGGTTGTCTATTATCCGCCGGCGTTCTCAGAGGCGTCACGTGCAAGGATCCGCACGTTGGTGCCGGCCGAGCTGCTCATCGAGGCGAGCGATGGGGACGCGGCGGCCTTTTCGGTCAATGCCGTTAATATTGGCCGCTCCATCATCATGGCCCGTCCGCCGGAGCGCCTCAAAAAAATACTAGAGGAACGAGGCTATGAGGTAACCGCAATCGATCTTGCGCCGTTCATGATGTCGGGGGGTGGAGCCTACTGCATGACCTTGCGGCTCGATCGTAGCCGCGATGTGGGCACCCCGGCCGCTGGCCATCAAAGCCGTGCGGAAGCGGGGGTGGCCTGAACGGACGGTAAGGAGGAGCCCATGGCCCGTTACAACACCGCTGACTTCATCGCACTCGAGACGCAGTATGGCGCGGCCAATTACCGACCGCTCGATGTCGTCCTAACCCGTGGTGAGGGTGTCCATGTCTGGGACGTCGAAGGACGACGCTATATCGATTGCCTGTCAGCCTATTCGGCGGTCAATCAGGGACATTGCCATCCCAAAATCCTCGCCGCCCTGACCCGGCAGGCGCAGCAGCTGACGCTGACGTCGCGGGCCTTCCGCAATGATCAGCTGGGGGCATTTTACGAGGAGCTATGCGCGCTCACCCATTCGCACAAGGCACTGCCCATGAATTCGGGCGCCGAGGCGGTCGAGACTGCGCTCAAGGTTGCACGCAAATGGGGCTACACGGTCAAGGGTGTGCCCCAGGATCAGGCCGAGATCATCGTATGCCGCGACAATTTTCACGGACGCACGCTCACGATCGTGGGATTTTCGACCGATCCAGCGGCACGCCGCGATTTCGGCCCGTTCACGCCGGGATTCCGGATCGTCCCTTTCGGCGACATTAAAGCTCTTGAAGCCGCGATCACGCCTTTCACGGTCGCCTTTCTGGTCGAGCCAATCCAGGGTGAAGCTGGTGTCATTCTGCCGCCGCCAGGATACTTCAAAGCCGTAAGAGCGCTATGCAGTACCCGCAACGTGATCCTGATCCTCGATGAGATCCAAACCGGTCTGGGGCGCACCGGAAAACTTCTCGCTGAAGAGCATGAAGCTATTGAAGCGGATCTGACACTGATTGGAAAAGCTTTGTCGGGTGGCTTTTATCCTGTTTCCGCAGTGCTTTCGAACGCGGAAGTGATGGATGTTCTTCATCCCGGAGAACATGGCTCGACCTTTGGCGGCAATCCCTTGGCCTGCGCCGTCGCGCGTGCCGCGCTCAAGGTGCTGATCGAGGAAGGCATGATCGAAAACGCGATGCGCATGGGAAGCTATCTGAAGACGGGGCTTGAGGCTCTGCACAGCCCGGTCTTCAAAGAGGTGCGTGGACGCGGCCTCATGCTCGCGGTCGAGCTCCTTCCCGAGGCAGGCGGCGCACGTGGCTATTGTGAGGCGCTGCAGCGCCGAGGCATCCTCTGCAAGGAAACCCATGAACACACGATCCGCATCGCGCCTCCCCTGATCATCACAAAATCAGAGGTCGACGAAGTACTGGATGCTTTTGCGGCGGTCTTCTGTCGTGATCAGGTAAGTGCGTAAGGGCGGCCTATCTGCTGTGCCCAGATTGCGTCTGCCGCGTCAGTGTGGTCCCCAACCTGTGAGGGGCATTTTCCTCATGCCGCGATGCGCAGGTCAGGCCAGAACGTCACTGGCGTCCCTGTGGCGCCTGAACCAGGCCACGGCATAGGAGCAGGTAGGCAGGAGCTTGATGTCTGCCTTGCGCGCATGAGCCACGATAGCCTCCATGAGGCGACCGGCTGCGCCTGTACCGCGCAAGGAGGGAGGCGCTTCTACATGGGGGATGATCAGGCGTGCGCCATCCTGGCGGTAATTGGCGAAGGCGATGGCACCGTTTTCGGTCCATTCGAAGCGACGCGCGGCCGTGTTGTCCTTAAATTCTGGCATCACACCATCCGTTTCCTCTGCCATAAGGCGAACAATCCATACCCCTTTCACATATAGGCGATGTTGATCCCGGCCAAGAACCTCAGGCCATCGGCGGGCTTGCGGCCGCCCGCGTTTACTCTTTCCGGATAGGCCTATGGGCATGCGGTGGGGTAGGTGAGCGCTCTGGCCAAGCGGCGCGGCATCGCTTCGCCTGGAGCCAACTGGTGCTTGCATATACTCTGTCGTGAAAGCTGCTTTGCGGATCCGCCCATGAAAGTCGCAGTCATAACCGGCTCAGGCCAGGGTATCGGCCGGGCCATTGCCTATCATTTTGCCGCGCAAGGCTATGCCGTGTCGCTGCTCGACAGGGACACAGAGGCAGTCTGCGAAAGCCTGGCCCACATCGTGGGAGCTGGAGGGCAGGCCATGCACTATGTCGGAGATGTTGCCTGCCGGGCGGATGTGGAGGCGTGGCTCTCGCAAACAGAGACAGGCTTCGGTACCCCAGATGTGCTCGTCAATAATGCCGGGATCGCGCGCAATCGCTCCTTTCTAGAGCTCAGCGAGGAGGATTTTGAACGGGTGATGGCAGTCAATCTGCGTGGCACGTTTTTGTGTTCGCAGAATACTGCGCGGCGCATGGTCAGGGTAAAAAAGCCAGGCGCGATCATCAATCTCGCCTCAACGCGCGCTCTGATGTCCGAAACAGGAACTGAGGCCTACTCCGCCTCCAAGGGCGCGATCGTGGCGTTAACCCACGCCATGGCGGTCAGCCTCGGACCCCACCGGATACGTGTCAACGCCATCAGCCCAGGCTGGATCGAGGTTTCTGACTGGAAGAAGGCCGAGATGGCCCGCGCGCCGCATCACTCCGAAACCGACCGGGCCCAGCATCCGGTCGGTCGGGTGGGTCGGCCATCGGACATTGCGGAGGCCTGTTTGTTCCTCGCGGAGGCGGCGGGGTTCATCACCGGCCAGAATCTCGTGGTTGATGGGGGCATGACCATCAAGATGATCTATGCGGAGTGATCAACGTCTTCGCGCAGGCGGTCGATGCATCCAGGGGAACATCAGTCCAATCGGGACGATCCAGAGCAGGCCTGCGAGGGCATAATAGCTAAACGCCGTGTACCAGGCCGCGCCTGGCAGGACGTGGCGGGCCACGCCCATGGCCAGAATTGCATAGATGGGCAGCCAGACAAAAATGGCGAGGGTGCCAATCAGCTTCTTCACGCGAGGAGTCATGGAACGTATGGACCTTTGACGCTTGGGGGGTTATCAGGCCTTTCTCTACTCCAAGGCAAGGTGCAGGATGACGGTCCGGTCCACTTCGCTTGTTCAAACCCTCCATCCCGGTCGCCGGGCTGTCGGCCTGTGGCTGGTAGTGATCGCGGCGATGATCGCGTTGATGGTCCTGGTTGGCGGGCTCACGCGGTTGACGGGCTCGGGACTGTCGATCACCACCTGGCACCCGATCTCAGGAGTAATCCCGCCCCTGAACCATGCCGCGTGGCAGCGCGAATTCAATCACTACAAGGAAATTCCGCAATATCGCTTTGACAACCGCGGTATGACGCTCGGTCAGTTCAAGGGCATCTTCTGGTGGGAATGGAGCCATCGGCTGCTCGGTCGCTTGATTGGCCTCGTGTTTTTGCTGCCGTTTCTGTGGTTTGCCTGGCGGGGCGCCATCTCCCGCAAGGAGTGGCCGCGGATGATCACGCTCTTCGTCCTCGGCGGGCTTCAGGGGCTAGTTGGCTGGTGGATGGTGACGAGCGGTATCGAAACCTCAACCCGGGTCTCAGTCAGCCAGTACCGACTTGCGGCACATCTGGGGCTCGCGCTCTTTCTCTTCGCAGCCATCTTGTGGACGGCGTTTCAGTATCTGCGGCCAAAACCTGCAGATGCACGTCCAGCGCCCCAGGCGCTTCTCGCGAAACTTGTTGCTCTGCTCATTTATGTCCAGATGTTAATGGGGGCTCTGGTAGCGGGCCTCCACGCCGGGCTTATCTACGAGACTTGGCCGAGCATGAACGGACGCTTCGGTCCCGAGAATCCCTTTGTCTTTCATCCCTGGTATCTGAACTTCTTTGCCAATCCCGGCCTTGCCCAGTTTGATCACCGCACGGGCGCCTATCTGATATTTCTGGGGGCTCTGGCACTGTTCTTCGCGGCGCGTCGCCAGACGGGTGCGCGTAAGATGAGCGCCCATCTGGTTTTTGGACTGGTGCTGATCCAGATTTCGCTTGGCATTGCCACCCTGCTCAATCAGGTGCCAGTCCCGCTTGCCGCAATCCACCAGATCACGGCCGTGGCGCTGTTCTCTGCAGCGTTGTGGCATGCCTATGAGACCTCAGGCAAAGGAAAGTCCGTGCAAGAGGCTCAGTCCGCGGCCGCACTCAGCGCCTGATCAAGATCGCCGATCAGATCGGCAAGATCTTCGATGCCGACTGAGAGGCGCACCACATCGCCGGTAGCTCCGCTAGCCTTCTTCTGTTCTTCGCTCAACTGGCGGTGGGTGGTTGAGGCGGGATGAATGATGAGGCTGCGTGTGTCGCCGACATTGGCGAGGTGACTGAAGAGCTTCACCGAGTTGACCAGCGCAATGCCGGCTTCGTAGCCACCCTTAAGTCCAAAGGTGAACACGGCACCGGCGCCCTTGGGACAATAGGTGCGGTGGAGATCGTAGCAGGGATCATCAGGAAGGCCCGCATAATTGACCCAGGCCACACGGGGATCCTGCTTGAGCCACTTGGCGACAGCGAGGGCATTGTCGCAATGCCTTTGCATGCGCAAGGGCAGGGTTTCGATGCCGGTCAGAACCAGGAACGCATTTGTCGGTGATAGCGCGGGGCCAAGATCGCGCAAACCCAGCACCCTACAGGCGATGGCAAAGGCCATATCCCCAAAGGTTTCCCACAGCTTCATGCCGTGATAGGAGGGGCAGGGCTCGCTCAGGGTTGGATATTTGCCGCTGCCCCAGTCAAAGCGCCCAGAATCCACAATGATCCCGGCAAGCGAATTGCCATGCCCACCCAGAAATTTAGTGGCTGAGTGCAATACAATGTCTGCACCCCATTCGATCGGACGGATCAGAAAGGGGGTAGCCAGAGTATTGTCGACGAGCAGTGGAACGTCGGCGCTATGGGCGACTGCGGCGATGGCTTCAATATCGACGATGATGCCGCCGGGATTGGCGATGCTTTCGATGAAGACCGCTTTGGTCCGGGGAGACAGCGCAGCGCGGAAGCTTTCCGGATCGCGGGCGTCAGCCCATTTGACGCGCCAATCGAACTTGGCAAAGGCCTGACTGAGCTGATTGATCGAGCCACCGTAGAGCTGCTTCGCTGCCACGATCTCATCGCCAGGTTCCATCAACGTGTGAAAGGCAATCAACTGGGCAGCGTGACCGGAACTGACGGCTAGTGCGGCGCGGCCGTCCTCGAGCGCCGCAACGCGTTCCTCGAGCACGGCATTGGTGGGGTTGTTGATGCGCGAATAGATGTTACCGAACACCTGAAGGTTGAACAGGGCCGCCGCATGGTCCGCATCCTCAAACACGTATGATGTGGTCTGATAGATGGGCGTCGCACGCGCGCCCGTTGCCGGGTCTGGTTGGGCGCCCGCATGAACGCTCAAGGTGGAAAATCCGTAATCGCTCATGTACCTCTCCTTGCCGTTTCTGCATCGCATCAGTAACCAAGCCTCGCGCGTGGGGCAAGCCATCCGCGGGAAGGGCTGACACCTGGGCAGGTGTCGCTGTGATCACTCCGGTCCAGTCTCTCGGCGTGTAAAACGTCCACTGAAGATGATGTAGTATTGGGATGCCAGGTTCCGGACGTGTTGACGTCGGTACGCGCTTCCGGGCGAAGGCGGACGTCTGCGGCAGGGTTGCATTCTAATCGGGCCTGTATGGGCCATCGTGCGAAAACAGATACCCGCGTCCTAGCGCTGGTCATTCATACAATTTTGTGGATCGGTTGCGCGAACCGACGGGGTAAGTGCAGGTTGTGGGAACCCGCGTCTTTAAAGAGGGGGTAGCGAAACGACAGCGACGCTTGTCTGGAGCGGAGTAAAGCAGCCAGCTGAGCGAGTTGGTGTAACCCTTGTGATGAGGTCATGGAGAATGCAGATCTGGGCTCATTCGCATCTGACCGCCTCGATGCTGTGTAGAAGAAACTGCGCGAAATCTCCTGCCTGGGTGATCTGAGCGAAGAATGAGGCGAGGATTTTCTTTCGAGGTCGAGTCAGGCTGCAATATCTGGCTTATGTCATCTTGGTGCCGCCCAGCGCCAGGCGGTTCAGCGTCACATGTTGCGCCTCGCGGCACGGCGTGAAGACCAGCCGGAACAGGCATGACAATGCTGCCAGGCACGGGTTACGTTACTCGCTGATGGTTCGGAAGTATTGCTATTGCATCTCTTTGCAGCTGCAAAAACCTACACGTCTCCGCAAAGTCCTGGACGACGTCGGGACGAGCATATGCCCTGACCGTCCGTATGAAACGGCAAGAGCACCATCATGTCCGAATGACAACGAGGAACCTGCACTGCTTTCCGTAGCTTTCCATGATGCGCCATTGGCCGAGACCGGAACGTCTATGGTCGGGAACAAAACACGCTACGCGCCCGGCAGGCATTGGAACCTACATCGAGCCTGCTGCATCGTCGGTGTTACCAACAAGACCTTATCCCTATTCCAGGAACGAGCCCCTTTGCTTATAGAGCAAATAAATCAATATCCTTCTTCGTTGTCGAAAAATTCATTGTCGGGGCACGTTCCCAGATCACTAACGTTGATCTTTCTCAACACGGTAAGACGGTGATTCGCTAATGCTCAGGTGGCGGAAAGCTATTTTTGGCCGTCCGTCATGCGCGCTCCTTCGATTATGCGGTCGGCAGCCGGTGTTTGTTTCTATAGTCCATGTGAAGGAGACTACTATGCACCGTTTACTTATACCGACTGTTGCAGCGTTGGGCTTGGCTCTAACGATTCCGGTGCTGGCTTGTACCTATCCGGGTATAAAAATTGATACCGGCAGGCAGGGCCGGCTACGCGCGATCCAGCTCGCACAGGCGACCCCACGTGACAAGAACAAGGGGGAGAACGCCGGCGCCCCAACTCCTGCCCGTAAGGGCTCGAACGCACAACGGCCGCAACGTCAGCAAGTTCAGCAACGCCAGCAGCAAACTCCGCAGCGTCAGCAGCCGCAAGTGCAGCAGCGACAACAAATCCAGCAGCGACAGCGTCAGCAGCCGCAAGTGCAGCAGCGGCAGCAAATTCAGCAGCGGCAACAAAATCAGCAGCGGCAGCAAATTCGGCAACGCCAGCGGCAACAAAATCAGCAGCGGCAGCAAATTCGGCAACGCCAGCAGCAGCAAATTCAGCAGCGGCGGCAGCAACAAATTCAGCGGCGCCAGCAGCAGCTTCAACGCTTCGATTGGAGCAGGTACCGGCCCGGCCAGCGCCCGCCAGATTGGCAAGCTCACCGTAACTTC
>JBMFWV010000115.1:0-9059 GCA_049964915.1 Rhizomicrobium sp.
CGCAAGCCATCTCGCGCGATGTCCGTGCTGCAAACGAGCAATCAGACCGAAGAATTTGTGACGCAGTAGAATTAGGGCTTCTTCGACCGAGCTCTCGCGTCGGCGATAGCGTTCGATGATCGCCGTTTCCAAGGCCTGGTGCCGCAGCTTGGGGACCTTCAGCGTGACCTCGCCGGCCTTGGTGTGCAGCTGCCGCTCGTAATGGCCCGAACGGTAATCCCGGCGCTCGCCACTGCGCTCATAGCGCCCAGCGCCGACCAGCCGGTCCGCCTCGGCATCCAATAATGCGTTCAATGTCTCCTCAACCGTCCCGCGCACGATCCGGTCCAGGTGCCCCCGGATCCGTTCGTCGTCGATCTTGATGACATTGCCCAAAACTTCTCTATCATCCCCGCTCATGGTGGCTCTTCCTCTCGTTTGAATGGTCTCGTCGTTGCTGACTGCCACTCAAGCCCGAGTCGGGGCCGCCTACCCAATCCAAATTTGCGAAAAAAAGCCTACGTCATCTGGGGGGGCGATGGATAGGCTTCACGGAACGCCTCACCTGAGGCAAAGTCCTCCACGGTGCATCCGTAGGACTCGAGTAAGCAGCGGATGCTTTCACGGAAATATTTGTCGTCATCGATTACGAATATTGTGAGATTATTGCGGGACGGAACCGGTCTGGCTGCATGTAGCGCAGGCTGAGGCGTTAGTTGCTGCTCGTGCAGGAGCACGTGTTGAATTGACTCCGTTAATTCTGACGTTTTGATTGGCTTATTAAGCTGCAGGTATCCCTGGCTGGTGAGACGCTGTAGGGCGTCCTTAGCGATATCTCCTGTGAGAATGATGGCGGGGATGGGGCGATGCAGGCGTCTGCTAACCTCAGCTACGATGGATAAGCCGTCCATGCCATTCGGAAGATTGTAGTCCGTAAGGATGAGGTTTGGGCTCCAGGAGCCGTCGGCGATCAGCGCGAGCGCGGACGGTCCATCCTCGACGGTCGCGGTGTTGTGACCTTCGGCGGTTAAAGCCTCATTGAGGAGGTTGCGCACATCGCTGTCGTTCTCGACTACGAGGATCGTGGTGGTTAGGTGGGTGTTAGCCGCTTTCGCATTCTTCACGATTCGCGGTACAGTTTCTTCCACTGGGCTAGCGCCTGCTGAAAGTGTGACGTCGATGGTAAAAGCACATGCTTTGTCGGGCTCTGTGCGGATACGGACTGGGTGACCAAGCAGGGTTGCCAGCTGTTGAAGGATGGATAGTCCGAAGCCTCCTCCGAATGTGCGCTCGCCCACCGCATAGGTAACTTGATGATATTCGTCGAATAGCCTCTCGAGATCCTGCTCTGCGAATCCAGTTCCGGTATCCCAGACTTCGATACTTAAAAAGCCGCGACGTCGGCGACAGCCGAGCAGTATCTTTCCGCGTTTTGCCCACTTCATAGAATTGGACAGAATACTGCGTAGCATCTGCCCTAGCAAACGTGGGTCGCTGTAGACAGCGACGGTGGAGGTTACCACGTGCAGAACAAGGCCTTGCGCACTAGCGTGGTAATTGAACTCGTTGCGTAATTGATTGAGCAATTCGCTGATCGAAAAATTGGTTAATTGAGGATGGATATCGTCTGTTTCTGGTGCTTCCCGGCGCTACCATGGAGTCGCTGAAAAACCTTCCGGAGTTCAAGTACAGTACTGGCAGCTGACCAATCGTCGGGACATGGCTCCCCGGTTCTCATCGAGGCACGTAGGCGGTTGGTTCTCTTGCGATACATGAAAATATTTGCGCCTAAAGCTAGTGATAAGGCCTTTGACAACGATTAGAGGCTATTGGAGTCTGGGATAATGGGTACGGTTCTGATTATTATCTTGATATTGCTTCTGCTAGGTGGCGGTGGTGGTTACTATGCGCATGGCCGCTATGGCGCACCCGGGTTGGCTGGCGTCCTTGGCTTGGTTGTTCTAATTGTCTTGCTGTTATGGCTTTTGGGCGGCCTCGGTGGCATGGGCAGGATATAGCCGACTTGATCCATTTTAATGGCGAAGAGGTGATCGAAGTCATGCTCTGATCTTCCAGAGTGTTCCATGGCGGTCCATTGCTTTATGTTTGAGGTCGATCGCTCAGAGTTCGTTTCAGACTCCATCATTCTGAGGGATGGCCGCCATTCACGTTACCTCCGAATGATCCGTAGCCCGTCACTCGGTGTATATGTCGATGGGCGGGCGCAAGAGTAGAAAGCCAAGATAGCCGGCACAGATGCCGCCCAGAACAACGATGAGACCTTGGGGGTTCCACGCCTGCAGGGCCGCGCCCTCGAGGGCGGGACCGCCCAGCAGCCCGAGGCAATAGGACATCACGAAGGCGGCGTTGGCGGTAGCCATCGAGGGCCCTGAAAAGCGCTCGCCCAAAAGCGTCAATGCCACCGAATAGATGCCCAGCACAATGCCACCCCAAAGGATGAGAACGAGATAAAAGGTGACGGGGTTTCTGACCGCGAAGGGGGTGAGAGCGGCGCCGATCACCCCGCAACCGGCGCATAATGCCAGAAGGCGTTGGCGGGCCATCCGATCGGCGAGCCAGCCCAAGGGAAATTGCAGCAGCAAGGCACCCAAAGACAGCGCTGACACTGCTAGCGCCGCATGGGCATCACTATAGCCCTGACGGACGGCATAGACTGGCAGCAGGCCGGCCATGCCGACATCGATGGCGCCGAACACGGCGGCAGCGCCGAAGGCCACCGGTGCTTCTCTCAGGATGCCAAAGACGGCGCGATGACCGGCCGCCGCCTTTGTCTTGGGCGCATGTCTGCGGGCAAGGATGATCGGCACAATCGCCGAAATCAGGAGCGCGGCACCGGCGGCAAAGGGCGCCAGACCCGTGGTGCCGATGATTTGCAGCACCAAAGGACCCAACGCATAGCTGCCGGTTAGGCAGATCGAATAGAGCGCCACGTAACGGCCGCGATTATGTTCATCGGCAATGGCGTTTATCCAGAATTCGGTCGCCACGAAAAGCCCGTTCAGGCTCGCGGACAGTACGAAGCGGATGGGAAACCAGGCCCACAGTGAGGCGACGAAATGAAGGCAAAGCAGGGCGCCGGCGGCAAATGTGAGTGCCGCGGCCATGAACTGGGTGGTGCCAAGCCGTGCAATCCCGGCCGGCATCAAGGGCGTAACCAGCAGCGCTGCCAGTCCACCGGTCGCCAGGTTCAAGCCATTGAGCGTGCCAGAAACGCCCATATTTTCCAGCGTTAGGCTCAAAAGTGGCAATGTGAGCCCCATGCCGATGCCGTAGACGCTGATGGTCAGAAGGATAGCGACGAGCCCGGTACGCGGTGCGCTCACAGGAAATCGACCTGGGCCTTGCCGTGCTGGAAGCGGAAGAACGGAATGGGGCGGCTATGCTCGCCAGAGGCCCGCGCTTCTACTTCATCCAGCATGCGTCTGGTGATGGAGGGTAGGTCGAGGTCGCGCGCTTCACTGAGGGTGACCCAGCAGGGGGTGAGCAGTTCATTGCTCTCTCGTGCGCGCTCGTGCGCAATGGCGCTGGCGTCCGCCATGAAGAAGCGGGCATCAAAGCGGCGGGTACGGTTGGGCGGTGTGATAGCTCTGCCGATTAAGCTCAGCTGCGACAGCTCTGGTACCACGCCTTGCGCGAAGAAACGGGCCCAGCTGGGAGCGCGCGTGCGTGGCGCCGCAGCCGTGCGTCGGCCGACGAGTATTCCTGTTTCTTCGAAGGTCTCGCGGATCGCAGCATGGGCAAGGCCGCGTCCCTTTGGACCCAGCTTCAGGGCCTCTGTGCTCCTTAGCTCACTGGCGGCGGTGAGCCGCAGATCGCAGGGGTCCATACGGCCGCCAGGAAAGACATATTTTCCAGCCATGAATGCCATGTTGCCATGTCGCTGTCCCATCAAGACGCGCACGACGTTGTTGTCGCGGCGCACCAGAATCAGCGTTGCAGCATCCTTTGGGCGCAGCCGCCTTTGAACGATCACCTCGTCCTTGTCGAACATGCTGGTAATCGGGTCGGACTTGTTCATGCACTCTTATCGCAGGAGGTTGGGTCCAAGGTCCAGTCGAACGCTGCGTCAGGATCGCGGACTGCGCGAGGTGGCCCGCTTTTTGCCCTTTGTGGGTCTTGCCTTAGGGGGGGCGGACTTGGGCGTGAGCCCTGGCCTTTCCTCGTCTGCAATGATCTCGAACCTCAGCCCGCCGGTCAGTGGTGCAGCCTCGACGAGGCGGACCACAAGGCTCTCGCCCAGCCGGTAGGTCTTGCGGCTGCGCTCGCCGACGAGCGCATGTTTGCGCTCGTCGTGACGAAAGTATTCGAAGCCGAGAGAGCGCACGGGAATGAGACCTTCGGCACCGGTTTCGGCGAGGCGTACAAAGAGGCCAAACCTGGTCACGCCGGTGATGCGGGCAGGGAAGGTGGTGCCAACGCGCTCCTCCATGAACGCCGCCACATAGCGATCGACCGAATCGCGCTCGGCTGCCATCGCTCTGCGTTCGGTCACGGAAATATGGTCCGCAATCTCTGCCAGGCGCGTGACCTCCGCATCGGCCAATCCGTCCTTGCCAAAATTGAGAGCGCGGATGAGACCTCTGTGGACAACCAGATCGGCGTAGCGGCGGATAGGTGAGGTAAAATGGGCATAGTGCGTGAGATTGAGCCCGAAATGTCCGATATTGTCGGGCGCGTAGATGGCCTGTGACTGGGTGCGCAAAATCACCTCATTGAGCACCGCTTCGTGGGGACCTTTTCTGGCCTGCTTCAAGATGCGATTGAAGGTGCCGGGCTTGACCACCTGACCTTTTGCAAAATTGATTCCGATGGTGCGCAGATAATCAGCGAAAGCATAAAGCTTTTCGTGCGAAGGGGCTTCGTGCACCCGATAGATGGGCGGTATGCGATGCTTCTCCAGCGTCTCGGCGGCGCAGACGTTGGCGAGGATCATGAACTCCTCGATCAGGCGCATTGATTCCAAGCGCTCGCGGAACGCGATCGAACTGATCTTGCCGTCTGCCCCCAGCACGATGCGCCGCTCCGGCAGATCGAGATCAAGCGGATCGCGTTTGTCGCGGGCGCGGGCAACGCAGTGATAGCTCTGCCACAGCGCGTTTAAGGTTACCTTGAGCGTGCCGTCCAGACTGTCTGCCTTGCCCTCGATGGCACCCTGGGCCTCGCCATAAGTCAGGGAGGCAGCGGATTTCATCAAGCCGCGGAAAAATTCGTGGCGCAGCTTTCGTCCGTCGGCATTAAAGGCCATGCGCACGGCAAGACAGGGTCGGTCAATGCCTTCGTGGAGGGAGCAGAGATCGGCAGACAATTTCTCCGGCAGCATGGGAACCACGCGGTCAGGAAAATATGCTGAATTGCCACGCTTGAAGGCCTCGCGATCGAGCGCGGAGCCGGGTTTGACATAGTGCGCAACATCCGCGATCGCTACCATTACCACATGACCACCGGAATTGCTGGTGTCGGGGTCGGGGCCCGCCCACACAGCATCATCGTGATCGCGCGCGTCTTCCGGATCGATGGTGACGAAGGGAATGGTGCGCAGGTCAGTGCGTCCCTTCAGCCCCACTGACTTGGCACGGACAGCTTCGGCGAGGGCGTCTGATGCAAACTCGGTCGGGATATTGTGGGCATGAATCGCGATGAGACTGACGGTTTTGGGTTCGCTCATCGAGCCCAGCCGTTCAACCACGCGCGCCCGTGGCGTGCCATGATCGCGTCCCGCCAGGGGTTCGGCCATCACAAGTTCATTGGAACAGGCGCCGCCCGCATCATTTTCGGCGACGATCAGCTCATATTTGCTCTTGCGATCGATGGGCGAGATACGACCGTGGCCGCGAGCCCCGGTATGATAGACGCCGAGCAGGCGGTGGACGCTCGCACCCAAGCGCTTGATGAGACGCGCTTCATAGCCGTCTTCGGTTTCGTTCAGGCGTGCGAGAATGCGCTCGCCAATGCCGAGCGCCGCTCCCTGATCCTCACGACCCGGAATCACCAGAATGCGCGGGGCCGCGGTTTGCTCATCCCAGTGCTGCGGCCGGGCCAGCAATTCGCCATCTGCATCCTGGCCGACGATTTCCAGAACGCCTACGGGCGGCAGTTTGCCGGCCTTGAGATAGCTCTTGCCACGGCCGCGCCCGATGGCCCCGTCTGCTTCAAGCTCGCGCAAGATGCGTTTGAGCGCGATGCGCGCACTGCCTTTTAAACCCAGGTCGCGCGCAATTTCCCGTTTGCCATAAAGCGGATGCTGGCTGAGCAGCTCAACGACGCGCGCCTTATCGACAGGCGGTGAAGCACCATCCTTGCCTCTGCGCGCCAAGCTAACCTCCTGCTGCGGTCTTTTTGCCTGCGGTTTTGGTGCTGCGTTTGGCTCCCGCTGCCGTCTTGGCGCGGGCCGGCTTCTTGGCCGCGGCCTTGGCCTTGGTGGTGGATTTTTTGCCTGGGCCCGCCTTTGTGCTGCGCGTGGCGGCAGGTGCGGGCGCCTTGGCGCGAGCTTTCTTGTGCGCGGTCGTACCCCCGCTCTTGCCGGCACGGGCATCGATCAGCGCAACAGCATCGCTGAGTTCGAGACTTAGGGGATCGCTCTGCTTGGGAATGGTGGCGTTGACGGTGCCGTCGGTCACATAAGGCCCAAAGCGACCGCGCATAAGCTTGATGAGAGCTCCGGATTGTGGGTGTGCTCCCAGTTCCTTCAACGGTTCAGGTCCGCGTCGTGAGGGCGCGCGGGCCTTCTTCTCGGCCAGCAAGGTCACGGCACGGTTGAGGCCTACGGTGAATACATCTTCGGCGCTTTCGAGCGAGGCAAATTGACCGTCGTGAACCACATAGGGTCCGAAGCGACCGAAATTGGTCTTGATTTCTTTGCCCGTCTCAGGATGAGCTCCGACCTCACGCGGGAGTGCGAGCAATTTCAGCGCGTAGTCGAGATCCACGTCGCTGGTATCCACACCTTTGGGGATGCCGGCACGTTTGGGTTTGTCGCCGTCACCGCGCTGGACAAAGGGACCAAAGCGCCCCACGCGCAAGGTGATGAGCTCGTCGGTTTGCGGGTCGGTACCCAGTTCCTTCGGTTGGCCGTCGCCGGCTTCCTCAGCACTTTGTCCTAGCTGACGGGTGTAGCGGCATTGCGGGTAATTGGAGCAACCAACAAAGGCGCCGAATTTTCCCAGTTTGAGTGAAAGCTCGCCGGACGCGCAGGAGGGGCAACGGCGGGGATCCTCTCCCGGTTCTGAGACCGGAAAAATGTGCGGACCTAAAATCTCGTTGAGGGCGTGAATGACGTCCGAAATCTTGAGATCCTTGGTTTCGGCGATGGCAGCGGAAAAGCCAGTCCAGAAATCACGCAGCAAGGCTTTCCAGCCCAGAGTGCCGGCGGAGACCTCGTCTAGTTTTTCCTCAAGATCTGCGGTGAAGCTGTATTCGACATAGTGGCCGAAGAAACTGCTCAGAAAGCTGGTGACAAGCCGCCCCTTGTCTTCCGGTATGAAGCGGTTCTTGTCCATGCGCACATAGGCGCGTTCCCGCAGCGTGGATAGGATCGAGGCATAGGTTGAGGGGCGGCCAATGCCCAGCTCTTCCAGTTTGCGCACCAGACTGGCCTCGGAATATCGCGGTGGTGGTTCGGTAAAGTGCTGGGCCGGAAGAAGCCGTTCGATCTTTAGGCTCTCGCCCTCCTTGACGGGCGGAAGGCGGGAGCTGTCTTCATCGAGTTCATCGTCCTTACCTTCTTGATAGAGCTTCAGGAAGCCATCAAACAGCGTCACCGAGCCACTTGCCCGCAGTAGGATCTTGCCATCCGCGCTGACGGCGTCGACGGTGGTACGTTCGAGTTCGGCCGACTCCATCTGACTGGCAACAGCCCGCTTCCAGATCAGTTCGTAGAGCTTGGCTTGGTCGGCATCGAGATGGTGGCGAACCTGTTCTGGCAGGCGGCCAAAACTCGTCGGGCGGATTGCCTCGTGAGCTTCCTGGGCATTCTTGGCCTTCGAGGTATAGACCCGCGGGGCCTTGGGCTGATAGCGCTCGCCATAGTTGCGGGCAATGAGGGTGCGGGCTTCGGCAATGGCTTCACCGGCCATCTGCACGCCGTCGGTCCGCATATAGGTGATGAGGCCGACGGTTTCGCCGTCCAAATCGACGCCCTCGTAGAGAGCCTGAGCGATCTGCATCGTACGTTTGGCAGCAAACCCGAGCTTGCGTGAGGCTTCCATCTGCAAGGTGGAGGTGATGAAGGGCGGTGCCGGGTGGCGCTTCACGGGTTTACGCTCAACACTGCCAACCGCAAAACGCTGGGCGTTAATGGCGCTTACCGCCGCCTCGGCTTCCACTTGCGAGCTGAGGCCAAGCCGCTCGAGCTTCTTGCCGTCCAGATGGGTGAGGTGTGCGGTGAAGGAACCGGCCGTTGCCAGCATTTCGGCGTCGACAGTCCAGTATTCCTGTGACTTGAACGCTTCGATTTCAGCTTCACGCTCACAGATCAGTCGCAATGCCACCGACTGCACGCGCCCTGCCGAACGGGCACCAGGCAGCTTGCGCCACAGCACGGGCGACAGGTTGAAGCCGACCAGGTAGTCGAGCGCCCTGCGGGCGAGATAGGCATCGACCAGTTCCTCGTTGATCTGCCGCGGGTGGGCAATCGCCTCGAGAACGGCGGATTTGGTGATGGCGTTGAAGACGACGCGTTCGACCGGCTTGTCCTTCAACGCGTGGCGAGATCTTAGGACCTCGAGCACATGCCAGGAAATGGCTTCGCCCTCGCGATCGGGGTCGGTGGCGAGGATAAGCTTATCGGCGGACTTGACCGCGTCAGCGATGTCCTTGATCCGCTTCTGTGCTCGGCCGTCGACTTCCCAGCTCATGGCGAAGTCTTCGTCCGGTCGCACCGAGCCATCCTTGGCTGGCAAATCGCGGATATGCCCGAAGCTGGCCAGGACTTTGTATCCTGAACCCAGATATTTGTTGATGGTCTTGGCCTTGGCCGGAGATTCGACGACGAGGAGGTTCATAAGCGATCAGTGACAGGTCCAGCCGGCCGGTTAGGCAGGCTGGAGGGTGGTTTGGGGAGC
>JBMFWV010000116.1:0-8923 GCA_049964915.1 Rhizomicrobium sp.
GCCGCAGCGCAGTAAAGGATCAATGCCCACATCATGATCGCACGTCGACCGATTAGATCTCCCATCATTCCTGCCGAAAACGCGCCAAAAAAGTAACCGATCAGGGGAGAGCTGCCGACCAGACCGACTTCAAAGCTATCAAGGTGCCAGCGTAAGCGAAGGACCGGTAACACAAACGCAATGACGGCTAGCTCCATTGCGGCAAACGTGTAACCAAGCCCCCCCATAAAGAGAAGACGACGGTGAAATGAATAGAACGGGAGACGCTCAATTCTCATCGAGATTGTAGCCATATCAAACTCCGAGCCCGTCCATGTTCACCAGTCCCATCTTACGCGATGTTTACCCATGGCTTTTAGCACAGTAATTCTAGCGACCTACTCTTCCGCCCTTCAGGCCTTCCAGAAGGAAATATCGATCAAAGGACGCATCTATGTCGCTGACGTCTGAGATGAACACCCGTAAAAATGGAAAAATAAGGGCTAATCGGACTCTCCGGCTTGCGCCCAAGCCCCACCCCAAACGATAGACGCCCTATGCCTCGTGCAAATCAGCCCCAGAGATTGATACTGCACCATCATCCGTCCAAGATATCAACCAGAGGAGAATAACCTCGCTACGACATTCTTTGAAGCCGTCGATCCGGCTTCATGTTGCGGCGGCGTCTCTCCTCTCCTTTTTTTGATGATGGTGCGTCTACGGGGCCCCGTCAGAGCCGTGGCACGATGACGTACAAGAACATTTTCGCTTACAGCCCAGTCGCACCAACAGCGACACAGAATCCTGAGTTTGTGAAGCACAGTGCATTGGCGAAAAGCTAATCTACATCGCCCCTCTGCCATCCGGAGGAGTTCCTCGCATGCAAATACCCGGCGATCTCCCCGATTTAGACGCGGACGGTATTATGACTGCGACGCCCCCTGAAACCGGGAGAATCACCTTTGCGTGTGAGGAGGCTCCCTTACGGACCTGCGCAACTGAGTTCCACTCGTTCTCGACACCACGGCTCGCCCAACGCGGATTGACCTGCCTAACGAGCTCATTGGGGATCGGCGCACTTGACAAAACAGTACATTGACGTCCGCATCAGGTGGGGCGCACTGAAATGGATCGGGAAGGGGCAGATGACCGCAAACGAAGGCACTAATTCCAGAAGACGCTCCCTTCACCCCGTTGTCGTGATGTTGACCGTATTGGTCTTGGCTGCGGCGATTACCCATGTGGTGGGTGCCGGGCACTTTACGCGACTGGACGGCCGTGTGGTGCCTGGAAGCTACCATCCCATGAGCAAGCTTGACGGGTTGTCTACGCTTCTGGCGCCGCCAGCGGTACATGGTGCACCTGTTAAAGCTGCAGGATTGCTGTCCATTCTGACGTCCGTCCCGGAAGGCCTGCTGAAAAATGCCCGTCTGATCTTTCTGGTGCTGATGGTCGGAGGCATGTTTGGCGTCCTGCGAAAAACCGGCGCCATTGATGCGGCTGCTGACCATCTGGTCGGTCGAGCAAGCGGTCATGTCCATCTGGTAATGGCATCGATCATGATCGTATTGGCATTGGGCAGTACTTTTCTGGGCTTCATCTCTGAATATTTGGTTCTGATCCCAATCGCGGTTCTTGTCGGTGAACGCCTGGGATATGGTCCACTTTTTGCGGTGGCAGTTGTTGGCGTTGCAGCAAAAATTGGTTACACGACGTCCGTAACCAATCCTTACGCGCTTATCGTGGCGCAGCCTATCGCCGGTGTTCCGATTTTCAGCGGTCTTTGGCTACGGCTAATGCTGTTTCTGTCTTTTATTAGCATTGGAATTATCTACGTAATATTTCGCCTGAAACCTGATCGCAACCGAGAGATCACGACGACGGAGGCCATCGGATCGAAGCTTTCACTACGGCAGAAACTTGTTCTGTCCAGCCTGCTTTTGGCCGGTGGACTTTTGATCTGGGGTTGCACAACCTACAAGTGGGGTGCGACCGATATCAGTGCGTTTTACATCGCACTGGCTCTGGCTTTTGCTGTTCTAGGCGGACTGCCTGCACCCAAGGCTGCCGACGCATTTGTCGAGGGGCTGAACAGCATGATGCTGGCAGCCTTGTTGATTGGTCTGGCGGGCGCCGTGCAGGTGCTGCTGCAGCAAAGCCATGTCCTTGACACGCTGATATTTGCCGCAACCCGGCTAATCCATGGCCACAGCCGGGCATTGACAGCCAACGGGATTATGGCAACTGAGATGCTGCTTGGTGTCGCCATCCCATCAACGGCTGGCAAGGCTGCCGTCAGCATGCCTATCCTTGCCCCTATCGCCCATCTGTCCGGTGTGAGTGGACAGACTACAGTACTGGCATTCATCCTTGGCAACGGCCTGACCAACATGATCACACCCACATCGGGCATGCTGCTCGCTTATCTGGCTGCAGCCCGGGTGGGATTTGGTGAGTGGATACGCTTCGTCGCACCCCTCTTTTTACTGCTTCTTTCAATATCGGGCGCCGTCCTGGCGATAGCCCCTCATATCGGCTATTAACTTCACCATGGGCCGCCAGCTTCGCCCGGCGCCTTTAATCATGCTCGCCGCACATTACCGGTATCAGGATCTGGGAAGGGAAGCTGGTTCCAGTGTGGATCTTTAGCTGCGCAACCTCAAAGCGGCTAGCAGCCCCTCCTGGTTCTCCAGTGTGAGGATTGAGGTCAAAGTGAGGAAAATTGCTGCCGGAGATATCCAGACGGATCCGGTGACCGGCGGCAAAGCAGTTGGCGATTGGGAAGCTCTCGATCACGACCTTGTAAACGCGGTCTGGCTCTAACGGCGCCGGACGTTCAAAATTGTCACGAAAACGCAGCCGTAAAACGCCATGGCAGAGGTTCATGGCAAAACCGTTCGGCCACGCCTCACTCGGCGGGTAGACGTCGATCAGCTTGAGCATGACATCACCATCAGCTGCTGATGACGATACGTATAGGATCGCTGTAAAGGCGCCGATGAACTCAATGGGTTCATCCAATACCGCACTTTCAAAGACCCGCACATCCTGTCGCTGTGCCAAGGCTCTGTAAGGCGGCTTGGCGCCAAAAACGCCGTCGGCTTCGCGCTGATCAAATGCTCCCGCTACCATGACTGGCGCCCCTGAGGCAGTGGCTCCGCCGATCGTTGGCACAGGATGGAAGGGATCGCACAAACACTCACAGACCCCTTCCGAACCAATTTCGTCCTGCAATCGACTATCATCAAGATATAGGCGCTTCGGCGAAACACCAGGCAGTGGCCAGCTCGCGCCTTCGCGCCAATAACCCCCATGCTCAAGCCGTCCCTCCGCACTTCTAAGGCCCGAGCCTCCCCCCATAACGAAGAGCTTTACCGGGCTCGAAAGATAGTCCGGAGTCTTCTGTTCCTTGAGATGTCGGTCAAACCACGCGATCCGCAGTGCCATGTAATCAGGGGCAACCGCACCGTCGAGAGGAGCGTTCGATCCAAAATCGACATTGCCCGCATAGGTTAGCGATCTCTGCCCATGTGTCCATGGTCCGAGAATGAGCCTTACAAATGAACCTGAATATGCGCTCGTGCCGACAAAATTGTCGACGGCGGTTTTGGCGTAAGGGTCGTACCAGCCACAAATATGGACCGCTGGAATATGGGCGAAGCGGTCATAAAAGCCGCGTGCATAAAGGCCTGCGCGTTGCCAATAGGCGTCAAAGCGTTCGTTGCGCCATTGCTCAAACAGAACCTCCTCGTAGTCCGGGGCATAGGACAGTGGTGAGTGACCTGGACGCCATGGCATACGGGCAAACCATGCAGCGATATCCTCATTCTGAAGAGCCTTCTTGCGTGCCGGGTCGGCGTGCACTGCTGGACTTAGAAGAGCATGTCTGTAAGCCCATGTGGCCTGCTTGAGTTCAAAGGCCCCGCCTTGCCGGATACCACTTTCAAAGGCGTTCGAAAACCCGCCCGAATCCAGAAACATAGCTTTGAGATCTGGTGGGCCTAGCGAGGCTAACGCCGCTTGCACATGTGCCCCATAGGAAAGTCCGAACGTGCCGATTCTGCCATTGCACCAGGGCTGCCCTTTCAACCAGCCTACCGTATCCCATCCATCTTCCGCCTCACTTACATATTTGGCGAAAGTGCCCTCCGAGGCATAGCGACCACGGCAGTCTTGAACGGCAACGATGTAGCCTGCCTGCGCAAAGAGGCTCGCCACCTCCGGCTTGGAAAGAGGGGTTGGCGCGACTCGGGTTCTGTCGGCAGCATTGGTACCGCGCTTGTCATAGGGGGTGCGCTCAAGCAAAACAGGTAGCTTGGTCTCCAATGGCCTGCCGGCGAGGCTCGGGCGATAGATGTCGGTCGCCAGTCGCACGCCATCACGCATGGAGACCATGACGTTCTGGCAAACCAGAACATCCATGCCAGGCACTTGCCGCCACTCTTCGACGCTGTTCATCCTGCCACCTTGATGGGCCCACACCGTTGGCTAGTTTCCGGCAGTTTGCCACATCTCGTTTGCCATAGATTAAGCAGGTGAGCATGGCCCGGGCAATGTGACAGGTGCGGACCGCCTCCATTCCATCGCGCAAATTGGGCAACATCTCGATGCCAACCGCAACTGGGCCTTAGCAGAACTGCTGGCGGCCTTTTGACAGTTTCTTTATTCAGGCCGCTCGCAGTGGCAGATCTGGCTCGCGCAAGCCTGTTACGGTCGACCCACGCTTTCCAGAGCCCGACGATCCTAAGCCGTGACTGGGGACGGAGCTTTGATCACTCGTGGTGCCATGCCCTGCCCTCTCTCAGATGCCTGCGCAGCGCAGCGTCAGTCCCGTCAACAATGCTGGGTGACGGCGACTATCGGGTCCTGCAGACTACAGTCATTTCAATTCAGATCAGGAGCAGGCAACCGGGTACGCCTGAAAGTGCTCGACGTCTGCTTATGAACGGGAGGGAAGACCGCTACAGCGCCGTCTCATCGGCTTCGCCGGTGCGAACGCGTACCACGCTTTCCAGGTCCAGGAGAAAGATCTTGCCGTCACCGACATGGCCAGTGCGCGCTGCACTGGATATCGTGGTGACGACCTCTTCGACGCGATTTTCCGCGACGGCAATCTCGAGCTTCAGCTTGGGAACGAAGGAGATGGCATATTCGGCACCGCGGTAGATTTCTTTGTGTCCGCCCTGACGACCATAGCCACGTACCTCCGTCACGGTCATGCCGTTGATCTGAATGGCCTGAAGGGCTTCGCGCACAGCTTCCAGACGATGCGGCTGAATGATCGCAACGATAAATTTCATGATCATCTCCAACAGTTGGACTAGGCACCGTGGTAGGCGGATTCGCCATGAGAGGCGAAATCCAGCCCCTGGATCTCATCATCGCGGCTAACACGTAGACCGACCACTGCATCCGTCAACTTGACAATTCCATAACTCGCCGCAGCGGACCAAATGCTGACAATGCCGACGCCCAGCAGCTGAATGACGAATTGCGCTTCCACTCCGCCATGCAAAGCCGACGGCAGCCCGCCGGCGCCCATCACAGCGGCGAAAGGAAGCAGAAGCGTACCCAGTGCACCGCCAACGCCATGAACCCCTAACACGTCCAACGAATCGTCAATTTTGAGGCCACGTTTAACGACGAGGACGGCGACATAGCAAACGCTCCCGCCGAAAAAGCCAAGTAACACAGCACCTTCCGGTCCCACATAGCCAGATGCTGGGGTGATGGTGGCGAGCCCGGCGATAGTGCCAGTGACCGCGCCGATCAGGCTCGGCTTACCGAATTTCACCCATTCAATCACGATCCAAACCAGCGTGGCTGTGGCCGCGGCCAAGTGGGTCGCGAGCATGGCCATCGCCGCATCGCCCCCAGACGAAAGGGCACTACCGGCATTGAATCCAAACCAGCCTACCCACAGCATCGCGGCGCCAGCCACCACCATCCAGGGCGCGTGCGGCGGCTGCACATGCTGGGGAAAGCCCCGCCTCGGACCGAGCTGCCAGGCTACCACCAGCGCCGACACCCCGGCGGTCACGTGCACGACAATGCCGCCGGCGAAATCAAGCACTCCGCGCGTCTCAAGCCATCCGCCACCCCATACCCAATGCACCACCGGTACATAGACAATCAGCAGCCACAGTACCGAAAACATCAGCACCGCGGCGAAGCGGATACGCTCGACATAGGCGCCGATGATCAGAGCCGGCGTAATGACCGCAAAGGTCATCTGAAACATGATAAAAGCGGTCTCGCTCACATGGGTACCAGGATGTACGGCGCCACGCGTGAGAGCTGAGAGGAAGAGTTCGTGCAGGTCACCAATAAAGGGAGCCGTCCCGCCAAAAGCCAAGCTGTACCCGGCAACAAACCAGATCAGCGAAGCCACCCCTGCCATGGCGACGCATTGGGCGAACACCGACAGCACGTTTTTGGCCTGAACCAGTCCGGCATAGAAAAATCCCAGTGCCGGCAGTGTCATCAGCAGCACCAGCGCCGACGACATCATCAGCCAGGCATTGTCCGCCCCTTCGATCATCATGTCTCCAAGTCGTAATAGCAGCCCCGATCACATCTCTGCCGAGCTTGACCGGCGTTACAACGCGGCATTGTGCCTCCTTTCTAGGCAGGTTAGCCCCCCATTGCCAATAGTGTGCAGTGGCCCTCCCCTCCAGGTCTGTCCCAACGTCAGTCTTGTTGTGGCGATGTGGATAAAACCTGTCACGGGAAGGGCGCCACCGGCGCCCCTGTCCTGGCCAAGGTGCTCGTCCGATGCCGCAATGGGCCAGGCTGAGGACACCCCCTCCTGCCGAGAGCACCGTGCACAATGGACAAATTTTCAGCTCTCCCCTGCGCTGCGGCAACGTCTCGTCGCCGGCACATCAAACCTCTTCTGGGGGCTCCCACCGAGGCCACGTCGTGATTCAGGTCCAGGGCCAGCCTGACAGCTTGACCGCGATAGTCGACGGATCGAAGCCGGCTGGCGGCGCGCGGCGCTACCCGCCTTGGGCGTTTTGCGCTACTAAGGCCATTGCGAGCGAATTGGATTTGGACAAGGACCGGGCGATGACACGAAAGCTGTTTGAAAACGCACTCATCTTTGACGGCGTGAGGTCGGAGCTTCTGGCCGATTTTTTTGTGGCGGTCGAAAACGACGTCATCCAATCCGTCGCCAAGGAACGGCCTGAAGGCCATTTCGATCAGGTTATCGACTTGAAGGGTGCCGTGATGCTGCCCGGGTTCATCGACGCGCATTTTCATGCCTATGCCGTAGAGATTGATCTCGCCAAGCTCGAATATTATCCGGCAACCTATGTTGCCCAGCGCAGCCGTCACCTGATGGAACAGGCACTGAGACGCGGTTTCACAACTGTGCGCGACGTCGGTGGGGCGGATTACGGACTATGGCGCGCCATCGAGGAAGGATATGTCTCAGGTCCACGTCTCTTCTACTGTGGCCGCGCCTTCAGCCAGGCCGGTGGCCATGGTGATACCCGTCCCCCCCATATGGAATGGCAACCCTGTGGCTGCTCCGCCCACCGAGGTATCTCGGAGGTTGTTGATGGCGTCGATGCAATCCGCAAATCTGCGCGTGAGGCACTGCGCCAAGGGGCCCATCATCTGAAGATCTTCGTCTCCGGCGGCATTGCCTCGCCAAGCGATCCTATCTGGATGCAGCAATTCTCCGAAGCGGAGATCGCCGCGGCGGTAGACGAGGCCTCGCGCCGCAGGGCTTATGTGGCGGCCCACGCATACACCGCCGAGACTATCAGTCGGGCGGTTCGGCTGGGGGTACGTTCCATCGAACACGCCAATCTGATCGACAAGACTGCGGCCGCGGATGTCAGCCGTCATGGCGCCTTTGTTGTTCCGACACTGTCAACTTATGACAGTCTTTATACGCATGGGCGGGAGATGGGAGCACCCGATCATCTTCTTGAAAAGCTGGAAGTGGTTCGCGGACGCGGCCTTGAAGCCATTGAGCTGTGCCGGGCTGCGGGCGTCAAGCTCGGCTTCGGAACGGATTTGCTCGGCCCCCTTCATGTTCATCAGCGTGACGAATTCCGGCTCAGAAGCCAAGTTGAAACGCCCCTGCAGATTCTGCAATCGGCGACATCCATAAATGCCGAACTGATCAATATGGCAGGCAGGCTTGGTTGCATCAGTCCTGGCGCCTACGCCGATTTTGTGATCGTGGACGGCAATCCACTCGACGATCTCTCCCTTTTGTACCGGCCGCAACCGGCGATCCAGCAAATCTGGAAGGCCGGCACGCTTGTGAACTGACACATGGTCCAGCCTCAAACCCCAATCGTGATTACATTTCGCGTGGGCGAGGGAGAATACGACGCGTGACCGGATATGTGGCACTGCTTCGGGCGGTGAACGTGGGCGGTACCGGAAAGTTGCCAATGAGCGTATTGGTCGAAATATGCGAGGCGGCGGGCTTTCAGAAGGTAAAAACCTACATTGCGAGTGGCAACGTTGTCTTCCAAAGTGATCGAACTGAGGATCCGGTTCGACGAGAGCTTGAAGAGCTTGTCAGTGCCTACGCGCGCAAACACGTCACCGTTATGGTGCGAACCGCGGACGAAATTGCGGGCGTACTCGTCCGGAATCCGTTTTTGGATGCGCCCCGCAATCGTATCATGGCGCTGTTCGTCCCAGGACAGCCACCGAGTGACCCATTGGCTGGCGTGACCGGGATTAAGAACGAACAGATACGCCGGGGCCTGCGTGAACTGTACGTGTATTACCCAGACGGCATGGCCGCGACCCGGCTCCGCATCCCCAGTGAAAAGCAAGGGACTGCGCGAAATCTGAATACAGTCGCCAGGCTGGCCGAAATCGCGGTCGCACTGAGTTAGCCCAACTTGCGCAGAATCGCCATACGTTTTGAGGCAAAACAATGGGTTAGCGCAAAAGTCGCCACTACATTCTG
>JBMFWV010000117.1:0-8617 GCA_049964915.1 Rhizomicrobium sp.
TTTTTTCCGCTTCCCGAGCCCGTGATCAGTGGACCAGCGACGCGAGTCATGAGCCTGCGCGACGGCGCCAAGAAGATGTCAAAAACCGATGAAAGCGACATGTCGCGCATCAATCTCACCGATGATGCAGACACCATCGCCAATAAGATCCGCAAGGCCCGCACCGATCCTGAGCCTCTGCCCGCCGAGCCCAAGGAGCTGGAAAGCCGCCCTGAGGCACAGAACCTCGTCAATATTTTTGCCGCCCTCGGAGATGAGACCGTCGAAGCGGTCATCACGCGCTTCGCCGGACAGCAATTCTCGGCCTTCAAATCCGAACTTGCCGATCTGGCAGTTGCCAAGCTTACCCCTATAGGAGCTCAGATGCGCCGGCTGATGGGCGATCCGACCGAACTTGACCGCATCCTGAGCGCTGGCGCCCTGAAGGCACGGGCGATTGCCGAACCCGTCATGAAGGAGGTGCGAAAGGCCGTCGGCTTCCTCTCCTAGGTCCGTCCGCAAGAGGGATGTCGCGTGCTCCGCGCCAGTTCCTCGGGTTCCCTGTGACAGACCCCGCTCTCTTGGGCTAGAAGCTGAGCATGCAGAACGGACCTCAAACTGTGCTCGTAACCGGTGGCGCCAAACGCCTGGGTCGGGCAATCGCCCTTGATCTGGCGGCTTCAGGCTTTGATATCGCCCTCCACTATAATACCTCCGAAACCGATGCCGCGGACCTCGCCGCCCAGATCACGACGCTCGGCCGGACCACAGCGCTGCTCAAGGCCGATCTGTCCTGCGAGGAACAGGTCCGTGACCTCATCGGACGCGCCACCAGGGCGCTTGGCCCCATCGGCGCACTCATCAATTCGGCCTCGCTGTTCGAGGAAGATGACTGGAACAGCGCCACCCGCCAAAGCTGGGATCAGCACATGGCGGTGAACCTGCGCGCCCCATTTGTCCTCGCGCAGGAATTCGCGCGGGCCCTGCCGCAAAATCTTGCCGGAACAATCATCAACATCATCGATCAGCGTGTCCTCAAACCAACACCCCAATTTCTGACCTACAGCCTCAGCAAAGCCGGCCTCGACTGGCTGACCGTGACCCTCGCCCAGGCCCTCGCCCCCAGGATCCGCGTCAATGCGGTAGGGCCCGGTCCGACCTTGCGGAACCAGCGCCAGAGCGAAGCTGATTTCCTGCGCCAGCGGGCAGCCACCCTGCTGGGAACCGGCGCCGAGCCCAAGGATGTCTGCACGGCGGTGCGCTATCTTCTGGCCGCCCCTGCGGTGACCGGTCAGCTGATTGCCGTCGACGGCGGTCAGCATCTTGCGTGGCAGACGGCCGATGTGGCCGTGAGAGAATAGTCATGAGCCAGAACCTCCGCGTCCCGCCCCTGCCCATCGCTGACAGCGATCAGGCCATCAGCCACGTCTTCATCCGCAATCTCTGTCTCGATGCCCAGATCGGCGTCTACGGCCATGAACATGGGCGCCATCAGCCCGTGCGCATCAATGTCGATCTTGCCGTCGACGATACTGCGCCCCTGGATGACCGTCTTGCAGAGGTCGTTGATTACGACGACATCACCCAGCGTATCCGTAGCCTCGTCGCCGCCGGTCACGTCAAACTCGCCGAGACGCTGGCACATCGTATTGCCGAGGCCTGCTTTAGCGATCCGCGGGTCAGACGGGCGCGAGTGCGGGTGGAAAAGCTCAATGCCCTCGCAGACGCCGAGAGCGCCGGTGTCGAGATCGAACGTCGCCGCAGATGAGGTGGGTTGTAGATCCCTCCTGTCGCAAACAGCATCGCGGCTGCGCCGCCCTCCTCATGCTTGCGGCACACAGACAACATTGCTGCCATGACTGACCCGACGGCCCCTTCCGACGGCTCCGGAACGCTCAGCGGTGCCGCCCGCATTGCCGCCTATGTCAGAAACCTGCCCGAGTCCCCCGGTGTCTATCGCATGCTGGGCGCCAAGGGCGAGGTGCTCTATGTCGGCAAGGCCAAGAGCCTGAAAAAGCGGGTCGCCGCTTATGCCAAATCGGGCGGTCAGACCGAGCGCATCGCCCGCATGATCAGCGAAACCCATGACATGCTCTTCGTGACCACGGCAAGCGAAAGCGAAGCCCTGCTGCTCGAAAGCAATCTGATCAAGCGCCTCAAGCCGCGCTACAATGTGTCGTTTCGCGACGACAAAAGCTTTCCCAACATCCTGCTGCGCGAGGATCATCCCTTCCCGCAGCTTCTCAAGCATCGTGGCGCCAGAACCACCAAGGGCCACTATTACGGCCCCTTTGCCAGCGCCGGTGCCGTCAACCGCACCCTCAACACCCTGCAACGGGCATTTCTGCTGCGCTCCTGCTCCGACAGCGTCTTTGAAAGCCGCACCAGGCCGTGCCTGCTCCACCAGATCAAACGCTGCGCGGCGCCTTGCGTGGGACGCATCAGTGAGAGCGACTACAGGGCATTGGTGCAGGAAACCGAGGCGTTTCTCTCCGGCAAGAGCCGCAGCGTCCAGGCCCAGCTGGCAGAGGAGATGGAAACAGCATCGCGCAGCCTGGACTTCGAGCGGGCAGCCGTCTTGCGCGACCGCATTCGCGCCATGAGCCAGATCCAGTCCAATCAGGGCATCAATCCAACCAGTTTTACCGATGCCGATGTCTTTGCCCTGTTCGCCCAGGGCACCGATGTGTGCATCCAGGTGTTTTTCTTTCGCGCCGGACAGAACTGGGGAAACCGGCCCTATTTCCCGCGCAGCGGCGCCCAGGGCGACAGCGCCGACATCCTCGCAAGCTTCATTGCGCAATTCTACGACGAGCGCGAATGCCCGCCGCTGATCCTTCTCAGCGAATCGGCAGCCGAGGCCGAGCTATTGGCTGAGGCCTTAACCAGCCGCAGCGGCAAGCGTGTCGAACTCACCGTGCCCCGGCGCGGCGAAAAGCATGACATCGTCGAAATGGCGCTGAGCAATGCCCGCGAACAGCTGGCAAGACGGCTGGCCGAAAACTCAGCCCAGGTGCAGCTGCTGGAGGCCCTCGCCGATGCCCTTGGTCTCGACAGTCCGCCACGGCGCATCGAAGTCTACGACAACAGCCACATTCAGGGCCGCCATGCCGTCGGCGCCATGATCGTCGCGGGCCCCGATGGCTTCGAGAAGGCGGAATACCGCAAATTCAACATCAAGTCCGACGAACTGACCCCCGGCGATGACTACGCCATGCTGCGTGAAGTGCTCAGCCGGCGCTTTGGCCGCCTGCTCAGGGACGACGAAAGTGCCAAGGCCAAATGGCCCGAGCTTGTACTGATCGACGGCGGCCTAGGCCAACTTGGCATCGCCAGCCAGGTCTTCGCCGATCTTGGCATCGAGGATGTCGCCCTGGTGGCGATCTCAAAGGGGCCGGATCGCGATGCCGGTCGCGAGCATTTTTATCGCCCCGGCCAGGCGCCGTTCCGGCTCGATGTCAAAAGCCCGGTCCTCTATTACCTGCAGCGTTTGCGCGACGAGGCTCACCGTTTTGCCATCGGCAGCCACCGCAAGCGGCGCAGCAAGGCGATCGGCAGCAATCCGCTCGACGAGGTCGCAGGTGTAGGCGCCGCCCGCAAGCGGGCGCTCCTGCAGCATTTCGGCTCGGCCCGGGCGGTTTCCGCAGCCAGCGTAACCGACCTGCAGGCGGTAGCGGGCGTCAGTGCCACACTGGCCAAGAAAATTTACGACTTCTTCCATGCGGGCGGCTAGCGGGTGTAATTGTGGACCCATGTACAGCCTGCCCAACCTCCTTACCATGTTCCGCATCGCGCTGGTGCCGCTGTTTGCGCTCGCCTTCGCCGTTCCTGGCCCCTCGGGCAAGCTTGCGGCCTTCGCGATCTTTGTCCTCGCCGGTGTGACGGATTTCTTCGATGGCCTGGCGGCACGCAGGCTCAAAGCCTATTCCGACTTCGGTCGCATGCTCGATCCGATCGCCGACAAGATCCTCGTTGCCACCGCTCTCATGATGCTGGTCGCCGGCGGGGCTTTCGATGGCTACAAACTGATCCCCGCCCTCGTCATTCTCTGCCGCGAAATTCTGGTCTCGGGTCTGCGCGAATTTCTCGCCGGCGTCCGTGTCAGCGTGCCGGTGAGCTCGATCGCCAAACTGAAAACCACGATCCAGATGATCGCCATCGGTGCAATGATCCTTGGGCCCTCGGCCAATCGCGTGGTGCCAGGCGCGCTGGCCTTTGCCGTGCTGCTGCTGTGGGTGGCAGCGGCACTCACGGTCTATACCGGAGCCGTTTATTTCCGGGCCGGACTTGCCCATCTTGATCGGAAGCCACGTGCGGAAGAGGGCGATGGGAAGCAGCATCACAGCGCCGGAGAGGCCGTATGAAGCTGCTTTATTTCGCCTGGGTTCGCGAGAAACTTGGTCGCAGCGAGGAGACGCTGGACCTGCCTGCCGAGGTCAGGACAGCGCGCCAGCTGGCTGCCTATCTCGCAGCGCGCAGTCCTGAATATGCGCGCGTGTTTGGGATGCCAAGCAGCCTTAATCTAGCGATCGATCAGGAGCATGCGAGCTGGAATGAGGAACTTGACGCAGCACGTGAAGTTGCATTTTTCCCGCCGGTGACAGGAGGCTGAATTGCAGATCTCTGTCCAGGAAGCAGATTTCGACAGCGCGGCAGAAGCCCTTACCCTCACAAGCGGACGCAACGATATCGGCGCCGTCGTCACCTTCGAGGGGCGCGTCAGAGCCGATAATGGCCTGACGGCTTTGAGGCTCGAACACTATCCAGGCATGACGGAAGCGGAGATCGCCCGCCACGTTGATACCGCGCAGGCGCGCTGGCCGCTCTTAGGGGTTCGCATCATTCACCGCATTGGCCGGCTTGGCCCCGGCGCCCGCATCGTGCTTGTGATCACCGCAGCCGCCCATCGCCGCGGCGCCTTCGAGGCCGCCGACTTCCTGATGGATTATCTGAAGACCCGGGCGCCGTTCTGGAAGCAGGAGCAATATGGCGACGACGCCCGCTGGGTGGACGCCAAGCTGTCAGATCTTGACGCCGCCCGGCGCTGGCAGAAGCCAGGTCAGAGCTAAAGCCTGACCACCGATTTTTCGCGGTGCACGTCGTCCATATAGTCATGCATCAGGGTCTGGGTAAGCGCCCCGGGCTGGAAATTGTACGGCCCGATCTGAGAGACGGGGGTCACCTCGGCGGCGGTGCCAACAATGAAGCACTCTTCGAAGCCTTCCATCTCCTTGGGCTCGATGTGGCGCTCGACGACCGGGACCTGACGCACCTTGGCCAGCCCCATCACCGCACGACGGGTAATGCCATCCAGGAAGCAGTCGGGTGTCGGGGTAAAGAGCGTGCCGTCCTTGATGAAGAAGATGTTAGCCCCGGTCGCTTCGGCAACATACCCGCGATAATCAAACATCAGGGCATCAGCAAAGCCCTTGGCTTCGGCTGCATGTTTGGAGAGCGTGCAGATCATGTAGAGACCCGCCGCCTTGGCCTTGGTTGGCGCGGTGTCGGGCGCCGGACGTCTCCAGTCCGACACCATCATGCGAATGCCCTTCATCTTGGTGGCCGGATCGAAATAAGATCCCCAGGTCCAGACTGCGACACCGACGTGGATTTTGCTGTGCTGGGCCGAAACCGCCATCATTTCCGAGCCGCGAAACACCACCGGCCGGACATAGCCATCGACAATGTCCTGCGCCTTCGCCGCCGCATAGCAGGCATCGAATATCTGCTGCTGGGTATAGGGAACCTGCATGCCGAGGATCTGCGCTGATTCAAACAAACGCTGGATATGCTCCTCGTGCTTGTAAATCCGGCCACCATAGATGCGTTCACCTTCGAACACCGAGGAGGCGTAGTGCAGCCCGTGGGTCAGAATATGGGTCTTGGCATCGCGCCACGGCACCAGCCTTCCGTCGTACCAGAGCGAGCCGTCGCGATCGTCGAAGGGAATTATGTCGGCCATGAAATCCTCGTCACGCAGTGTTATCGGCTGCGGCTTGCCGGAAACTGCCGGCCAGCCTAAATATGTCAGCATGTCTGACGCAAAAGGTGCTGAGCCACGGCCGCAGGTCTTTCCTTTATACCTTCACGACGAGGCATTAAAGCAGGGCGTTGACCTGCTTTTTGCCGCCTTCGCAGAGGTCTTCGCGGACGGCGATGCGGTACTGAAATCTGTCCGGCTGGGGCGTGCCCACCACCGGGCCCTCTATTTTATTGCGCGCCAACCGGGCATTACCGTAGCTGAGCTTCTGGCCCGGCTCAAAATCACCAAACAGAGCCTGGCCCGGGTAATTACCGAGCTACTGGCCGAGGGCTATGTCGAGCGGCGAACCGCCGCAGGCGACCGGCGTCGGCGCGAACTGCGCCTCTGCGAAAAAGGTGTCTTGCTCGAACAGCGCCTGTGGGAAGCACAGCGCCCAAGGCTGGCGCGCGCCTTTCGCGAGGCCGGACCAGACAGCGTCGCCGGCTTTCGGCATGTGCTGGCAGCGCTCGCGAGCGCGCCCAGAGGGGAGACGCGGCGATGAGCCCGGCCGGCACGGCAGAAACCGCCCACCTGCTCGTGGTCGACGATGATGAACGCCTGCGGGCCTTGCTGCAGCGCTACCTCTCAGCCAACGGCTTTCGCGTCAGCGTTGCCGCCAATGCAGCCCAAGCCCGCACCCTCATGAAGTCGATCGCCTTCGATCTGCTGATCATCGATGTCATGATGCCAGGCGAGACCGGCTTCGAACTTACCAAATCGGTGCGCGCCCATTCGCAGGTTCCGATCCTCATCCTGACCGCACGCGGCGGCCCCGAGGATCGCATTGCCGGACTGGAACATGGCGCCGACGATTATCTACCCAAGCCGTTTGAACCACGCGAGTTGCTGTTGCGCTGCGGTGCCTTGATGCGCCGCGCCGCGCCCGTAGCAACCTCCGCCCTGCGCGAGGTCAAGATGGGCGAAGCCATCTTCGATCCGGAACGCAGCGAACTCAAACGACGCGGCAAACCCGTGCGTCTGACCACCTCCGAAGCGGCGTTGCTCAAATTATTCGCGGCCAATGTCGGCCGCCCCTTCAGCCGTGCTGATCTGTGCACCCGCCTCGGTGTCACGCTCGAGCGCTCGATCGATGTCCAGGTGACGCGGCTGCGGCGCAAAATTGAAGAGGATCCCAAACTACCGCTCTATATCCAGACCGTGCGCGGTGTCGGCTACGTCCTCATTCCGGACCGGGTGAGCTAGAGGTGCGGCGCCCCCTCCAGGCTCTGCGCAAGGCGATGCCGCAGCGCCTGTTCGGTCGCTCACTGATCATCATCGTCGCCCCTGTGGTGCTCTTGCAAGGTGTGGTCACCTTCGCCTTTTTTGCCCGCCATTACGACACCATGACGCGACACATGAGTCAGGGGGTCGCCGGTGAGGTCGCGTTTCTCGTCAATCTCGTTGAAACCCATCGCGATCCAAAGACACGCACGGCACTGCTCGACATGGCCGCAAGGAGCATGGGCTATCAGATCTCCTACCTGCCCGGCCAGCGTCTGCGTCTGCCGGTGGAGCACCGGGCCCCGCATATCAGCTACATCCTGACTTATGTCTTCGACAATCAGCTGGGTGAAGATCACCCCTTCTCCTCGCGCGTCATCGGGCGCTACGTCGACATCAGTGTCGAACTAAAGCACGGCACCTTGCGCCTGCTCATTCCCGCCGAGCGCGTGTTCGCCGGCACCGCCGAAGTCTTCATCCTGTGGATGGTGGTCTCTGCCCTCATCCTGCTTGCCATCGCTATCATTTTTCTGCGCAACCAGGTGCGGCCGATCGAACGGCTGGCGCTGGCCGCCGAAGCGTTCGGCCGGGGCCGTACCGTGCCAGACTTCCGGCCTCGTGGCGCGACCGAAGTACGCAGTGCCGCCGAGGCCTTCATCACCATGCGCGCACGCATCGAGCGCTTTCTGCAGCAGCGCACCGAAATGCTGGCCGCCGTCAGCCATGATCTGAAGACCCCGCTCACGCGCATGAAGCTGCAGCTTGCCATGATGGATGAGAGCGATGCCGCGCCACTCATCGAAGACATCGTCGAAATGGAACATATGCTGGAAGGCTACCTCGAGTTCGCCCGTGGCGAAGGTGGCGAGGCAGCGAGTGACACCGATCTGGCCCAGCTCGTGCGTGAAACCTGTGACGCCGCAACAAGGGGCAAGACCGCCGATCGCATCACCATGCAGTGGACAGGGGAGTTCATCCTGCCGGTCAAGCGCCATGCCCTGCGCCGCTGCCTGAACAATCTGATCGACAATGCCCTCAAGCACGGCACTCATGTGCAGGTGAGCCTCCTCGCCCATGGCAGCGATGAGCGGCGCTTTATCGACATCATCGTCGATGATGACGGGCCCGGTATTCCTGAAGCACGTCGCGAAGAGGCCTTTCGTCCTTTCCACCGTCTCGATGAAGGACGCAATCTGCAGGCTGGAGGCTCTGGACTTGGCCTGGCCATTGCGCGCGATATCGCGCGGGCCCATGGCGGGGAACTCAGTCTCGATGACAGCCCCATGGGCGGGCTCAGGGCGCTCATTCGTCTGCCGGTCTAGACCCCCGGCAGTTCAGTGTCCCGCAAAGCGCGAGAGGAGAGCGTCTGCCCGGCGCAAATCGGTGTCGAGCCGC
>JBMFWV010000118.1:0-8590 GCA_049964915.1 Rhizomicrobium sp.
GCTGGCAGCCCACAGCCGACCAGCACCCCAACGGAACCTCACTATCCTCCCAAACCATTAACGCTCTATTGACAATGACCCGACCATCCCCCTCCCCCTCCGCTGAGGTTCTGGCCCTCGAGATCCTGGGATTCCTAGCGGAAAGCCAAGACGCCCTTGATCGCTTTGTTGCTGAAAGTGGGGTCGCAGTCGGCGAAGTGCGCGCGAGGGCCAACTCGCCGGAATTCCTGGCAGCGGTGATGGATTTCCTGCTCGCCCATGAGCAGCTGGCCCGTGAATTTTGTATATCGCGGGGTCTCAGCGCCGATACCCTTCATAGGGCCCGCCGGAGGCTACCTGAATGAATGACTTCTATGTCGCGCCCGACACTGTGCCGATTGATTCCAAACGCCCGCTTCTGATCGTCGACGCCGACGAGGTGCTACTGCGCTTTGTTGCCGGGCTGGAAAAATTTCTCGATCCCAGGGGGCTCGTTCTTGATCTATCGAGCTACCGTCTGCACGGCAATGTACGGGACAGGGCCACTGGTGAGGTCCTTCTTGATGTTGAGGTCACCGCCCTTTTGGAAGAGTTCAGGGCCGAACTCGATGACCTTGAGGCAGTAGAGCACGCTGATGCCGCGCTTGGCGAGCTGAGCCTCCTGGTGCAGATCGTGGTTCTTTCGAACGTCACCCCACATCAAGCTCCAGCCCGGCTTCGTAACCTCGAACGTTTGGGATGGCAGCTCCCGCTGCTATGCAACTCTGGCCCCAAAGGGCCGGCAATCGCAGCTCTAGCGCGACGGGCGGCCCCACCAGCCTTTTTCGTCGATGACATCGGCCAGCACCACCGCTCGGCGGCGGACCTCGCTCCTTCGGTAATTCGCATCCATCTTGTTGGTGATGAGCGGCTAAAGCCGCTTCTACCACCTGCGCCTGAAGCACATTTTCGCGCTGAGGATTGGCGCGAGGCCAGTACCTATATCCGTGCCCGGCTCGCCCGTTAGGTAAAGCTCTCGCAAACAGGTCGCTTCCCGCCTGCCCCCTGCACCGACTGATATCCGGCAACGCGCGTGCCAGGGTAGCCAGTGTGCGCCGACCTCCGGCATCGCGTCCATGGGAACACCATACACACGGGCTGGCAGCTTGCCCGCACCTGTCCTAGAGTTGCCGCGACCTCAAGTTACCTGACCTCATGACCTTGTCGCGCTACCGCTTCGGCATCGATCTCGGCGGCACCAAAATCGAAATCGCGGCACTCGATTCGAGTGGCAACATTGTGCTTCGGGAGCGAACTCCGACGCCGAAGCAAGATTATGCAGCCACCATCCGAAGTATCGTAGGCCTCGTTGCGACTGCAGAGGCGCAGCTTGCAGCATCGGGTAGTATCGGCATTGCTATCCCCGGGACACTCAGTTCGCGCAGCGGCGTGGTGAAGAACGCGAATTCAACATGGCTCAATGGGCGGCCACTCAATACCGACCTTGAGATGGCTCTTGAGCGACCGGTTCGCCTCGCCAACGATGCCAACTGTTTTGCGCTCTCTGAAGCCGCAGACGGCGCAGCGGCCGGCGCCAACGTGGTGTTCGGGGTCATATTGGGTACCGGTGTCGGAGGCGGTCTGGTTGTAAGGGGCGGTCTGGTCGGCGGCGCTCATGATATTGCAGGTGAGTGGGGGCACAATCCCTTACCGGCGGCCCGCGGCGAGGAAATCCCTGGTCCGTCTTGCTATTGCGGCCGACAGGGCTGCATCGAAACCTTTCTTAGCGGTCCCGCCCTTGAGGCCAGCTATGCGCAGCGAAGCGGAGAATACCAGCCAGCCACTGTCATAGCCCAGCGTGCAAAGGCTGGCGAAACCTTGGCCCTGGCTATTCTTGACCAACATCAGGATCGTCTTGCACGGGCGCTCGGAACCGTCATCAATCTCCTTGATCCCGACTGCATTGTACTCGGGGGTGGTCTGTCAAATCTCGAGAGCCTCTATTCGGGTCTGCCTGAGCGGGTGATGGCCTACGCTTTTATGCCGGAGACCGTGCCGCTCATCCGGCGCAACCGTCATGGAGATTCCTCAGGCGTGCGAGGTGCGGCATGGCTCTGGCCATGAGTAGCTTCTGTCGCGATTGTCTTGTTGAGACGATGGGACCGCGTTGCAGGGTTTGCGGCAGCCGGCGGGTTCTCGTTCATCATGAACTGAACAACCTCCATCTTGCCCATCTGGACTGCGACGCCTTTTACGCCGCAATCGAAAAGCGCGATGATCCGATGTTGCTTGACAAGCCCGTCATTATTGGTGGTGGCAAGCGCGGAGTTGTTTCAACAGCCTGCTATATAGCGCGGATCTTTGGGGTACGTTCAGCAATGCCCATGTTCCAAGCGCTGAAACTATGCCCTGAAGCAGTGGTCATCCCGCCAAACATCAAGAAGTATACTGAGGTCGCCCGCGCCGTGCGTACTGCCATGCGAGCCCTGACACCCTTGGTAGAACCGGTCTCGCTCGACGAAGCCTATCTGGATCTGTCCGGCACGGAGCGATTGCATGGAACCCCGCCAGCTCGGACGATGGCGAGACTCGCCAAAAGCATCGAACAAGAGATTGGAATCACCGTTTCGATTGGCCTGTCCTTCAACAAGTTCCTAGCCAAACTTGCTTCGGATCTCGACAAACCCCGCGGCTATGCGGTAATCGGCCACGCCGAAGCGGTTGACTTTCTTCGTTCCAAGCCAATTTCATTCATCCGCGGCGTCGGCGACGCTACAGCAAACAAGCTGGCTCGCGACGGTATCACGCGGATCGCCCAACTTCAGGACATGCCCCCCGACGATTTGGTCAAGCGATACGGGAAAACCGGCTGGTGGCTTGCCAATATGGCGCGTGCCCAAGACCAAAGGCCGGTCGATCCGGATGCCGAGATGAAGAGTATTTCGGGTGAGACGACCTTTGCCGAGGACATCGCTGACTTTGAGACGCTGTCCCACTTGCTCTGGGATCAGGCAGAACGGGTTTCTGCCCGCGCCAAGACCGCACAAATGGGCGGCCGGACGATCACCCTGAAACTCAAGACCGCACGATTTCAGACCCGTACACGGGCCTCCTCGCTGGATGCGCCGACCCAACTCGCACATCGCATCTTTGAAGTCGTCCATCCGCTACTTGCGCGCGAGGCCGATGGTACAGCGTTCCGGCTGATCGGGGTTGGCCTTTCCCATCTCGCTCCGGCAGAAGACTGCGACCCTCCGGACCTTCTGGGTAGTGCCCGTCAGGCGGCCGCTGAACGCGCAGTCGATAAGGTGCGCGCTAAATTTGGCCGCGATAGTGTCACTAAGGGACGCTCTTTGCCGCGCCGTTAGACACCTTCGTCATAGCGCGTCAAAATGCCATAAAGATCGGGACGGCGATCTCGAAATACCCCCCAGCTCGCGCGCATCTTGGTTAGAAGATCAAGGTCAAATTGGGCGGTAATAATACCTTCGGCTTCGCGATCGAGTTCAGCTGCGATTTCCCCGGTCGGGCCGGCGATGAAGGAAGAACCATAAAAGGTCAGTTCTGACTGCAACCCTTGTTCGACTCCCACCCGATTGGCGGCAATCACCGGCATCAGATTGGACGCGGCATGACCCTGCATCGTTCGGCGCCAGTGATCGCGCGAATCGAGAGGCGGAGCTGGGGCTGGCTCCGATCCGATCGCTGTTGGGTAAAGAAGTGCCTCCGCCCCCATCAGGGCCATGGCACGCGCCGCCTCTGGGAACCACTGGTCCCAACAAATCGCACACCCCAGAATACCGGCGCGCGTCTGCCACACCCTGAAACCGGAATCCCCTGGGGTGAAATAGTATTTTTCCTGGTAGCCTGGGCCATCCGGGATATGCGCTTTGCGGTAACGTCCCAGCACAGTGCCATCAGCGTCGACCATCGCCAATGCATTGAAATAGGCGGTGCCAGCCCGCTCAAAGAAGCTCACTGGCAATACCACTCCGAGAGTTTGGGCGAGTTCCGCCATCTCTCGAATGACGGGGTTGTCCGCAAATGGGCGGGCCAAGGCAAAAAAGTCCGCAGACTGATCCTGACAAAAATAGGGGGTTTCAAACAATTCTTGCACAAGGACTACTTGTGCCCCCTGCGCTGCGGCAGCCCGTACAAAATCCTTGGCTTTCGTCAGATTGGCATCTCGATCCCATGTACAGGAGAATTGGACAGCCGCGAAGCGCACGAATCTCATGGCAGTACTTAGTGTCCCAAAGGTTCCTGTTGGGTAATGCAATGAATTCCACCACCTCCCATGACCACATCCTGCGCATCGATCTGCAGGATATCCCGCCCCGGAAAGCAGTCGGCGATGACGGCGCGCGCAGCCTCGTCGTTCGCATCCTCAAACGCTGGCATCACCACTCCGCCGTTGGTGAGATAGAAGTTTACATAGCTTGCGGCAAGCGGACGACCCCGCCAGTCCAGCCGGGTTGCAGCTGGCTGGACGATCTCCGCGATCTTTAGGGCGCGGCCTTCGGCGTCACGCGCTTCCTCCAGCCGACGAATCGCTTCACGCACGGGACCGTAATCTGGATGCGACTTGGCCTGCGGCACACCAACGATGACCAAGCCCGGTTCCGCAAAACAAGCAATATTGTCTATGTGGCCATCCGTTTCCTCGTCACAAAACCCATCTCCCAGCCAGATAATCCGTCGGGCCCCGGTAAACAGGGCAAGGCGTTCCTCTACCTGTTGCTGCGTCAGTTCCGGATTACGGTTCGAATTGAGCAGGCACTGTTCGGTCGTTAGCAGCGTTCCCTGGCCATCGACGTGGATCGCTCCGCCTTCACAGACAAGTGGCGCAAGGTAGACCGAGGCCCGCATGCGCTGCCCGACTCGGGTGGCAAAATGGGCGTCATCCGCATACGGGGTATATTTGCCGCCCCAGGCGTTGAACTGCCACTGCACTGCGGCAGGCAGGGCTCCCTGGCCGGTCAGAAATGTCGGACCTATGTCGCGAGCCCATGAATCATCCAGCGGGCACTCGAAAATTTCCGCCTTGCCCGCGCAGGCAAGCTTTACCTCCGCTGCGTCGCAAGGCCGAACCGCCATGACCACCGGTTCAAATGTCGAGATGGCGCGGGCTATACGGGCCACTGCCTGTTTGGCGCGGAGCAACCCGTCCGGTCCCCCCCAAGCCTCAGTGCGGCAGGGCCAGCACATCCAGGTACGCGCGTGCGCAGTCCACTCCGCCGGCATCCAATAGCCATCGCGGACGGGGCACGGGTCGTCTGCGTCGAGGCGTCGCGTCATGGGCCCTCCACTCTCCTCTATAGCGGCAGATTGCGCGCCGCGGGAGCCCTTCTTTCCGCTCGCATCGCAGGGCCCGGCGGATTAGCTTCAGCTTGCGTCCGCAAAGGAGGATTCCATGACCGGTACCATCGACCGGCGTTTGAGCGAGCTTGGCATCGTGTTGCCCCAACCACCGGCCCCAGTTGCGTCTTATATACCCTACGTGACAACTGGCCACCTCGTTTTCATTTCGGGCCAGATTCCGCTGGAAAACGGTCAGATCCGCTATGCAGGCACACTCGGAAAGGACATGAGCCTGGATGAGGGTAAGGCGGCGGCCAGAATGTGCGGGATCAATCTCATTGCCCAACTTAAGGCCGCATGCGGTGGAGATCTAGACCGGGTCAGGCGCTGCATCCGGCTTGGCGTTTTCGTCAACGCTATCGCAGGCTTTGGGCAGCATCCGGAAGTGGCTAATGGCGCGTCTGATCTCATGCTTGAGGTCTTTGGCGATCATGGCCGTCACGCCCGCGCAGCCGTCGGTGCCGGCTCATTGCCGAGAAACGTGGCGGTCGAAGTCGAAGCGGTGTTTGAGATCGCGTGAGCGCTGTTTCGGCACGCATCGTAGGTAGTATCAAGGCAATCGGCCCTGAGGCCTGGAACGCGTGTGCGAATCCCCGGTCCCTTACTGAGCCGCACCCTTTTACAACCTACGAGTTCTTCTCTGCGCTCGAAGACACTGGCTGCGCCAGCTTGCACAGCGGCTGGCAGCCGGTGCACCTCGTACTTGCAGACGGCGACGCAATCGTCGCCGTGATGCCCTTGTACGCCAAAAATCATTCAAGAGGGGAATACGTGTTTGACTGGGGCTGGGCCGAGGCGTTCGAACGCGCGGGTGGTACCTATTACCCCAAGTTGCAGGCCGCAGTCCCGTTCACACCGGTCACCGGCCACAGGCTACTGGTTGGCCCAGACGCTCCCAAAGATGCCGCCAAACGTCTGCTAGAGGCAGCTGCAGCCGCAGTTGACCAGCTTGGCTGCTCATCCCTGCATGTGACCTTCATGACGGAGCAGGAGTGGCAGCTGGCTGGCCAGCAAGGCTTCCTGCAGCGTAAAGATCAGCAATTTCACTGGCAAAACCGTGGCTATACGTCATTCGAGGACTTTCTCGGGCAGCTGTCCTCGTCCAAACGCAAAAATCTGCGTAAGGAGCGTGCCGCAGTTGCCGCAACTGGTATCGAATTTGACTGGCTTACCGGGGGCGATCTCACGGAAAACGCATGGGATCATTTCTTCGCCTTTTATATGGATACCGGCAGCCGTAAATGGGGCACACCCTATCTGACGCGAGAATTTTTTAGTGTGCTAGGCGAACGCCTGCGACACCAGATTTTGCTCGTTATGGCCCGTCGTGGCAAAAACTGGATAGCTGGAGCACTCAACCTTTTTGGAGACAATGTTCTCTTCGGTCGCAATTGGGGTTCGATCGAGACGGTTCCGTTCCTGCATTTTGAAACCTGCTATTATCAGGCTGTTGAGTTTGCGATCGCCAACAAACTTACCAGGGTCGAAGCTGGGGCACAGGGCGAGCACAAGCTTTTAAGAGGGTATATGCCAGTTGCGACCTATAGCGCGCACTTCATCTCCCATCCTGGGCTGCGCAAAGCAGTGTCTGCCTTCCTGCGCGAGGAGCGAGCCGCAGTAAATGCCAGCATTGAGCAGCTGTCAGAGCTTGGTCCCTATAGGAAATCAAGTTGAGCAACGTTTAGAGATTTTTACACGTGACACTGAATTTCAGCCCCAATCAATCACACCTCGTACACCTCAATAAAGCAACGGAGTGGACACCATGACCTATGATCCAAACAACATATTCGCAAGGATCCTAAGGAAGGAACTTCCGTGTGTAAAACTCTATGAGGACGAGGACGTCTTATCGTTCCTGGATATTATGCCCCAAGTCGAAGGTCACACTTTGGTGATTCCAAAAGAAGCCGCATGCGACATCCTCGATTTGTCCGCCACTTCAGCCAGCCGACTTATCACGGCCACACAGCTTATCGCGCGTGCAATCAAATCTGCACTCAACCCACCAGGTATAATGCTGATGCAGCTTAACGGCGTAGCTGCGGGTCAAACCGTACCGCACATACACTTTCATATCCTGCCACGCCACGCAGGAATCGACATGAAGCTTCATGCTCGGCAAATGGTTGATTCCAAAATATTGGAACCGGTCGCGGCAAGAATCCGGGCAGCCCTGTAACCCCTAGAGTATGGGATTTTTTGTACTTTTGGGGCTTGGCGAAATTGGAGGGCACCCCATATTTATCCAGGGCACCCAGCCGGATCGTCGAGTGATGCTTTATCTCCTTGCCATAGTCTGCTCGCCGCTTGCAGTCTTATTTGCCGGCAAGCCCTTTCAAGCATTATTTAATTTTATGTTCTGGCTGTTAGCTGTCGTCCTTGAAGCAACAATCGTGCTTTACCATAGCGGGTTCATCTTATGGCTTATCGCCTTTATCCACGCAGTCCTTGTTATCCACGGCATGCATGAGGACCGACGCGCAAGAATGATCGCCAACGCCCTTCGGCGCTAATCAAGGAGCGAAGCTGGATCTAATTTTTACCCCCCAATGGCCGTCTTCGCAGGTAACGACGTAGATAGAGTCAAATCCTCCAATAACAGTGCCATCCTTGCGATACCTGGAAAAGCGGGTATCGATGTGCACCTTGTCCGGCCCGGCATGAAGTACGCTTCGGCGCTCCCAAGCGGAGTGATCCCATTCTGACAGCGCACCTGTCGTGAACATGGACGGCGCGTGGAATCCCTTCTCTATCAATACAAGTTTTCCTGACGCCAGGCGTACACTCGGAAAATTAAAAGTCGCTTCAAATGCTCCTACGTCGCGGGCATTAAACGCCGCCATGAAGTCATCAAGCACTTTTTGCGCCGCAACAACAGCCTGCTCCGTTTCGCACATCACTCGATTTTACTCCCTGAACACTCCCAAGCGTGACACACCAACCAACGCAGCGCGGTATCGTCTTTCGTACCATACTCGAAGAGATTGACGCACGACTTTGGGACACGTTCAAGGACCTGGAGCATCACGAAATCGACCTGACTGGCAGTCTGCCGCCCCCCGCCGGGATCGTCACTGCTTTGCTGGCGCGTGGCTCGAGCCGAGAGCCAGGTGGTCGCGAACCCCTGCCCATGACCAACTACACGCTTTTGCCCACAAATTGCCCCGGCTTGAAGGACTCAAAGATATATCTACCCCGACTCTGTGAAAAGGCGAAAAAGCCGCTTGCGTGGGATCGCGATTCAGATTCTACGGGTGAGATGATCCGC
>JBMFWV010000119.1:0-8513 GCA_049964915.1 Rhizomicrobium sp.
GAGCATAACCATGCTTCAGCCGATTGTCAATAATTAAATAAGACAGGACACTAGCCTTCCTTAGACTGCTGCTCAGGAGATCGTAAACAGGCTCTAAGTTCGAGGAGTCCAAAAGGTCCGCCTTCCTGTTGTGTTCACGGTACGCCCCAAGGTTGTACGATCAGCCCCAAGAGCCCAAAGCTAATGGATTACTGAAACAAGATAAGGTTACAAGCACTGCGTTCCGTAACGTTTCGCACGCTCAAACATCCTATGACATGAGAAGGAGCTAAACCTGCGAATGCAGCAACGGCCAGGCCGATTGGCAATTACGATCCTTGCACATGCTGTTCTGCGGATCGCGAGCAGTGCAAGCGGGGTGCTCATCGGAATTTACCTGGCACGCCTCAGCGGTCACGGACTTCACATCGATGCCGGCCTGTTGGGAACCTTGGGCGCGGTTTCCTTCGCAGCGGAGGTGGTTTTTTCCATTCCCTTTGGCATCGCCTCCGACGCCATCCCGCCGCGCTGGCTGATGGTGACCGGCGCGATGACCGGTGCCTTGGCGGTTCAACTCTTTGCCTGGAGCACCCATGTCGAGGTATTTTTCCTGAGCCGAACACTCGAGGGGATGGGCGTGGCCGCCGTCACACCTCCGCTGCTGGCCTATCTTGCCGACGCATCCACGCACGACGCGGCTCTGCGCGCTCGCGTGATGAGCTTCTTCGAGCTTTCCCTGCTGGCGGGGCTGGCGCTCGGCGGCCTGATGGGGAGCGAATTCTGGCAGCACTTTCATGTCCATGCATTCGGCCTGGTGGCTCTTGCTTATCTTCTTTGCGCAATCATGCTCTTCTTCGGCGCGAGCGGCAGCAAGAGTCACGACTCCCAGGCCGCATTCCGGGGCCTGCTGCGCGCGCTGAAAAATCCCTCCGTGCGTTCTCTGGCACCTGTCTGGCTGTGCGTCAACGCAATTGTGGGCCTTTGGCTGGGTCCGACACTCCCGTTTTTGCTGACAAGAAAAGCGCACGGAGGACAGTACCTGGATGGAATCTTCTCCACAGACCCGGCGAAGGTTGGATGGCTCCTCCTGGGCTACTCCATCGTCTTTGGACTCGGTGTGACGGGGTGGAGCTTTGTGCTTCCCCGCATGCAGGTCCGCTCCGCCATGCGGATCGCGCTCTGGGCCATGCTGCCTGTCTGCCTGGGGCTCTTCGCCATCAACCATTCCGGTCACATGACCCTAACGGTTCGCTGGTTCCTGACCGCAGCCACTGCTCTGCTGGCTATGGTGGAGAGCGGCTTTACTCCGGCGGCCCTTGCATGGCTTGCGCAGTCGCTTGGCGCCGGCACGGGCAAGGGCGCTGCGATGGGCATCTACTCCGTGTTGCTGAGTCTGGGTGCGATTGGCGGATCACTGCTGGCAGGAGAGCTCGGAAAGACATTTAATGTAGACGGACTTCTGCTGGGCACCGCCGCGTTGGGTGTGTGCGGGCTGGTTCTACTCCATTTAATGGCGTCACCCACGTTCCAGTCGAACAAGGAGAATTATGAAGCTGCCTGAATACGATCTTGCCATCATTGGTGCCGGAGCCTCCGGCCTGATTGCCGCTGACTTTGCCGTTCAACTGGGTGCAAAAACCGCGCTGCTGGAAAAAGGCCTGATTGGCGGAGACTGCACCTGGACAGGATGCGTCCCCAGCAAATCGCTGATCAAAGTGGCCACCGTGGCGCATCACGCTCGCATGGCATCCAGGTACGGTGTCCATGTCAGCGCCCCCGCCGTGGATATGACAGAGGTGCGCGAATACCTGCGCGGGACGATCCAGCACATTTACAAACCGACGATGCCCGATGCACTCCGCAAAAAGGGCATGGACGTTCTGCTGGGCGACACGCGATTCCTTGATGCACACACGCTGAAAGTGGGCAACGAGCAAATCCGTGCAAAGAAAATCCTGATCAACACCGGCGCGGAGCCGCGGATTCCGGAAATTTCCGGGTTGGCTGATGTCCCATACTCGACCTATCTGCAAATCTTCGACAATGATCGATTGCCGAAAAGAATGCTGATCGTCGGTGGCGGTCCGATCGGGTGCGAAATTGCTCAGGCCTATCGCAGACTGGGAGCGGAGGTGTTGATCATTGCTGAGCACTTGCTCCCTTCGGAAGATCCGGACGTCTCGGAAATCCTGAGCAAAGTTTTTGCTGAAGAGGGTGTGCTGCGCATTCATGCGCGAGCAGAGAGTGCCCGGCAGCAAGGCGCCGACATTACGGTTGAGACAAAAAACGGTTCCGTTACAGGAGATCTTTTGTTCGTTGCAACCGGGAGGGCGCCACGGGTGCACAATCTTGGATTGGATGAGGCAGGCGTGCGCTTTTCGGATAAGGGCATCCCAGTCAACCGCAACCTGCAAACCAATGTCCGGCACATCTATGCCGCCGGCGACGTGATCGGAGGCCCGCAGTATTCCCATTTGGCGGGTTGGCAGGGATTTCAAGCGGTAAGAAATGCGCTGCTTCCAGGCAACAACGCGGGCATGACGGAGGCCCTGCCACGCATCACGTTTACCTCGCCTGAAGTTGCCCGTGTTGGCATGACCGAGCAAGCGGCACGAGCGAGGTTCAAAGACGATCTACTCGTCCGGACCTTCGATCTTGGCAGGGTCGATCGCGCCGTCAACGAAGATGACCGGCTTGGCCTGATCAAGATCATCGCCCGTAAGGACGGCCATGTTGTAGGGGCGACGATTGTGGGCGAAAGGGCGGGTGAAACCATCACCGAACTTTCGATAGCCATGCACAACAAGCTGAAGTTGAGCGATCTGGCTGCCACCATTCATCCTTATCCGACCTATTCGACAGGAGTGCAACTTTTAGCAACGAAGATGGCATTTGAAATCGCCTTCTCCGGAACCACGGGCCGGCTTATTCGCAGGCTATCGGCATTCTGGCGTTAGCTTCTGTGACGCCGTTGTCTCCTCGATTGGCGGATCGTCATCTTACTTCACCACGGAGGGATGCACATGACTTCGAAGCTGACACAGCAACTGCCGCGCATACTCGTACTGGATGTGAACGAAACCCTTCTGGACATAAATGCCTTGCGGCCCTTCTTCGAGGGCTTCTTCGGAGAGGGTGAGGTACTGAAAGAATGGTTTGCCCGCACACTGCTCTATTCGCAAACCGTGACACAGACCAACACCTACGCCGACTTCGCCACCATTGCGCGCCTTGCGATAGAGATGACGGCAACAATACATGCCGTGCCATGGAGTGAAGCCGATACCGCATCCATTCTGACTGCGATGAAAAGCCTGCCGGCCCACCCCGAGGTTCCCGACGCATTGCAACGCCTCCACCAGGATGGATTTCGTCTGGTGGCCTTGACCAACTCATCCCAATCGGTGGCCGAAGCGCAGATGCACTCAGCGGGCCTTGCACATCTGTGCGAACGAGTTTTTTCCGTCGATGCGGTGAGAAAGTTCAAGCCGCATCCGGATCCCTATCATTACGTGGCGAAGCAACTCAACGCAAAGACAAGTGAGATGGTAATGATCGCGGCTCATCCATGGGATCTGATGGGCGCGAAAGCCGCCGGCTGTGAAGTAGCGTTCTTGGAACGTCCGGGCGCTTCCTGGTTTGCTCTATCTCCAAAGCCTGAGCTTTCTGCGACCACCCTGGATCAGCTCGCCACTCGCCTGATCTCAAGAAAGTAGAAAGCCGCCGACGCAATGGACAAGAGGAACGCTTGCGGTTACGTCATTCGAGCGCTCCGCGTCGGCTGGAGCGAACCCCAGGGCAAGCACCAAGATTAGAGTCATCCGGCTCCCCCGGCCTGAAAATGCCGAAATGTTATACCGTGGCCACAGACCCCGGTTCCCATGAGTATGCCTGAAATGCCGCGTCTACTTTTGTGTGAAGAACATGGTTACTGTAGTTGCTGATCGTTTTCACGGCTATCGCAAGAATAATCTCGAGCACGTCACGGTCAGAGAACCCGGCAGCGATGAAATTCTCGAATTGTTCAGGTGAAGGATTGCCGCGTTGGTCCAACATGATGGCGGTAAACTTTGACAAAGTAGCCAGCCTTGCGTCTGGAATCGGTCCGCCAGTCCGCAATGCCTGCAATATTTCCGCCGGAACTTTGGACATTTTGTCCGCGATCATGCTGTGCGCGGCCATGCAGTATGTGCATTCATGAAAGCGGCTGATCGTCAGCAGCACCACTTCCTGCTCAACGGGAGTAAAGCCGCTTTCGTCGCGGAAGCGTTGATAGCCCGACAAATACGTCTCCAGCAGACCGGGAGAATTTGCCATTCCTGCGTACATATTGGGGATAAATCCCGCCTGAGCGTTTGCCTTAGCGAGCAGCGTTTTTGCAGTTCCTTCTGCGCTATCGATCGTTTGTGTGGGAAGCCTGAGTTGCGCGGTGTTGTTCATGACAAAACTCCTTAAAGTAAGTTGATGGGAAATCAAGTTGTCTATGGGCGATAATGTTGCACCAGCCCATCGATCGACCATTGATTATGTTCAGCGAGGGCCAGGAGCAGAAAATACACGACTGCATAGATCAGTTGCACTCCGGCTACATTCCAGTCCTGGAGAAGCGAGGCACCGAAGGTCAACACGGCCATCAGCAGTGCTCCGATGATCAGCGCCGGCCGTGTTGCTGCGCCCAGCAGAATCAGCAGTCCGATCACTGCTTCGGCCCAGGGCAGCGCGTTAGCAAAACCACGTACCAGGTCTCCAGGCAGAGGCGAACTGGCGAATTGCTGCATCAGATGTTCCGTAAAATGTTGTTGTCCCGCCGCAAGACGCGCGATTCCGTGGATTGCAATATTGATTCCCAACGTGATGCGCAGCAAACCATAGGCCATCCGGCGGTTTGTCGCTACCGCTGGTGTAACCGCATCCTGCATGCCGTCTCCTTTCAGCACTCGAAGATTGGACGATCAAGCATTCCTTAGCAATCACCTATTCGCCGCAATTCGTGTACGGCAGCAAATCTGCCAGAGACCATGAGTTCACTGATGACGAATCGCTTCCGGAGCGCGTACAAAATCAAGCGGTATTACCCGCAAGGTCCACTGGACCGGCTGAAAGACGGGGTTGAAGCATTCATGATCGTTGCATGCCTGATAGTCGAGCGTTCCGGTGACTTCGATCTGCTTGCCCTGACCAACAGAATGGACAAACTCTCGAGTGGCGCTCATTATCACGTCCTGCCGGATCACGGTCGGTTTGTTGTAGACCGGAACTGACTGCTTAAGGACCGGGAAATTCATGATCGACCCTCCCGGGTAGGCCGTTGGCAGGGGCTTAAAGTTCGGATTGGAATTCAGCTTTAGCTTCACGACCTTGTATCCGTAGGTCTCCGCGCCGGGAGCGTAAACGTGCACTCCTGCAGCAGGAACGACTGTCACCAGCAGCTCGAGACGACTCCCTGGACCGACAACCTTGTCGGACTGAGTAAGCTGAACGGTTACATGCCGCCCGCTCCGTACAATAAATGGTGGCTCTGTCGGCGGGGCTTTGCCGAATATCTCGGCATATGCATCGCTGGGGGTAAAGCGGTCGTAATACTGAGCCTCAAAAAAACGCTTCTGTATCACGCCGTCCGCGGAAATGTAATACAGGCCTGGATATGGCACCCCGGCAGCGAAACCTTTAGCCTCGGGATTGAGAATGCCAAAAGCGCGGATAATCTTTGATTGCGGATCGGAGAGCATCGGATAGGTAATGTCCTTGCGATCGGCGAAGCTCTTCAGAATCGCCTGCGAATCATAGGTGATCGAGGCAACATGGATGCCTTTCGCCGCGAACTCCTGCTTGGCCTGCTGTAACTCGAGGAGTTGCTGTTTGCAGAACGGACACCAATCGGCGGAACGCGAAAACAGAAGCAGCAGACCGCGCTTCCCCTTCAACGTGTCGAATGTCTCGGGCGTGCCCGACTGATCCTTTGCGGAAATTGATGGAATCCGGTCTCCCGGCTTAAGACCCGGGAGCGCACCGGGGATTGCATTATCTGCCTGGGCGTGCAGCGCTACTGCCAATGCAGGAATAAGACATAAAATGCCCATCTTTAACAGGCGCATCCTGTTCCGTTTAGATTTCATCCTTGAATTACCTCTTTCATTGCGGCATCGCCTTTAGGGTGGCAATTTGTCAGCAACCTAGCGTACCCCTCAGCCGAGATGCTTCTCTTGCAAGATCATGCTTCGAAATTGATCGTGGCATACGCCTATATCGCTTCCGCCAGCTCGGGGCTTTATCCCAATGCCGCAATCCAACCCAACAAACCACCGTAGACGAGGTGCGCCAGCAAAGCGGCCACAGCACCCTTCATGCCTGGTCCGCTCGCGCCGAAGAATCCTTTACCCATCATCGGCATGACAAACGACTCCAGCATCAACCAGAGAATGCTTCCCCAAATCATGCCTTGCACCAGCCCGGGGCCAGGCAAACGACCCTGCAGCAAATACCCATAGATCGTGGAAAAAATAAGCGTACCCATCATGAAATGCAACAGAAGTCCAACCGCCCGGGGCGCATGAAGCATCGCTGCCAGGCTTGCTGCAATGTCCATGCGCACACCCATCATTGGTGCAACAAACATCATCATAAAGGTCAGAGCAAGCGTACCGGCGAGACCTCCCAATACCAACAGCAAAACGTTTGATAGCATAACAACCTCTCATTCCGTATGATTTCCGAAAGAAGAAAAGGTTACACATCAAACGATTTCGGCTTTATCCTGGCGCACATTCAAACCGACGGCCATCAATCTTTCGAATGGCCACTGTGGATCGAGAGCTGGACTTGGCATCGATGCACGGAACAGACGGAACAGATGAATAACGGAACAATGTAACCTTTCCTCGTCCTGCGAATCTACCCCTTGAGGATGCTAGAGGCTGCGAATGAGCGATCCGGCTCTGATGGGACAACCGAGGGAACCATTCCTGATCCAGAGAATCAGGAATGGGGAGCGTAGCCATTTTCATGAGTTGATCCGGCCATATGAGCGGCGCGCGTTCCTGATTGCATATTCCGTCCTTCGCAATCAGGACGATGCGGAAGATGCCGTGCAGCAGGCCATGCTGAAGATATTTCTGCATCTGGAACAACTCACGGAGACCGACAAATTTGCCCAGTGGGCCATGCGGATCGTCGAAAACGAAGCCAGAATGTGCAAGCGAAAACGCCGCCAGCATCTCTATCAGTCCGTGGATGAGGACTCCGCGGAAGATGATCGAACCAAGCAATTCCGCCCCAGGCAATTTGCCGACTGGCGCGATCTTCCCAATGAAATTCTGGAGCAGGGAGAGGTTCGCGCCGCGATCACGGAAGCGTTGGCGACCCTTCCTGCTATCTACCGCGAAATTTTCATCTTGCGGGACGTGGAGCGCCTGAACATCGCGGAAACCGCGGATATTCTTGGCATCAGCGTGCCCATGGTAAAGACCCGGCTGCATCGGGCCCGACTGATGATGCGCGAAGCTCTGTCGCCGATTTTCGCCAAACCCAAGGTGTCCATTTGGGAACGATGGAAAGGAGTAAACCCATGGTCCGTTGCAAAACGATAATCTCCCATTTGTCCGAATATGTCGATGGCGAGGCTTCGCCCGAACTGTGCCGCACCATCGAGCAGCATTTGCGACGCTGCCGCAAATGCTGTGCCGTATACGACAGCACCCGGAAGATGCTCGTCATTACAGGAGACGAGCGGGTCTTTGAGGTTCCGGCCGGTTTTAGCTCCCGGCTGCATAGATTTCTCGACAAAACAATTCTGGAAGGGTCCACCAATTGAGCAAAGCAACCATTAAAATTACGCATCAAGCTACCGGCAGCCTGCTTGCCGAGGGGCCGGTCGGCTGGGGCATCACTCCGTTTGAGGGCAACTACTATATTCGTCGCCAATATCTGAAAGACGGCGCGTTCAAAGCGAATTATGTTCCAGGCTTCTGCCCCTACAAGTTCTTGTACGTCTGGATGGACTGGCTGCTCCCCAATGGAGAGCTTCAAAAGAGTCTGGGCTGGATGTACTGGCTGCCAAACCCGTTGTTCCCATTCATTTGGTTCCGGGTCGCGGTACCGGCCAATCATCCAAGTCTATGTTATGAGAGCCATAACACGGCCTCCTGACGACCGTTCATTTTGATGCTGGGGTAGGTAGCGGAGAATGCAATTATGAAGTCAAGCCTGCTGCGTTGTTGCCTCCTTCGGTTGATTCTGCTTGGGTGTTTGCTCGCTGCCTCCCTTACAGGCCGCACGGCCTGATCCACGTTATTAGCCGGTTCTCTCTACCAAGTCGCCCCTTGAACCCAGTTTGACTGACGGTTGTTGAAATTCTGGCGAAAGCTCCGCGCAGGAATCCACCATTATGCCTCTGAGGCATAACGGTCTCCCTGGAATTCATTGGACGCGACCGGAAAACCAGCCGTAACTTTGCGCCATAGCTGACCTGCGAGGTCAGTGGAGGTGCAAAGTGAATGGAATCGCTCGTCTTCGCCGGTCGGATAAGGCTCCCGCCC
>JBMFWV010000120.1:0-8473 GCA_049964915.1 Rhizomicrobium sp.
GACGTGGTTGAAAGAGCCCCCTCGTCGAGGCTCATCTGCCCTGTTCCCCAACATGCACGGTGGACACCTCAGTTCCGACGCCATCCAGTTCCTGCTCGCCAAGTACGTAACGATCGCTCGGCAGCAATGCCCGTCATTGTGCAAAAAACGGGTGACTCCCCATGTGCTGAGGCACTCGGCGGCTATGGAGTTGCTTCAGGCGGGCGTCGATATCACGGTGATCGCCCTATGGCTCGGGCACGAATCTATCCTGACCACACAGGCCTATCTGCATGCCCATATCGATCTCAAGATCGCGGCTCTTGCCAAGCTCAAACCGCTTGAGCCCTTAGAATCCATGCGCTTCGTACCCGAGGACCAGCTTCTTGCATTCCTCGATGGCCTGTAACGCAAAGAGTTCTCACTGCGACGGAAGGAAATGACAAAATTATGCCGAGCCAAGTACCGGAGAATTGATTGAAAACAGCCACTTTCCAGGCAGGCTCGGCATTTTTATGGGCTCGGCATTACACCCCACATGCCGCATGCGGCATGTGGGGTGGATCTGGCGAAGAATGTATTTCAGGTTCACGGCGCTGCGGCGAACGGTGAGGTTGTGTTCCGCAAAAAGCTGTCTCGGGACAAGCTGTTGACCTTTTTCGCCGCCCAACGTCCCACGATCGTGGCGATGGAAGCCTGTGGCGGCTCTCACTTCTGGGCTCGGGAGATTGCAGCATTAGGCCATCAGGTAAAATTGGTGCCGCCTGTCTATGTCAAGCCGTTTGTTCAAAGGCAGAAGAATGATGCCGCGGATGCCGAGGCAATTGCCGAGGCTGCCACTCGGGCCACGATGCGTTTCGTGGCCGTCAAGAGCGCGGACAAGCAGGCGCTCGGGATGGTGTTCCGTACCCGCGATCTCTATGTACGGCAACGCACGCAAACCATCAACGCCTTGCGTGGCCATCTCTCCGAGTTTGGAATTATCGCTCCTGTCGGTATCGTGAATGTTGAACGCCTTCATCGCGAGCTGGAGCAGGCAGCTGACCAATTGCCGGATGCTGTCGTTGCTCTCAGCCGTGACCTGCTGGAGCAGATTGCGGGTTTCAAAGCCAGAATTGCCGCCCTCGATGATAAGATCCATGCCCTGACGCGGCAGGATGACACCAGCCGTCGCCTCATGAGCATTCCCGGCGTTGGACCGATCTGCGCCGCAGCGGTGCATGCGTTCGCGCCGCCGATGGAGACGATTCGTAGCGGACGGGACTTTTCCGCCTGGCTCGGCCGCACCAAGTTCGCCGTCGAAACCTTCAACCAATAAAGCCAGAACCGAAACGTGCCGATTCGTCATCTTTCGGCGCGATCCAAAGTCGTAACCTTCGTCAAAATTATGCCGCGACGATCAACAGCGGGACCCGAGGGTGTCTAGGGATGTCCCAGCTCGCCCCAATGTTGCGCTACAGATCCGTAGCTCTCGCGTTGCAAAGTGTCATACAGAACCGTATCACTAGCGAGACGCTGTCCACCATCCCGCGTAAGCGGGCGGAGGTCGATCGAATATGCACTTTGGGTTGGAATTGGTAACAGCCAATCAAACGGAATACGAATGATTATCCCTTTGTCAAAGCTCCCCTCACCAAACTGAGCTGCAGACACGTTCGTAAGAGTCATGAACGCTCCGATCTCAACGCCGGTCGAGAATCTGCGAAACATTTCCAGCGTGAACCCGTGATCTTTTGCTAGGTAACGCCCATACATAAATTTAAGCCCAATGTGATGCCACGGCGATTGGTAGTACAATGACACATGACCAGTAAGGACATGATAATTCTGAAATCCGAACAACCGATCATAATTGCGCTGCCACACTTGGTAGAGATCAACGCCGACCGCGAAACGGCTGCGCTCAGGGTGCCATAATACTTCGCCGCCAAATCCTCCGAACATACTTTCAAGGTAGCCACCCTTCACAATCGCGGTGACATCCGGTGCCACCCGCCATCTATACGACAGCATTAGCGACGAAATGCCATCAGCGCCGTACTTGTAATATTTTTCAAAGTCACTGCGAACGTGCGGCAGGATACTATTATCCTTTCTGCCACTGACAAGATTGTTCCAGATGCTTGCGTCCGTGCTCGCGCTGATTGCAAGCTGAGGCGTTAGCCTAAATTCTCCACCCAGTGTAGCAAACAGCCCCGCCCGCAGAGGATTTTGTGGATTGAAGAAACTTTCGCGTAGCGATGGTGATAGAGACCATATAAATCTCGGGTAAGGCTGGCTGTCGGCTTCCTCAAGGAGTGGCGGACGCATAGGCGGTTCGCGCAATCTCACGGCCTGTCTTATTTCTGCGACCCCGCCATCTTGCTCTATAGCCCGTTCCATCGGCGAACGAAGGACATTGTATTCTTGAGCTGGAAGTCCGTCGACCATCGAGATCATATGGAATTCTTCGACGTTTGGCGGGGTGTCCTTCATCAGCACGCGGATAAGGCGGCCCGCAGCATCTGCGGCCGATCCGTAGGTGCCATTTTCGTAATAGACCGTGGCAACGCCGTTTCCGATGCCGACAGTATCAACGAACAGTAGCTGCTTACTCGCGTCCTCGCGAATGGCCGTTCTGGACCTTTTGTACGGCTTGACCGGAAGCTCTAAGGGTGCGCCCGTCGCGTCGGTTACGAACACTGGTGCAATCTTGATCCTGGAGCGTGCATCAGTTCTATTCGCCGCGTCCGTGGGTAAGGTACACGCGACGACTTTGCCACTGTTTGAGCGGATAACAACACTATCAATGTCGATCAAGTTTTCGGCAGCAACGCGAGCATATGCAAGGCACTTGGCGCGAGCAATGTGGCCGGCCATGGAGGCAACCAGCGTTGTTCCTTTGATGGTTACGTCCCGAACACGATCACGATAGACAGCTGTCGTAAAGCTTGCCAGGTCGGTCGAGGACTTGGCTGAGCTCTGCTGCTTTTTTTGTTCCGCTGCCTGTAACGGTTTCATCAGCTCTTTGATGGCCTGGAGCTGCTGCTCCGGCGAACGGATCGAGCGTGGAATGGGACGGGGTGCGAACGTAGACTTGTAAGTCGGTCTGGTTGGGTTTCCAGTGAAGGTAAGCGTTAGTCCAGCGCTTTCGCCGTAGAGCCACTCCGCGCCGATCTGGATGGAATTGGAAAGCTGATACTGAGCCCCGAAGTTTACCTGATATTTGGGAGTAAATGTGCCGTACTGCGATTCAAGTTTGTAGCCATCACTGCTATATTCTGCCGTCAAAGACAGGTTACGAATGGGGGTACGCCATACAACACCTCCAAATGGAGCAACATGTGGTCCGTGGAAGAAGCTCTTCAGAGAAAAGGAGCCGGCTATGCCAAATTCTGGGCGCGTCTTGAATGATTGCGATAGGTAGCCGAAGGGATTGGGAAGCGCCGCCCCTGCCGATGACAAGCGTCCCCAGCCAAGACCAAAAGTTAAATCAAAATTATCGAAGATGCGCTTGGTCGCAACGAGGTACTCCGCCGAGTAGACGCCGGTGCCAACGAGGTCTCTAATCCCTAATACAATTGCCGGGCGGTATTCACCTTCTTTAAATAGTCTTAAGCCTAGCCCAAAGCTGCGATCGTAATATTGGCTATTGGATGGATCGAGGGGGATGGCATGAAGAATCGAGTATCTAAAGTTGAACTCCAAGTAGGGTAGTGCCTGAAAACCAAAATTGTAGCGTTGCAGATTTCTGGCAAAACTTGCTGACAAGCTCAGCTCGCCGTCGGGCGCCATGCGGGCACTGGGCATCTCGATCATGCCTATGGATCCGTACGTCGTCCGCGGCAGCGGGAATGGATCCGACGCCTGCGCGAGTGCGCTATGGCCGAGCAGCGCAAGGGCAAGGCCGAGGGTGGTCGCCGCCCCGGTTCTTTTTCGCCCGGATCCATTCATGGTTCTGTGAGGACACCCAATAGCTTGCCCGCCCGCTGAGCCATGCGCGTCGCGCCGCATGCGCGCACCTTCGGCACCTCCTTGCCGGTCCACTAAACCGTTGGCAAGTAAATTCTTTTGTTCACTGCCTAGGTTTGGTGTGATACTTCCCCGTGCAGTGCGAGTGGTACAATGGAGAACCTTAGATGGGGTCTGGGCGCAAGCCGGTCAGCGCGGTCTCGCGGCGGCTGAAGGTGTGTGGGGCGGTCATTTTGATTCTCGGGCTCGTCCCGCGGTGCGTGGTTGCTCAGAGTTCGCCCTACGGGGTTCCGATATCCACCGACCAGTTACAGCAGCTTATGCAGGGACGCAGCGCCGCTGGCCCTGCCGGCTCTCAGGCTTCGCAGCTACCATCCGCGACTGTATTTACCCCTGCTCCCTCATCGAGACCCATTCTTCCGCCATCCCGTCTCGAGCAGATCCTCTCGCGTCGTGCGGGCGTCCAGCTTCGGCAATTTGGCTATGAACAGCTTGGAGCGGGTCAAACCGTTACGGTCCCTCAGGTGGGGGCGATTGCGAATGATTACGTGCTAGGGTCTGGAGACGAGATTGTTGTTGATCTGCGTGGTCAGGTAAACGCCCAGTACACAGTTCCGGTCACCCGCAGTGGGGAGGTCGTGCTCCCCAAGCTTGCTCCCATTCAGGCGGCCGGCCGGACGTTGGGGGCGTTTAAGGAAGATCTGGACGCGGCCGTGAAGCGGGCCTTCGTTGCAACCGGGGCCTATGTCACGCTAGGGCAGCTACGCCAGGTGGCGGTCATGGTCGTCGGTGACGTGGCCAATCCAGGAACCCGAATCGTAACGGGGCTCTCCACGCCCGTGGACGCCATCCTCCTGTCTGGTGGCATTAAGAAAACGGGTTCATTACGCAATGTTGAGCTAATTCGCGATGGTCATGTTATCCATATCGACCTCTATGATCTCCTGACGCAGCATGGTGCGGCCAAGCCGATTGCTCTTGCAGATGGTGACCGCATTTTGGTGCCACCACTTGGTCCTACAGTTGCCGTGACGGGCTGGGTGCGTCGGCCGGGCATTTATGAGCTTGCCCCGGGCGAGCGGGCTATGTCGGTCCGAAACCTAGTGTCCCTTGCAGGTGGTCTTGAGGTGCGTGGCGCCTATCATCTTTCGGTGTTGCGGGTAGTTCAGAGCGGCGAGTCGCGGATGACTCACGCAACTCTATCTTCGCAGGTGCGAGACAGTGATATTCTGTATGTTAAACCAGCGGCGGACCAGTCTGTAAATCGAGGGCTACTTGCGGCAGGGCACGCGTTATCCGGGGCCTTTCCCATCACCCACACAACAACATTGTCGCAGGTCATCAGTGCGCCTGGAGCTCTGGGGGAAACGCCCTACACGCTCATTGGGCTGATTTCGCGACGGGATCCTAAAACCTATTTGCGCAGACTGATCGCATTTTCGCCCGTGTCCGTTCTGAACGGGCGTTCGGACATGGTTCTTCATAGCGATGACATCGTCAAAGTCTTTTCGATGGACGAGTTCGAAATGGTACGCAAGGTCATCGATAAGTATGCCAAATACCAGCAGGCAGTCAGCGCGGCAGCACGTAACCCATCCGCTGCAGTTGCTGGAAGCTTCGACTTTTCCACGAACGGGCAGGCGGCCAGAGCATCTCAGGGTGGAGCCTCCGCAAGCGAAAAAGCGATCTCGGGCCTCAGTGGTGGCTCAGCCGTAACCACGGTGGGGGGGGCTCCGACGTTGAATGCTAATGCTGGTCAGCAAGGCTATGGCGGTCAGCAAGGCTATGGTGGTCAGCCTGGCTATGGTGGTCAGCCTGGCTATGGCGGTCAGCAGGGCTACCAAAACCCCAATGCCACGCAGAATTTGGGAGACGGCGCCGTCAGGAGGCCAAAAAATTTCGCGCAACTGGCCGAACAGATGGATGTGACACCTCTGGTGCTGGCAGATTTCCTGACCGATCACCTCGTCAAGATCGAGGGGGCGGTGCAAGGACCTGGGCGCTATCTGGTTGGCCCAGGAACATCACTCGCGGACGTGGTGGCAGCTGCGGGGGGGACCCGCAACTGGGCCGACAACAGTGGCGTTGAATTGACGACCACGACAGTTGATCAGGCAACCGGCAAGGCAATCACCAAGCGGATCACGCTGCCGCTCACATCGTCTCTTTTTGCAAGCTATGTCGTGAAGCCCCACGATGAATTCCACTTCCGGGACGTCTACACGATCGCGGACGCGGGCAAGGTCACGCTTCAGGGGCAGGTCCGTTATCCGGGCACATATCAGATAACCACCGGCGAACACCTGTCTGATCTCCTTATTCGGGGCGGCGGTCTCACAAATGTGGCCTATCCTTATGGCACGATTTTTCTGCGCCGGTCGGTCGCCGAGCTCGAGGCCAGCGAAGACAAGCGAGCTGCCAAGGAGATCGAGGACGGCCTGCTCGTTGGGATGACCCGGCAGGGAAGCAGTCAGGTGTCGCCGCAATCTTTCGCGGCGCTGCAAGGCTTCATCAATCAGATTCGCAATGCCAAGCCACTGGGCCGAATTTCCGTGATTGCAGATCCCAGCCAGCTTCTTGCCCATCCAGCTGAGGATATCCTCTTGGAGCCAGGCGACGTCGTCTATATTCCGCAGAGGCCGAGCACGGTGGCAGTCCTCGGGCGCGTCCTTCAGCCCGGAAGCTTTCCCTTCCGGCCGGGACTCTCGACCTCGGATTACATTCGTCTGGCGGGAGGTTATGCGCAATTTGCCGACGATTCGGAAACCTATGTGGTGCTTCCGGACGGGACTGCACGACGTTATCGTGAATCTTGGCTTAACTTCGATCAGCCAGACATTCCGCCTGGCAGTGCCGTGGTGGTACCCCGCGACCTGGCACCCTTGGACCTTCATCAGCTGATTGTTGATACGACCAGTATCGTCGGGCAGCTGGCCGTTTCAGCGGCGTCCCTGGCAGTACTTTCCAAGCAATAGGAAAGATAGAGAGTTTGTGACAAAACAGAGAAGCTCATGTAACCGAACTTGCGAAATTGAGGCGTGGTCTTGAGGCGCACCTAATTGCCAGGGGCACAGTTTCCAAGTTTCTGCAGTGCGTTGGCATAAAGAGGTTAGATTGTTGTGCCGGAATCGTTGCTGCATTGCAACAACCTGGGCGAAATAGAGATTGCGATTACTTTGAAGGTCAAGTTTTGTTGAGCGGATTGGTTGACTTCATTGGGCTGCGGCGGCTATAACTCGTTGAAGTTATAGAGTTTCGCCAGGAGGGTGTTAAATATGCTTCGCAAGTGGGGATCGGTCGTAGTGGCCGCGGTGTTTGTTGCGGCCAGCTCGTCGGCGTTCGCAGCTGGAGCACAGCAGGGAGCACTCGCCCCTGGTCAGGCGGCTGGCGTCCATAAAGCTCAGATGGAAGTGGGCACGTTGCCTTTGTGGGTAGTTGGGGCGGTCGCAGTAGGGGCTATCGGAATTGGTGTCGGAATTGCGGCGTCCAGCGGGAACGGCGTTAACAGCGCTGTGTCGACAACGACGAGCTGCGCCCCGACAGGATGCTCGACGACATCCACCACTTCCACGACCTCTACGACGAGCACGACCGGCACATAAGTAAGCTCCAATCTCGAATTGGATGAGAGCGGTTGATTTTATGTCAGCCGCTCTTTTTTATAAGATTGCATTCTTTAATTTATCGATATTTTGCTTTTAGTCGGGCGCAATATGGCGTCAAACGTCAGCGGCTCCTTTTTCTTTTTACGCTACTTTGACAGACCTCACCCACACGAGGATGTTCGTCCACGTGGGCTCCAAATTGACCCTCCTATTGGCGGGGTACTCGAGAGTGTGCGTCTCTGACGGACGTAATCGCACGTAGCCCATTTTCGGCTCTTCCCCGCGCCCTTAGGCTAAATAGCTATGGGTATAGCTAAAGCCCTTATGCTACGTGCTAGTAGGTCAGGCGGGAGTTATGGAGAGATTGTTGCGGGATTGTCACTGAATCCGATTGAAGTGCTGTAAGTGCCAATTCTTGCACGTGGGCCGCGGTGGCTTGACGGCGGCGGGACATCGTGGTCGGCGCCGGATCAGTGGATGGAGTTTTTGACGTTCCAGGGCAAGAGCGCTTCGAAGTGCTCGACCGTTGACGCGCTCGGCAGATGCGTGAAGAGGTGCGTCAGGTAGGCATGCGGCTCGATGCCGTTAGCCTTTGCCGTCTCGACCAGTGAGTAGAGCCGCGCACTGGCACCTGCACCTGCCTGAGTGTCGCAGAACAGCCAGGCCCGTCTTCCGACGACAAACGGTCTGATGGCGTTTTCACAGCGATTATTGTCTATGGGTACGGCTGGGTCGTCGATGTAGACCTGAAGCTTCGTCCATTGCCCCAGCGCATAGTGAACTGCCTTGCCGAACTTGCTCTCTGACAGCAAAGTCGGTGCAATCGTATCGAGCCAGGTTTTGAACTCGGCCATGATAGGGCGCGACTTCTGCTGTCGGGCTTCAAGCCGTTCCGCCGGTGTGGCCGGAACCTTTCGTTCGCGAAGCTCACGCTCGAC
>JBMFWV010000121.1:0-8147 GCA_049964915.1 Rhizomicrobium sp.
GGTTTTGACCGTGTGCTGATCGCTACAGGGGCCTCTCCGGCCATTCCACGAGTCGCCGGGTTGAATGGCACTCCGTTCTGGACTTCGACCGAGGCCCTGGCCGCACAGGATCTGCCAGGGCGTTTGATCGTCTACGGCGGCTCCTATGTTGCGCTGGAATTGGCGCAAGCCTTTTTGCGGCTTGGCAGCCGGGTCACCCTGATCGTGCGCTCCAGAATTCTTTCGCACAGCGATCCTGCGATTGGCGATGCAATTCAGCAAGTCCTGACCGACGAAGGCATGCGCATCGTCGCCGGCGACGAGATCAAGCAAGTCGAACACGGCGACGGCCAGTTCACGGTGGAGGTTGGCGGCGAGCGCATTGTCGGTGATCGTCTGCTGATTGCGACCGGCCGGAAGCCCAATACCGCCAGCCTCGATCTCAAACATGCCGGCGTGCTGACCAACGAACGCGGCGCAATCCCCGTGGATCAGTTTCTGCGCACTTCCAACCCAAATATCTATGCGGCAGGTGATTGCACCACCAATCCAGAGTATGTGTATGTCGCCGCTGCGGCTGGAACGCGAGCTGCAGTGAATATGCTGGGCGGGAGCGAGCCGCTGGATTTATCGGTGGTTCCAGGCGTGGTCTTCACAGACCCGCAGATCGCGACGGTGGGTTTGGACGAGTCGATTGCGCGCGAAAAGGGAATTCGCGTGGACACTCGCACTCTCTCACTGGACAATGTTCCCCGAGCTCTTGCCAACTTCGATACGCGCGGATTCATTAAGCTGGTCGCAGATCCTGAAACTGGCAGGCTCCTCGGAGTACAAGCCGTGGCCTCGCAGGCGGGTGAGTTAATTCAGACGGCAGCAGTGGCAATGCGAGTCCAGATGACCATCCATGATCTTGCGAATCAGCTTTTCCCGTATCTCACCATGGTGGAAGGACTCAAGCTGGCCGCCCAAACCTTCACCAAGGACGTCAAACAGCTTTCCTGCTGCGCGGGGTGAGACCTGTGGGATGCCCTGGCAAGCTGTCCGTCTCCTTGTGCAGTCTTCGGGTGTTTCATGCTTTGTTTGCGTACAGCATGAAAGCTACTGTGGGTTCAGTTATCACACTGTACTTAAAATGGATTCGGGCAGCTTCAGCCGGTAATGGGGATGAAAAAACGACTAAGTGGAGGTGTTCAGACTCTTGGACAGTTATTGAGATTCTGCGAAACCTAAGCTCTTCTCGAAATAGAGATCAGACGAAGCTGTCCGATTGAACGATTATGGAAAGCCTGGCTTCTTTTCTGACTCAACACGCATACTGGGGATTGTCGGCTGGCATTGCAGGTGACTCTGAGAAGAATATCTAAGAGAAATTTTTGTCAAGGACTGCCGCCCTCCGCAACAAGCGGCAATCCGAAAACATTCAAAAATAATGCTTGACTCTGGACTAGAGACCAGAGTGCAACATGGTTCTGAAAGGGGAGGAGTGGTCTATGCCGCAAGGTTTGCAGATAGGGCGGCTGTCCCGCGAGACCGGCATGAGCATCGATACAATCCGCTTTTATGAGCGACAGGGCCTATTGCAGAAGGCACTCCGCAGCGAAGGTGGGTTTCGTCTTTTCGACCTGAACGCCATGCGTGATCTGAAGTTCATTCGCGGGGCACAGAGGCTTGGATTTTCTTTAGAGGAGGTCCACGAATTGCTGGTGTTGCGCCGCAATCATTCGCAGGGCTGTTCCCATGTTCATGATTTGCTGCACAGCAAGCTTTCACTTATAGAAGAGAAAATCCGCGAGCTTCAGGCATTAGGAGCTGAGATCCGATCGGCCTCGAGTAAGTGCGAGCAGGATTCGCGATGTTCAGGTAGACTTTCTGAGAAGACTTGCCCAGTTCTTTCAGAACTTGACAAGATGAGACACCCGAGGAGCGCTAGCCAAGGAAAAAGATTACAAATGGGAGGTCCAATCACCCAATAAAGCAAACAGGGATGGATCGCTCTCAGTTGTAACTGTACATCTTCTCGGGGTTGGCATCCCTACTGAGCACCTGGCCAGAAACGTCATATTGCCGATGAAAGATCGGGTGCCGATGAAAAAATCGAGGGGAACCGTACCTGATCCAAAGAATCATTCTTGTTTCATGATGCGGGATAGAGAAAGATTAAGCTGGTGGCGCTCATGCGAGACTTGCGGCGGTTCTCACGCAGAGAACACAGTTTTATGGAGACAGAATGGCAAAAGAAAACTGCGACATAGGTTTGATCGGTCTGGCTGTCATGGGTCAGAATCTCGTTCTCAACATGAATGACCATGGATATAAGGTGGCGGTATACAACCGCACAGTCTCCAAGGTAGACGAGTTTCTCAACCAGGAGGCAAAGGGAACCGAGGTGGTTGGGACGCACTCGGTCGAGGAGCTATTGGGTTTGCTCAGACGGCCACGTCGCGTGATGCTGATGGTGAAGGCGGGAGAGGCGGTTGACAAAATGATTGAGCAATTGCTGCCTTTTCTGGAAAATGGCGACATCGTGATCGACGGAGGCAACTCTCTCTTCACTGATTCGACCCGCCGCGCCAAGTCGCTCGCCGAGAAAGGCATTCTGTTTATCGGCACAGGCATTTCGGGTGGCGAGGAAGGGGCGCGCTTTGGTCCGTCAATCATGCCCGGAGGCGACCCGGGCGCGTGGCCACATGTGAAGGAGATTTTCCAGTCGATTGCCTCCAAGGTTGAGGATGACGTTCCATGCTGCGACTGGGTCGGCGAAGATGGTGCCGGGCACTACGTAAAAATGGTGCATAACGGGATTGAATACGGCGACATGCAGTTGATCTGCGAGGCGTACCAGCTCTTGGAACAGGGGTTGGGCCTGAATGCCGGTGAACTGCACGATGTCTTCGCGGAGTGGAACCGGGGGGAGCTCGACAGTTTTCTTATCGAGATTTCAAGCGCGATCTTCGCGAAGAAGGATGAAGATGGCCAGCCACTGATAGACAAGATTCTAGACACAGCCGGGCAGAAGGGCACGGGTAAGTGGGCAGTGATGAGTTCGCTTGACTTGGGCATGCCGGTTTCTCTGATCGCCGAGGCAGTCTTTGCGCGCTGTCTTTCGGCACTCAAAGATGAGCGGGTCACCGCATCCGGAGTTCTGTGCGGGCCGCGGTGCACGCATGAACATACTGCGCGGCACGAGTTCATCGAAGATGTGCGCCGCGCACTGTACTGCTCCAAGATCATTTCCTATGCTCAGGGTTACATGCTGTTGCGGGAAGCCGCGAAAGAGTATGGCTGGCAATTGAACATGGCGGGGATAGCGCTGATGTGGCGCGGGGGATGTATCATCCGCAGCCGCTTTCTGACGCGGATCAAGAATGCGTATGACCGCAACGCCGCATTGCAGAATCTGCTGCTGGATGACTTCTTTGCAAAGGTACTGAACAACTATCAGGCCTCTTGGCGAAGAGCGCTGGTCCATGCAATTGAATTGGGAGTGCCGACTCCAGCGTTTTCGACTGCACTGGCATTCTTCGACGGCTACCGGACAAGTCGATTGCCAGCCAACCTGCTGCAGGCGCAACGGGATTTTTTTGGCGCCCACACCTACGAACGTTGCGATCGCCCGAGGGGAGAGTTTTTCCATACCAACTGGACTGGTCGAGGCGGGAGAGTTTCCTCAAGCACCTATACGGCGTGACCACCACTTGATTGCGGGGCCATACGGGCTAAGACTTGAGGGCATACTCCGGAAGCTCGACAGCGAAGCCTCAACCGCGGTTCAACCATCAGTTCGCGCGGAGAAAATTAGCAAGCGATTTAAGTTTCTAAGATGTCACATGGACTTGCCCCCATTTTTGACACAACTGGTTAAGACTCAAAATCCAATGAATGGAGAATTGAGTCATGGGATTGTCACGCAGGCAGTTCACCAGGGAGTTCAAGCTGGCCGCTGTACGGCGGCTGGAAGCAGGGGTATCGCTGGCCGAGGTGGCACGAGGGCTGGAAGTCAACCCCAACGTATTGCATCGCTGGCGGCGCGAGTTCCGTCAGGCGCCCGGGAACGCATTTCCCGGCAATGGGCAGCCGCGCTGGTCCGAGGGCCGGGTGGCCGAGTTGGAACGTAAGATCGGCCAGCAGGCGGTGGAGATCGATTTTTTGAAGGGGTGCTTGCAGCGCATCGAAGAACAGCGGATGTTGCAGGCATCGACTGGAAATCCGCAGTCTACCGGAAGGTCGCGGAAGAAGTGACTGCCGGGCAGAGACTGAGCATCGAGCGGATGGTGGAGCTGGGCCGGATGAGCCGGTCCGGCTTCTACCGTTTCGACGAGGGCGCCAAGCCTGATCGGGATATGGATTTGCGCGATGCCATCCAGCGCATCGCTTTGGAGTGGCCCAGCTACGGCCGGCCACGCATCACCGCAGAGCTGCGGCGTGGCTGGACGGTGAACGCAAAGCGGGTCCGTCGCCTGCTGCGCGAGGACAACCTGCTGTGCGTGCGGAAGCGAAAGTTCATGGTGACCACCGACTCCAACCACGGGCGGAAGGTCTACCCGAACTTGGCCCGCGACATGGTGCTGACCGGCATGGATCAACTCTGGCGGGCCGATATCACCTATATCCGGCTGCGCGAGGAGTTCGTCTTCTTAGCGGTGATCCTGGACGCCTTCTCGCGCCGGGTGATCGGCTGGGCTCTGGATCGCAACATGGAGGACGGGTTGACGCTGACCGCGCTCCGAATGGCTCTGTCACGGCGTAGCATCCAACCGGGGTTGGTGCATCACTCCGATCGCGGCAGCCAATACGCCAGCAACGATTACACGGATCTGCTGAAGGCGAACCAGATCGACATCAGCATGAGCCGCAAAGGCAACCCGTGGGATAACGCGGCCTGCGAGTCGTTCATGAAAACGCTGAAGTACGAGGAGGTTCTGCGCAACGAGTACCGCGACCTGGCCGAAGCCCGCGCCTCGATCCGCGAGTTCCTGGAAAAGGTCTACAACCAAAAGCGTCTGCACTCGGCACTCGGCTACCTGCCACCGGTTGAGTTCGAGGCCCAACTGGCAGCGCAAAATATGGAGGCCGCTGCGCGGCAGCTTGCTCTATGAGTTTTCCAAGGCATGGGGAAATCTATCCATGCGATGGCCGGGGTCCCCGGCAAGCGGTCTTTGCTTGCTGGGGTGGTGAGGCACGATCTGCCAGACCGTGCCCCGCTCATCGCCGTGGATGAGTCTCCAGCCGGCTATTCCTTGGCGGGTTGCGCTCCCGCAGAGCCCGCCTCCGCTTCACCGACCGAGATCAGAATGCGTTAAAGTGGTCTTGCCGGTCGATTGATCTTCAGCGAACGGCAAACAGTGTCTTAACCGTTTGTGTCAGCCAAGGGGACAACCCCAACAAGCATTCTTGAGGAGGAGATGCAGAATGCTCAGAGAGCGGTTGAAACGCGCCATCTCAAAGGCCGCATTCGGTGGGGTAGCCCTAGTTGGTATCTGCTGCCTGAGAATACCGATTCTCCTGTCCGTACTCACCGCTATGGGGCTCGGTTTTCTTATCAATGATATGTTTTTGTTGCCCTTGATGGTCCTGGTTCTCTCTGCGATGTTGCTCACCCTCAGTTTCGATTACGCGATCCATCGGCATAGATGGCCACTGGGACTGGGCGTTATCAGTTCATTCGCCTTAGTATTATTTGCCTTTGCATACCGGTTCAAACTAGCCATATACCTGATGCTGGCGGCGGTAGTTGTTTCCCGCACCGCCAGCGCATTTTATCGGCGAAGGTTTGTTTCGCCCGACAATATAGATGGCCAGCAGCCCCAGAGGGATGCCGAGTAAAATCGCGCCGATTACTATAGCCTATCCACGGCACCACCGCGGACATCGCACTTCCAGGCCCATCGGCGGCCCATCGGCGAAAGCTGTCGACCAATGGCCAAATTTCTACGAGATGGGTATCCGCTTGAGTGCGCCGGGATAAACTCTGATGAGTGCTTCGCGCTCATCCCTGGTGACGAAAACGGCGGTCATCGCTTCGCGTTGACATCCTGACCTGCCCCCTTTTTCTCATCCATTGATAACTGGAGTTTTCCAGGTTTGGTTTTGCTTTGAGATTTTATTCTCATCGCCGTCGTCGAGGCTGTGCGGAAGTGGGAAGCGCACTTTGCTTTCCACTTCTGCATAGCCTGTTCTCTGCCGGAACTCCTGTGGCGTTCTATAGTCGAGCGAGCTGTGCGGGCGTTCGCAGTTGTACTCCCGCCGATAGCTCGCCAGTGTACTCCGTGCATCGTTCAGCGTCCTGAACCAGCTTGCGTTGAGGCACTCATCGCGCAGTCTTCCGTGGAAGCTCTCGATATGGCCGTTCTGCATCGGTCGCCCGGGCTGGATATGGATCAGTCCAACCTTCCAGTCTTCCGCCCAGCCGATTATGCGCCGCGAGGTGAACTCCGGCCCATTGTCCGAGCGCACCGCTGCGGGTCGGCCACGCTCCGCGATCAGCTGTTCCAGCACGCGCGTCACACGGCCGCTGCCGAGGCTGAAGTCCGCTTCCAGCGCCAGACACTCACGCGTGTACGCATCGACCACGCTCAGGATGCGTACCATCCGCCCCGTCGCCAGGCCATCGACGATGAAGTCCATCGCCCACTCCTGGTTCGGCCCGGTGAGTCGCTGTTCTGCCGCGCGGTCCCGCACCAGACGCTTGCGCCTCTTTCTCCGCACCATCAACTGCTCTTCAACGTACAGCCGATAGACTCGCTTCACGTTCACCTCGTACCCTCTTCTGCTCAGCAGCGCATGCAGCCGGCGATAGCCATAGCGCGGCTTCTGCCGTGCCAGTTGAACAAGTGCTTCTCGTAGCTCCGCGTTCCGGTCCGGCCTCGGCTCGTACCGATAGCTCGACCGTTCCACGCCCAACAGCTTGCAGGCCGTGCGCTCGCTCAGACCATGCTCCGTCTGGGCGAACGCCACATCGCCTCTTAGACCGGCAAGCTCCAGCCGTTTTTTCGGATCACGCCCTTCAGCGCTTCGCCATGCAGGCTCAGCTCCGCCACCAGCAGCTTCAACCGGCGGTTCTCATCCTCCAGAGCCTTCAACCGCTGCGCCTCGCTTACGTCCATCCCGCCATACTTCTGCTTCCAGCCGTAGAACGTCGCCGCGCTGATCCCGTGCTCACGGCATACGTCCGCCGTCTTCACCCCAGCCTCATGCTGCTTCAATATCCCAATGATCTGCTCTTCCGTGTAGCGGCTCTTCTTCATCGCAGTCCTCTCCTTCACAGTACGAGAGAACTCCAGATTCCACTGGTAGAGATTCCAGGGGGCAGGTCAGAGCCATGCGCAAATTGTATTTACAAGAGGCACTGGATGCTCTCTCCACGATCGGAGAGTGGAACCGGCAATTGAAGGAGACTCGACCATGAACCTGCATCTCGAAACATACCGCGTAGGCAGGATGGTGTTGTTCGCGGTTCTGACGGTACTGGCCTATATCCTCATGCTTTTCGTGGGCGCATTCTTTCCACAATAGGTGCCACCTAGTGTCCTGTCTTATTTAATTATTGACAATCGGCTGAAGCATGGTTATGCTCAGTCATGTTCACCACTGCAGCCCCGCTGGCGTTGAGCGATAGTCAGAAGAAACAACTGGAGGCGCTGGTTCGCAACGGCCACTCCTCGCAGAAGGTGGCGCTGCGCAGCCGTCTACTGCTGCTGGCCTGTGAAGGTGTTTCCAACCGCTCCATTGCCGAGCAATTGGAGGTTTCCCGGCCCACCGTCCTGGCGCTGCGCGCGGCCTTCGTCAAAGACGGGATGGCGGCGGTTACGGGAATCCGCAGACGCCAGCGCCGGGGCAGCGTTTTGACCGCGGAGCTGGAGCAGAAGATTCTCAATACCACATTGAAGACTCGACCCGGAGACGGCAGCACGCACTGGAGTGTGCGCACCCTGGCCCGGCATTTGGGAATCTCGCGGACCATCGTGCATCGTGTCTGGCAGAGGCACGAGGTCCAGCCGCATCGTGTGGAGCGGTTCAAGCTGTCCAACGACCCGCACTTTGAAGAAAAAGTGCGGGATATTGTGGCCTTGTATTTGAATCCCCCCGACCGCGCCGATTGAGTCCGTAGAGTTCTGTAGAAGCTGTTGAAGGGTGAGCGAGAGCGAGCCATCGCGGCGGTTCCTTAGGAT
>JBMFWV010000122.1:0-7975 GCA_049964915.1 Rhizomicrobium sp.
TTTTGTGATTCGGTCACCGACAATTTCCGCGTCATCGACTCAAAGGACTTTCGGGTTCTGGCGTGAACCGGGTATAGCAAAGGACAGTGGCGCAAAGTTCAGGACGGCGTACAGCTGAGCAGACGGCTGGCAAGCGCCGAGCCGATGAGCAGGTGCCCCCCAGCCTCTACCGCAACACCCGCGGCTGCGATCGGATGGCCCAAATCGGCATAGATCTGACTGACCCCGTGCGGCAGACCGTCCAAAAGCTCAACGCGGATCACGGCGCTCGGCGAGGGATGGCTCGGATCATGCTCAAAACGGGCACGATCAAAGAGTTTGGGATCCCCTGCAATGAGCAGGGCATGCTCGCCATCCACGGTGAGCGCACCAGGGGCAAGCGGCAGGGGATAGCGGTCCGCCAGCGTCAGATGTCCGAGGAAAGGTTCGATCTTGTAGCTCGCAAGAACTCGGGATACCGCAAGGCCGACATAAAGCCTGCTGCGATCGGCAGCGAGCGCAAGGCCTCGCGGAGCCCTCAACCCCTTGGCAACGATGTGCGGAATCTGACCGTCATAAAAGATGATGCGTCCTTTGGCCGGCGTGAGATAGGACCCCAGAAGACTGAAAAAATCACCCGCAACATGGGGGGCGTCCACTGCATAAAACCGGCTGCCATCGAGCGCGGCGAGCGCGCGTACATGCGCAAATAAGGAGGAGCCAATATCGGCCGTCTCCATGAGCTGCGGATGGGCCCCAAGATGGACGGAGAAGATATCAACTGAACCGCTGACATGACCCGGACTTGCCGCGAAGAGTACGAGGCTTCCGCTTCTATCCCGCCACAGTGACAGCGCGGTGGGGTGAAAGCCCTGTGGCACACCTGCAAGACGCTGCGGTGGCGCCTTCGGATGGGCCGGGTCGGCAAGATAGATGCCATCTTCCGCCGCGGGTTTGGGCCCGGCGACTGCAAGAAAGGCAAACCCCGTCTTCGCATCGACGACGATGTCACGCACCGCAAGGCTTGCGGCGAGCGTACAGCGGCCCATGTAGCCCGGTCTGACTTCCGCAAAACTGCCGCCGGCGGAGAGTGTGCGCAAGACGAGCGCCAACACCCCCACGAGGAGCGCCACACCCAGAATGCTGACCGCACGCTTGAGGTGGCGGTGCGAATGGCCAGGATGAAGGGACCGGGTCATCGCCATCAGCCTACCCTGCTGCGTGCGTCGGCAAACTGCAGATCCGCCAGCCGGGCATAAAGCCCACCATGCGCCACCAACTCCGAATGACTGCCCTCACCAACAAGCCGTCCCTGATCAAACACGAGGATGCGCTTCAGTTTCTGGATGGTGGCAAGACGATGGGCGATAACGAGAGTGGTGCGATCGGCCATCAGATTGGCGAGGCCCTGCTGCACCAGACGTTCGTTCTGCGCATCGAGTGCACTTGTGGCTTCATCAAGGAGCAGCAGTGGTGCATTGCGCAGCATCGCCCGCGCAATGGCAAGGCGCTGACGCTGCCCGCCCGACAGGGTAATGCCGCGTTCGCCAAGCAAGGTGTCATAACCTTGCGGCAATTGCTCGATGAACTCGGCAGCGGCAGCCGCTTCGGCAGCACGGCGGATTTCCGCGGTGCCCGCGTCTTCTCTGCCATAGCGAATATTGTCGGCAATGGTGCCCGAAAAGATCGCCGGATCCTGGGCAACGACCGCGATCTGCCGGCGCAGCTCGACGGGATCAAGTTCGCTGATATCGACGTCATCGAGGCGAATGACGCCCTGACGCGGCGCATAAAAGCGCAAGAGCAGCTGGAACACCGTGGATTTGCCTGCACCCGAAGGACCAACCAGCGCCACCGCCTCGCCCGCGGCCACCTTGAAACTGAGCCCATCCAGCGCCGCCATGTCCGGACGCGTCGGATAGGAGAAGTGAACGTCGTCAAAACTGAGCCTGCCTTCGACCGGCTGTTTGAGATGGCGTGGGCGGGCGGGCGCGGTGATCTCGGGGGGTGTGCGCATCAGTTCGGCAAGGCGCTCGGAGGCCCCCGCCGCACGTTGCAGATCTCCGAAGGTCTCCGAGAGCGCACCAAACCCGCTGGCCACCAGCACGGCGTAGAACAGGAACTGTGCCAGTTCCCCGCCACTCATCTGTCTGGCAATGACGTCCTGCGCCCCCACCCACAGGATGGCAACGATGCAGGAAAAGGCCGCAATCGTTACCACCACTGTCATTCCCGCACGCGCCCGCGTGCGCGAAATCGCCATGGTAAAGGAGGCTTCAACGTCGGCGGCAAAGAGCTGGCTGTCGCGCGCTTCATGGGTAAAAGCCTGTACCGTCTGCACCGCGTTCAAAGTCTCGGACGCACGCGCCGCCGTGGAGGCGATCTTGTCCTGGCTTTTGCGCGAAAGCCGGCGCACCCAGCGCCCAAGTCCCAGCAAAGGCACCATGACGAGCGGCACCGTAATCACGACCAGAAGTGACAGCTTGAACGAGGACAGGACCATGAGCACGAGCGCGCCGGTCAGCATCACGAGATTGCGCAGCGCGATCGAGGCGGAAGATCCGATCACTGTCTGAATGAGCGTGGTGTCCGCCGTCAGACGCGACAGCACCTCCCCCGTACGGGTGTGCTCGAAGAAGGCTGGGCTAAGACGTAGCACATGGTCGAACACCGCGCGCCGGATGTCAGCGATGACCCGCTCGCCAATCCAGGTCACGAAATAATAGCGCACCCCGGTGGCCAGTCCGAGCACCACCGCCACAAGAAGCAGGAGGAGGAAATAGTGGCCGATGCGGCTGGCATCGGCACGGTTGAACCCGTGATCGATCAGGCCGCGCAGCGCCCAGGGCACCGTCAGGGTCGCAGCCGAGGAACACAGCAGGGCAACCCCGGCACCGACAATGTGCCAGCGATAGCGGACGAGAAAAGGCAAAAGGACGCGCAAAGAGGAGAGTGAACGGGCCCGCGCCCGCCCCTGAGCCAGCCGTCCAACCTCGTCGACAAAGTCCTGCCCGGAGCCAGCCACTCGGAAAGCCGTCCTAACCACACGAGAATATAGACGCCGTTAACGACGTTGCGAACGAGACGCTTCGCCGCGCCACACCCCTCGCCTGCCGCCAGCCTGATCCGGGGCCCGGTCTCAGCCCTCGCCGGCGTCTCCTCATTTGATAGGTGGTCTGGTCCAAAGGACCCAGCGAGATGTGGCGCAGGGTCGAGGTCCCAGCCAGGCGTGGACCGGGGGCAGCTTGCATCGCTTCCCCTGATCCCCTATAAGCCGCCGCTTCCAACGGGTTTTTTGAAGAAGGTCGCGGCCATGAAGAAGGGCATTCACCCCAGCTACCACTTTGTCGAAGTGGCGCTCAATGACGGCACGACCTACAAGACCCGCAGCACCTGGGGTACCGAGGGCGACAAGCTCACCCTCGATATCGATCCCTCCACCCATCCGGCCTGGACCGGAGGCCAGCAGCAGCTGATCGACCGCGGTGGCCGCCTGTCTCGCTTCAACAAGCGCTTCGCCGGTTACGTGAAGGCCTGATCTTTCCCAGATTGCGTGGACGGCCTGCATCTGGCAGGCGCCCTCAGTGCAACCTGCAAACATGGCGCGGGGGGGCAGCCCTTCGCTTGACGACAGCGGACCCAAGCCCCGGCCCCAGCACGTCCTGTAAGCACTGTGCCGAGGCTCAATCAGGCTTTGGGGCAAGGACTATTCGTCCTGCGCCCCCTCAACCTCGTCCGCGCCCTTCGGGGTTTCGTCATGACCCTCAAGCTCTGCCGTGGTCTCGGCAATCGGGCGCAGGCCTGCCCCCCCGGTGCGGCGGGCGAGGCGATCGCGGCGCTCGGAGGCACGTTCGACCGCAAGATCCAGCTCAAGCTGGGTGCAGAGGCCCAGTGTCACCGGATCTACGGCCTTGAGATTGGCAATGTTCCAGTGCGAGCGGTCGCGGATTTTCTGGATCGTCGATTTGGTGGTGCCGACCAGCTTGACGATATCGGCGTCAGAAAATTCAGGGTGATTGCGCAAGATCCAATAGACCGCATCGGGCTTGTCCTGCCGCTTGGATACCGGAGTGTAGCGCGGTGCCCGCTTTTGCTTGACTGGAGGAATCTTGTGCTTGGGCGCTGCCATTTTGAGGCGCTGGCGCGGGTTCTTTTCCGCGTCCTCGATCTGCTCGCGCGAGAGTTGGCCTGAAATGATCGGGTCGAGGCCCTTGATCCCCTTGGCAACATCCTCGTCGGCAATGCCTTTGACCTCAAGCGGATGCAAACCGCAGAAGTCGGCAATCTGCTCAAAGGTGAGCGAGGTATTTTCCACCAGCCACACCGCCGTGGCTTTGGGCATCAAGGGTTTGTCGTTATTGGCCATAATCTTCTCCTGTGCAGGGCGGGAGCTGTAATCTCCCGTCCCAGGTCCAACGGCATAGACGTTGAGGCTATGGCCTCCTTTTAGCGCCTGTGCCGGACGGGGCAAAGTAAAAAGGGGGAGACCCAATGACCGTGGGCGGCCCTGGCGTTCTGGACCACGGCTGCAGCCCCCTTTGTCCACACATTGCGCCGCCTCCGTTACGACCCGCCTTGCCCCGCCCCATTAAGCCATTTGCGGCCCTAAGGATGCGCCTTGCCTTGGCGTTGCCTGCGGTAGGTCCCTCAGCCCTCCGTGGCGAGGAGAATCTTGCCGATATGGGCACTTGAAGCCATGCGGGCATGAGCCTCCATCGCCTGGGCCAGTGGCAGCACGGTGTCGACCACAGGCTTGATCTTGCCGGCTTCGATCAGCGGCCAGACCTGCTGACGCAATGCCGTTCCGATGCGCCCTTTTTCATCGTTGCTGCGCGCACGCAAGGTCGTCGCCATGAAGGACAAACGCTTCATCATCATCACCCCGAAATTCACCGTGGCCGTAGCCCCCGCCATGAAGGCGATGTTGACGAGCCGTCCGTTGAGCGCCAGGGCGTGAAAATTGCGCTCGATGTAATCGCCACCCACCATGTCGAGAATGACATCAACACCGCGCCCCTCTGTCGCCTCCTTGACCACGGCAACGAAATCTTCGCTGCGGTAATTGATGGCGCGCGTCGCCCCAAAGCCAACGCAGGCGGTACATTTTTCCGCGGAACCAGCGGTCGCAAACACCCTGTGACCCCGCGCTGCGCAGAGCTGAATGGCCGCGGTGCCAATACCGCTTGACCCACCATGGATGAGCACGCTCTGGCCTTCGGCAAGGCGCGCCGTGTCCATCAGATTGGTCCATACCGTAAAGTGCACCTCTGGCAGGGCCGCAGCGGCTACAATATCCACCCCCGCAGGCACGCCGAGCAGGCATTCGATCGGCACCACAGCAAACTCGGCATAGCCTCCTCCAGCCAGAAGAGCGCAGACCTCCGCGCCGATAGTCCAGCCGTCAACCTTTGGGCCAAGCTCGACAATGGTACCCGACACCTCAAGGCCGAGAACCGGCGAGGCGCCCTTGGGCGGCGGATAGCCACCCAGGGCCTGGGCAATGTCGGCCCGATTGACCCCGGCGGCGGCCACCTTGACCAGCACCTCACCTGGCCCTGGCCGTGGGCGCTCCAGTGTTGTCAGCACCAGCCGGTACTCCCGTCCGGGCTGCTCGACGGCAATTGCACGCATGCTCTGGCTCATGTTTGACCTCTAAGACTTGCCTTGCGATGGCTTCCGAAGGGAAACTAGCAGGCCCCGAGCAAAGAGCGAAAACATGGCGATCGATCCGGACGAGTTTCAGCCCCGACCGCAACCGCGGGAAATCATACTGGGCGAAGATCTGTCGCGACTGTCCGAGCATGAGCTTGGCGCGCGCATCGAACGACTCGAGGCCGAGATCGCCCGCTGCCGCGAGGCCATCGTGGCGCGCAAGGCCACGCGCGCGGCCGCCAGCGCTGCATTTAAAGCGCGTTAACCAAGATCACATTTAGTTCTGATACCAAGATTGACGACGGCGACGCCGAGGCGTGTCCTTGTCACACCGCCGAACCGCCAGCGGCGAAAAGCGGCACTCGGGCTGTCAGCGCCTTTGCGCCCCTCATGCCCAACATTGAGAAAGAGTTCAGGCTATGGCGCCGGACGCCCCCAATGACGACATCGCCCAGGGCGTGACGCTGCAGAGCTTCATCCAGTCCGAGCTCTTCGAGCGCACCTTCGATGAGGGCATGGCCCTTGTGGAAGAAACGGCACGCTATCTTGATGGTCCCGGCCGCAGCGAATCCCGTGACCTGCCACGCAAGGCGGCCCTGCTCTATGCGGGCGAAAGCATGCGCGTGACCACCAGGCTGATGCAGGCGGCAAGCTGGCTGCTTGTGCAGCGAGCGGTGCGTGATGGCGATATGGGACCAAATGACGCCGCCAGCGAACGCTACCGCCTCGGCTCCAAGGAGATCTGTCTTGGTGGCCGCGCGGAAAACCTTGAGCTCTTGCCCACGACCTTGCGGGGCCTCCTGCATCGTAGCGAAAGCCTTTATTGCCGGATTGCCCGTTTCGAGGAGGCGCTTCTCGCCGGGCCCGTTCCCCAGCCGGACGTCCATCGCCATATACAGCGCCTTGAGCAGGCCTTTGGCCGGCGCGACTAGAGCCTAGGCCGGGCCCTGCGGCCCGCGCGGATCCAGTTCGAGGGCCGTGGGTGTGGCCTGGGGCAGCACTGGGGCATAGCGCTCGCGGAAGACTTCGGGCGGCCGCTCGGCCCGTTGAACCCGCCAAATCACGAATGCGACATGCAGGCCGTGAATGGCGGCAACGAACCAGAACAGCGCCGCCAGCGAGGTGTGCGTGGTGATCTCGGCCGCCAACACCGGGCCCACCACCGAAGCCAAGGCATTGACCAGGAGCAGCGTCGCCGAGGCCGAGACAAAGTCTTCCCGCGGAATACGGTCATTGGTGTGGGCCACTGAAAGACCGTAAATCGGCAGCGCCGCGGCACCGAAGAGGGCAAAGAGGGCGATCGCGACAAGAGGCGCCCCGCCGCCCCAGAGGGCCAGCGCCGCCGCCGACAACCCTGCGAGAAGAGACATCACCAATATGGTCCACCGTCGATCCATGTGATCGGACAGCCGTCCCACCGGCGCCTGGCTTAAGGCGCCCGCTGCGGTGAAGGCACTCATGAAGGCCGCAAGCATCACCCCATGCAAGCCATGGACGTTGGCGTAGACAGGGGCCAGGGTCCACACCGCGCCATTGGCCGCACCCACTGCGATGCAGCCGGCGACCCCTACTGGCGCAATGCGGAACAGGCGCCATGGCCGGATCGCTGGCACCCCGCTCGGCACCGGCTGAGCCAGCTTTGTGGTGCCCACCGGCACCACACAGAGGGCGCAAAAGATCGCCGCGATATTGAAGAGCACGAAGCTGAGTGGTGGGGCGACGGTGTAAAACCACTGGCCGATGACGATGCCGCCATAGTTGACGGTAAGATAGATGGCGAGGATGCGACCGCGGGTGTCATTGCTCGCCCGGTCATTGAGCCAGCTTTCGGTCACCATGTAGATGCCGGCCGAGGACAGTCCGAAGACGAAACGGGCAAAGATCCAGACCAGCTGACCGACGTCGATCGACTGCAAAAGGATGGTTGCGGCCGCAGCCCCGCCAGCAATGGCGAAGCTGCGGATGTGGCCGACGCGCGTCAGCAGCCGCGGGCCACCGAAACAGCCGAGGACAAATCCGGCATAATAGGCCGAGCCGATGACGCCGATGGCCACATCGCCGAACCCGGCGAGATGGCCGCGCACCGGTATCAGCGTCGTCATCAGCCCTGCGCCCATCACGAAGAGCAGAATGGAAAGCAAAATCCCGGTCAGGGCACGCAGCTGACCCGTCATGACGCCACTTCTTTTGTTATCCGCCTGCTTGAGCTGGCCACGCCGCGCAGTCTTGCCTGAGCGCCAGCCAAATCCATGCGTACTGGCTATTAATTCTACTGAGTCAGAAAGCCGCGGCGGTATTGGCGAGCGATTCAGGTAGGGTTGGGAGATTCATTTGAGGGAGAGCC
>JBMFWV010000123.1:0-7752 GCA_049964915.1 Rhizomicrobium sp.
CTGGTGTTTGGTTCCTGATAGATCGCCGCGATCCCCATCAGCCGCATCAGACGGCGCACACGCTTGCGGTTCACCGCATACCCTTCGCCCCGCAGTTCCGCCACCATCTTGCGCGCCCCGTAAAATGGCCACTTCGTATAGATCTCATCGATCCGCCGCATCAGCGCCAGATTCTCATCGCCGATAGCTTTCGGCGCATAATACACCGTCGAACGTGGAACCTTCAGCAGTGCGCATCGGACTGCTCCCCGGGAAGCGGTCGCGGTGGAAATGCCGACTGTCGTCGCGTAGGCAATTGTGGTTCCGGTCCAGGAAGTAAAAATAACGATCTCCCGCCCTGTAGCCGCCTACACAGCCCGGCAGCGATATGATCCCCGTGCCTCCACAAAAAGCCTGTGATAATGCCCTCATGTTGTCCTCCACAGTTGTTGGTAAAATTATTGCGTGAACGACGACTGATAGAATCCACGGGTCAAAAATCTGATCGTAGAAGCAATGATACTGACGAATCCGTCGAATGTCGTCGGACAATATTGGTTCAAGACAGCGTCACAAAGCAGTGACAAACCCGAAGCGTGTCACCATGTCGCCGCCATATTCATTGGCGGACCAAGATGCAATTTTATGCTTCGACTTGGGTCGGATGAACGAAACAGAGGCTCCCCTGATCCAATTTCCGGCGCCCCTGTTAACTGACACCTTGGCCCCGATTTGCCTGGCAAGAGACTCGATGATGATCATTCCCAATCCGCTTCCGCCAGTATCATCGCGCTCCTTCATCGGCATCGAGACGTCATCGGAGACCGAGAGCGTGTAGCCCACATCGGAAGCGCGCGAAAGCTCAACGGTAATGCGGCCTTGACCATGCTTGACCGCATTCGTGATCAGCTCGCTTGTGATCATTCCGAGAGAGCTGGCGACCATCATCGGCAAGTCGATATCGATGCCCTCGATCACGACCGAACGGGTCCTCACACAATCCGCAGACAGGACCGCGGAAAAGTCCCTACAAAGCTCAGCGAGAAATTCCCTCAGCGAAATCATGGTCGTCCGCTCACGCTCGAGGCCATTGAGGTGTCTATGAATGTGCGCGATCATGCCGATGCGCCGGGATGCGGACGCGAGCTGCGTTGTAGTTTCAACGTGTGCGGCTGCCCGGCTCTCCAACGAGAGCAGGCAAGAGGCCAATTGCAGGCCGTTCAGGAGTCTATGACAACTCTCCCGGTGCAGAAGCTCCTGCCGTTCGAGTATTGCGCTCTGTTTCCGAAGTCTCGTTCTCTCAGCGGCGAGGGTTGTGCGCAGCCTATCCTCGCTGCGCTGGCTAAGGCGCAATTTTCGCTCATAGTCCTCGATCGTCGGCATTGAAGGGGATTCAGGCGAGGAGATCGACGATTGGCCCCAGGCCATATCATTCAGAATCTCATTGCGCATTTGGCTCACCTCCAGCGTGACCGGTAACGCCGCCTTCGTACTTCAGAGAACGGCGGATACTCCGATTTTAACCAGCGCACCCAGCGCCAGGTCATTTGCGTCGTCCCAGCTGACACACTACAGTTTGCCTCCTGGGGGTACAGCGGTGCTGTACAAGATTGCTCACCCGGTACCAAGGAGTTGCTGATTTTGCCTTCGTCGGAGTGCTTAAGAGCCGATTCCAGGCTGGTCGTACAGGACGACGTTCAGCAGCGAGCGATGTACTTCGATGTGGCCATTATAGCTGATGAAACCCAATCTACGAAATTTGTTCATGAAGAAGCTCACGCGCGACCGGGTCGTGCCGATCATTTCCGCCAGCATTTCCTGACTGACCTTCGCGATCATTGGTTGGGGCGGGCCTTCGCTACCGTAATTTGCCATCATCAGCAACAGGCGGGCGAGACGCTTCTCACTCGAATTGAACAGCTGGTCCACCAGATCGGCCTCGATGCGGATGGTACGGCTCAGGAGATGAGCAATGAAGAGTTGGGAAAATGCAGGTTCACCATGGAGAACGCATAAAATTGCCGCCTTTTCGATGCGCATGATAGCGGCGTCCGCCATGGCCGTGACCGTCGCCATGCGTAATATCTGTCCCGCCAGACAACCTTCGCCGAAGAAATCTCCGGTTCCTAAGATCGCGACGACGGCTTCCCTGCCCTGTTCGGAAACGACCGTGAGCTTCACCTTACCATTCTGGATGTAGAAGACGGCATCTGCGGGGTCGCCTTGCGAGAAGACGACTTGGCCCTTGCCGCATTGAACGACGCTGCGGCCCTCACCGATCCTGGCAAGGAAGGACTAGGGATCGAAGGTATGGCGGCTTTGCTTGGGCACGAAGTTCCGTCCCTGACTTGGCAGTCTGCAGTGTAGTATAGATCATGTTGCCGCAAAGGATAGGTAGCAGAGCATGCTAGCTCAGCTGCAAGGCATTGAAATTTCCATTGACGCGGGGTCGCCCGCACGGACGCCGCGTCCGGCTTTCCCCTTCCAAAACATTGCTCCAGGCTCGCAACCGGCGGTGTGCGATATTGCTCAGACAGCGCGTGCAGAAGCGTTCAACATAGTTAGGCACGAGCACCGGTATATGACCTCTGCCGCAAGTGTTCGTCACGGGCTCCGGGGCCATTCTCTCGTTCTCTTGATCGGAATCAATCGAACAGGCAGGGCGGAAATATAGAATTTGCCTGTCTGCTTGTTGCATTCGAGCCGTGCAAACGAAGCTCAATCATGCATAGCGTGGCGAATTTGCGTCGGCGCCAGCAAGGAGAAACCCAATGAAAACAATTCTAGCGACGGCACTGTCGCTGTCGATGCTGAGCGGCACCGTGGTCATCGCACAGCCGAGCCCGCACCTTCAGATCAGTCAGAACGACAATCGCGACTGGCAAAGCAACAGCCGGCAGGATCGCCGCGACCGGGCTGACCGGAACAACCGGCGGCAGATCCCCAACGACACCAGCAATGTTCGGGATCGTGGCCACAATCGCGCGACACGCAAAGGCACACCTCGCTGGTCGCGCGGCGACCGGCTTCCGGATCAGTACCGGCAGGATCGCTACTATGTCAATGATTGGCGGCAGCACGGTTTGAACCGCCCGCCGCGCGGCTATCGTTGGGTCCGCGACGACAACAATGATTTTTTGCTCGCGGCCATTGCGACCGGGATTATCTCGACAGTGATTTACCGGGACGACCGCGATCAAAGCTGGAACCGACGTTATCACCGCACCTACAGCTACAACGACGACATCTATTATCGGGAGTGCAGAAATGCACCCGATCCCGCAGGTGTGCTCGTTGGCGCGCTAATCGGCGGACTGATCGGCCATACTGCCAGCCACGGGCGCACGGGTGCCACAGTTGCTGGCGTGGTGGTCGGCGGCGCGGTTGGGGCCGCGCTCACGAGCAATCTTAACTGCGAAGACCGTAGTTATGCCTACAAGACCTATTACACCGGCTTCAATGCCGGCCGCCCCAATAGAAACTATCATTGGCGCAACCCCAGTAACAACCATCGTGGCACATTTCGCGTCGGCCGCTACTACAACGACCCGGACGGTTTCCGCTGCGCGACCTACAGCCAGACGGCCTATGTCGGACGCGAACGTCATCTGGCGAATGGCAGAGCCTGCCGTCAGCCGGATGGCACATGGGCGATCGTGAACTGAACCATGTCTACGTGAACCGGAGAAATTCCGGTGCGCGCAACAACGCTTATTCCAATTTGAAAGGACTACAGAAATGACAAACATGCGAAAGATGGTCGTGGCGCTTGTGCTTGCAGTCACAGCCGCTCTTCCGGTTTCGATCGCCACGGCCCCGGTCGCGAATGCGGCCTCGGTTGCGGAACTCAACACTGAGGCAAATCAGTCGCTGCAGAAACTCTACAGCACTCACCCATTCGCCGAGCAGCTGTCGCATCGTGCAAAAGCAATCCTGGTGTTCCCGAACATCATCAAGGCCGGCCTCGTATTCGGCGGGGCCTATGGCGAAGGTGTCCTTCTGGAGGGCGGCCATGTCGACAAGTATTACAACTCCGTTTCCGGTTCATGGGGGTTTCAGGCCGGTGCGCAATCTTTCGGATATGCCGTGTTTCTGATGAGTAACAAGGCCATTCGCTATCTCAACAAGTCCGATGGCTGGGAAATCGGCGTCGGGCCGACGGTGGTCGTTGTGGACGAAGGTGCGGCCAAGAACCTATCCACGTCCACGCTGAAAGACGATGCCTCCGCCTTCATCTTTAATCAGCAGGGTCTGATGCTCAGCCTCAGCATCGAAGGCACCAAGATCTCGCGCATCAAGCGGTAAGCCGGGATCGGACGGGCGCGCAAGCTTGCGGCCGTCCTCACGGCCTGGCCGTTCGCGCTCACGGCAGACGTCTTTGGAAAGTGCGCGGCCTTGGTCGAGTCGATAGGGGCGATTTTCCTCGAAGCGCGAGGGTCTGACAGGAGGCATTTATGCCGATCATCAATTTGGTCATTGTTCTCATCGCAGTAGGTGTGTTGCTCTGGTTCGTCAATACCTACATACCGATGGACCGGAAGATAAAGAATGTCCTGAACATCGTCGTCGTTATAGCGGTCGTCTTGTGGCTACTGCAGGTGTTCGGAATATTGGGATCGCTGAGCGGTACCCGTATCGGCCGCTGACGACGTGAGTCGGAGAAGGTCTGCGTCGCGAGATGCCACGGACGCCGAGCCTGGTGGCAGTATCTCGGCCTCTATCGCGAATATCCTGACGCGACGAAAAGAATGTACGCATAATACTGGGTACCCTGCGCCCACGAAAATCAGGGCATAGCAACCACAGAAGGCGTGCTCGCTATGACACCCTCGACCGAATCGCCTAAGGCGCCTCGGGTTGAGCAAGGATCGGCCTCCGATGCCTCTGACGATTTGAAATCTCTGCCTCTGATGGAGGTGGAGAGAAAATTGGGCTCGTCCCCAAACGGCCTTTTGCACGCCGAAGCGGAAAGGCGGTTGACCGAATACGGGTCCAACGAAATTAAAGAGAAGAGGACGAACGAGTCCTAAAATTCCTCTCCTATTTCTGGGAGTCCATTCCGTGGATGATTGAAGCTGCGGTGGTGCTGTCGGCGGTCGTCCAGCACTGGCCTGATTTCGGGATCATCCTTTGGCTTATGCTGGCCAATGCCGCGGTTGGCTTCTGGGAAGAGCATCAGGCCGGCAATGCCATCGCGGCGCTGAAGGCCACACTGGCTATCAGGGCCCGCATGATACGCGACGGAAAGTGGGTCAATCCGCCGGCGAAGGATCTGGTGCCGGGCGATGTTATCCGCTTGCGCCTGGGCGATATTGTGCCGGCCGACGCGCGGCTGCTGGACGGTGATCCGATCGAGGTAGATCAGTCCGTGCTCACGGGGGAATCTCTGCTGGCCTCTGGCAAATCCGGGGACGCCATGTTTTCGGGGTCGATCGTCCGGCAGGGTGAGGCCGGCGCATTGGTCTATGCCACCGGCGTGCTACCTATTTCGGCAAGACCGCCGAGCTGGCGCAGGAGCCGCACACGGTCAGCCATTTCCAACGGGCCGTGCTGAAGATCGGCGATTATCTGATCATTCTCGCAGTGGGGCTCGTGGAGGTGATCATCACAGTCGCGCTCCTTCGCGGAGATCCGATCCGCACCACGCTGCTGTTCGTGACTTTTATCGCCGTCTATGGCGTATTCATGACGCCGTTCGGCTGGGGTAGGGCGTTGGTTGTCTGGGGCTATGCTCTGGCATGGTTTCTTGTGAACGATCGCGTGAAGCTGTTTGCGTATCGGGTGTTCGATCCGACCGCGGTCCCCCTATTGGCTTCGGTTCCTGACGGTTCGACAACGCAGATCGCCAAGCGTGCGTATAAGATCTATGAGCGGGAGGGCCGCCGCGAGGGCCACGCGGCCTTAGATTGGCTGAAGGCGGAGCGGGAGCTTGGGAATAATGAACTCACCAGATAGGCCGCCATGACGGATGTGGCCATCGTCGTCAGTGAGATAGGGCATTACACGACGATGATGCCGCCGAATACAGAGCTACTTGAGGGTGAAGTCCTCCAGCGAATGTGGATATGAGCCAGAGAACCGAGATAGCTGCTGACGCTAGCCCAATTTGGGGGAAGCAGTCGATCCATTCCACTAGCGGGCATCCATCCGCCGTCGCGGTCTGTGGAAATTTTTCGGTCTCTTGTTCGCGGGTTACGTATTGACCGTATGCAGAAGTGAGGGCTCGCGGAGATAGCGAAGCGCTTCCACCTGGAGCGCGAACGCAGGCGACGCCTGGCGCCGGAAATTGATCCCAAGGGATTTGCGGCGGCGGTATCCTCTGCCGCAAGTCCCAGCCGGCCCCCTAAATTTATTGCCTCAAAGTAACGGCTCCGTAGGCGCACTTCGACATAACTGCGCCCAAACATCATTATTTGGCGTAACATTATATTAACCAAGCCAACATTAAATGTGGAGCATGCCCTCGCTGCCGTGATGACTGAGGTCTCGGCGCAAATTGCTAATGAACTCCAACGCGGAGCAGTGATCCGTGTCACAAGTCGCCGACGCTATTGTTCTGGGATTTTCGAAAGCGCCGACGCTCGTGGAGCAAAGTTTTGCACCACTACGGCAACTACGACAGGAAGGCCACCTGCGCGACATCCACTATGTCACATGGGACAGCGCCGAACTTGATCCACTTGTTGCTCCTGTGGAGCAGATGCCGGATGTTCAAATCACGCGCGTTCCACAGCCCGTTGTTGATGGTACGCCACCCCAGAAAACGCTTCGCTATCAGATCCAAAATCTCAATTCGGCGCTCTCGCTAATCAAGGAGAGCGACACGGTCGTCCTGAAGTCCCGGACGGACTTCATCCCGAATGTCAACTTTTTGCGGGACAAAATTGCAAATTTCGAACGCTATTGCGGAAACGTACCCTATTCGGCTTTTGGCGTTCCGATGCCAAAGCCCACTCTTCGCAAGAGGATCTGGGTTCCTTGGGCCGACACCAATCAGTTCTTCTTCTATGAGGATGGAGCACTGATCGGACTCAAATCCGATCTGGCTCAGTTGAACCTGCCCGTCACTCGCACCGAGCTTCATACGCTCGAGCAACCATTTTGCGAACACTATTACCACGTCGCGCGCTACGCCAAGGCGTTTGTGCCGTCTTATCCTATGATCCAAACCTACCTCGAAAACTACAAGTACTTCAACAATTACCCGCCTTACCGGCTTGACATGCTCGCACACGTCATGAACGGGGCATACTTCCTGTTCCTGGTTATCGCCCATGCCTGGATTTTACATAGTCAGTTCCACGTAGACTGCGGGGCACAGGGCACGCTGCGCTTCTATCCGAATCTACGTAACATCAAGACTGATTGGTCAGATCCCTCACAATGGCGTCTTGCGCTGCCCTACGACGAGATCGCAAAGTGGCGTAATAGCGAAGAGCCGGGAATGTTTTATCCCAACATCAAACGCGTCTACGGTCGGCAACTCTCGGACGGCTGGCAGCATGCACTTTTCTCGCAAGACCTTCCGGATCTCCCACGCCATACATTGCTGGGCATACTAAAAGTCATATCACGCAACGGAGAAGGCCTGCTGCGTTCCTACGAGGATGACTTTTACCGTGACCTTAAGAGCTTTTATCACCGCTATGTTGAGACACATGAAGATGCAATTTCGAAAGTCAGCGCTTGGCCGCACGCCGCTGCCAAAGTGGCTGGTGCATCAGCAGGTCGGTGAGATCAGGAGTGAAGATGTCCAGCGTCCCCGTCCACGAG
>JBMFWV010000124.1:0-7684 GCA_049964915.1 Rhizomicrobium sp.
GGGACTGAAGCTCACCTCCTGCTATTCCGAGCCGAGCTGTTCGCCGTCGCGCGCCACGCTTTTGACGGGCCGTGTGCCCAATCGGCATGGGCTCCACCGTCCGCCCATGTATGGCGAAGCCGGCGGATTGCAGGGCGAAATCACCGTGGCGGAACTGCTCTCGGCGGCTGGCTACGTCACCCAGGCCGTTGGCAAATGGCATGTCGGCGAAAACGAGGCATCGCAGCCCCAAAATGTCGGCTTTGACGATTTTTATGGCTTCCTCTCGGTCTCCGACATGTACAGCGAATGGCGCGATGCCTATTTCTTTCCGGAAATCGTTTATTCCGAAGCGCGCACGCAATGGGTCAAGAACATGCCCTTCAACCGCTGCTTTGTGCACGCCAAGAAAGGCGGCAAGACCCAGAACGTGGAAGAAGTTACAATTCCTGTCCTCTCGCTTCTCGATGACAAGTGGTGTGCCTATTCCTCAGAGTTCATTCGCGGTATGGCGAAGGCGGACCAACCCTGGTTCCTCTATCACAACACCCGGGGCGCCCATTTCGACAATTATCCTCACGAGAAGTTTCTCGGCAAATCGCCGGCACGTCATCCCTACAAGGATACATTGCTTGAACTCGACGATGTGCTGGCCCGCCTCGTCGCGGTCTTGCGCGAAACAGGTCAGCTCGAAGACACTCTGATTTTCATTTCGTCCGACAATGGTCCGCATATGGAAACCTGGCCGGACTCGGCCTTTACGCCCTTTCGCTGCGCCAAGGGCTCAACCTGGGAAGGTGGCGTCCGGGTACCGGGTATCGTCTACTGGCCCGGCACCATCGCCGCCGGTCGGCAGAGCGACGGCATTTTCGATTTCAACGATATTCTGCCAACCCTGCTGGCGATCGCCGGCGTGGAGGACGGGCTTCCCACGGATCGCTATATCGATGGTGTCGATCAGAGCTCGTTCCTGCTCGCACCCGACGGCCTTTCCAACCGCAAGTTCCACTACTACTGGCTGACCGAAACATTCTCCGCCTTACGCTGCGGCGAATACAAAATGGTGCTGTCGGCAACCAGCGACGATGCGACAGATGCCTTTGGTCCCGGTGGCTTCACTGGCGTCCTTGAACGCTACGCCTATGCCAAGCTGTTCAACCTCTATCTCGATCCCAAGGAACAGCACAATTACATGACACGCAAACTCGCCTATCTGGATGCCTTCCAGGCGGGCATCCGTCATCACCTGCGGACCTTTGCCGCCTTTCCGCCGAAGAAGGTCATGGGACAGGCGCAGTCACGCGGCTAGGCGGTCCGGGGTAAGCTGATGATGACGCCCGCCCGACAGTCCTGCTGCTGGCCTCCAAGGCTTCCGGTCTGGGCCCCTTCCTTCCTTGACCGGGGCGATGCCGGCAGAGTGTGCCAAGGCGGGCGTCATCATGTCGGAACAGTGGACGGCATGATTTCCTGACAGACGGATGACTTTGTGAGGATCGGTACCAAGTCGGCGGGCAGTCTAAACCCAATAGGACCCTCGTAAGCAGTAGCGCCTCGGAACCGCTTATGAACTGATCCATACAGACGAGCCTTACGCAACATAGTTTGCGATTTGCAGAATGCGCAGACCTGGGATGGCAGGTCTGCGCCGGTCGTTGCCGACAACGATTTTTTGCTCCCGCTGAGGGCTGCAGCAGACTGCAATGCATCGGCCATACTGATGCGCGTGAGCGCGCGCAATTGGGCCGCAGCACGCAGCTGGGCTGACGACAGGTCCTGAATGTGAAGACCGCCGCTACGGGAAAACAGCAGCACCGGAACGCTCGTACGTGGCGCGCCTGAATCGCTGATCTGGTCGATCAGACAATCGTTCACGACTGCATTGTCGACCGCGTCTCCAACGATGTTCACGAGTGGTCGTACTGGACCGAAGGCCTCAATCTCCTTCGACGCCTGGCCCGGGCCCAACATTCAGCGACCAAAGCTTCCAAGTGCGCTTTGATGGTTTTGCCGTCGACTACGACATCATTTCCATGAGAAAGAGTCGTGCGATGAAGCCAGCTGGTCAGGCTTGACTTGTAAGCGTCAGGTACATCAGGACCAGATAGACGGCCGGGATAACGATCAGAACACCGAGTTCGAGAAATGTCGGAGCAGGACAAGCGCCTGCGAACATCTGCATGCCGACATAGATGACAGCGGCAGCGATCACGACCAAGCCAATGTACCAAGGCAAAAGACGCGGCCGTCTGGTGGTATCGCTCATATTCAGTTCCGGTTCGTCGCCGCGAAACGCACCATAAGGGTAAAGAATTCCGGAAGTATTGATCCTGATCACTGAGCTGCAGGTACCATCCAGCAATGCTGTCACAGCCTGCCCTACCACTCACGTTGCATCGCCACGCCTCTGCGGCCGGTCCTTTGAGGGTTTGACGTTGATTACAGGGGGACTGAACGTCGCCTCAACACGCGACTTGCCTACCTACTCGATCACGATCCGGGGGTAGCGCTACTTGGGCCGCCCCAGGTCGGCAAGACCACGCTGGCGCGGGAGATCGCCGTGCGCAGCCCTCCCCCGAATAACCTCCCGGTCTGGCCGGACGATGCGTACCCGCCCCCTGCGCCACCTCGACAAAACACCTGCCAATCATCCCGACAGGATGTCGAACGCGCAGGTCATTCCACAGTGCGGGTGTTGTCCCGATTTCTCCGGCCCTTGGACCACCTTTAAGAAACAAACCAACACCGTGTCTGCTCCACACCCCGACACTGATTCTGGTACCAACCGGAGCTGACCGCACGCCTGCTGGACGCCGCTCCATGCGGCTCGATCATGCAACAGTCTGAGGAGATATCTCAAAATGACGAGTCACAAAGGAGCCTGTTTCTGTGACGCCGTTGAATCAAAGTCCGTGGCAAGCCAAACGGCATGGGCATTTTCCACCGCCGCTCCTGCTGTTCCTGGTGCGGTGGACCGGTCAATGCCTTCACCCTCTGAAAGCCCGAATCCGTCACGGTCACCAAAGGCGCGAGCAATATCGCCACCTTTGCCAAAACCACCATGATCGAACGCGAATACTGCAAACTGTGCGGTGACCACATCATGACGAACCACCAAATTTTCGGGCTGATCGATGTCTTCTCGGCAACAATTCCGAGCCTCAACCACAAACCGGCACTGCATGTGAACTACAGTGAAACGGTATCGCCCATCGTGGGCCTGCCTAAATTTGCCGATTTCCCGGCTGAATTCGGCAAGCTAGGTCATCTCATCGTCGAGTGGCCGGCACGGTGTGTCGGTGTCCCCGGCCCACCCATTCCCAGACAAGCGGTCACAAACGAAAGGTGCAAACGATCCGCACGCCGGGCCGTGACTTTCTAAAGTTAGGCCATGAGGAGCAGGCATCCGGGTAACTTGCCGGCCGCAGCGTCAAAGGTCAGCATTGTGGAACAACCGAGCCCGCGATAGTGAGTCATCATCAGGCACTCGGCAAAGTCCGCCTTGCCTTCCTCGTAGACAAGTAGCGCCCATTCCAGGGCTCCCTCGTCATCGAACTTCAGCTCGCGCGTCTCCAGGAGCTGCTTAAAGACACGGATGATCTCGGCCTTTGCCAAGCCTGCGCGTGACCGCAACACCCATTCGGTCTCCAGCATTGTCAGCAGGCTCACCAACAAAGGCTCGCCCATCTTCTGTGCTCGGTCAATTTCGGCCTTTGCGCGCTTGGCTTGGCGGTCATCATCCTTCAGGAGAAACCTCACCAATACATTGGTGTCCAGACCGTGCATATCAGCGCTTCATAGCGGCGACGGAGAGTGACTTTCGTCCAGGCTTATGCAGCGCGCCGTACAGATCACCCAGGCTTCGTTTCTTTGCCCGCATGATCACTGTGCCGTCGGGTAACAATGTAAAATGCAGCTGATCATGCGCTTTCAATCCCAATGCTTCCCGTATGTCCTTTGGAATGGTGGTCTGGCCTTTACTCGTCATCGTTGCATTCGACATGAATGCCTCCTTACGAAATGCACTTTAGTAAGGAGAATGGTCGGTGTCAATGACGTCTTGGAGTGTTCGTACAGAACGCGGTATCGGCAAAGGCTTAAAGCAATCTGCGATTCTGATGTACGCTTTGACTCCAGTGTGGCAGGTCCGGATCCGACCAGCGCCCGCTCTATCCCGGCTTCTAATCCAGTCCGAGAATGCCTGGGACTTCTTCGACCGTAGTCATGCGCGTCATGGCCTCGAGAGGCGCCCCATGGACGCCATCGCGGAGATAGAAGCTCTTTGCTTCTTCTGATACGAGGTGCACAAAAACGGTGCGCACCGTTTGCTGAAAGGTGCCCAATCATATTCTGAGCTGTGATCTCCCTGAGGCACCCTGGCGGTGTCACAGGATTGGCCGGATTGCCGCCTTTCTGTGCCCGTCTTTCACACTCAAGAGATCCGCAGATCGCACTTCGGCCCACGAGGGGCTACCAGGATTGCCCAAAAAGCCCCCCTCGAGACGAATGGTACAGGACCCACGCGTACCGGCAAAACCCTAGCTGCGACGCGGCCCTATCAGAGCCTAAACGCCGGAGCTTGCACGCCAACGCCTCCGATCAACCTGTCCCCGAATGGCCCTCGCTGTACCGTGGCGTCTTCGGCCCACCCATACACAGACATGCACTCAGACGCGAAAGACATAGACGCTACGGTCGTCAGAAACTGAACCAGTTTGATTTTCCATGGTATGAGCGGTGTGAGTTCGAAGCCTTTCGCCTTTCCCCGCTAACCCGATCATGCCACCACTCAAATTCACACGACCTGACCTTCCTGTTGGCGAATGTCTGCCGCGCCTGCTTTCGGCGCTTGGCGAACAAACCAATGCCGTGCTCGTCGCCCCGCCTGGCGCGGGCAAGACCACCTGCGTCCCTCTCGCGCTGATCGAATCTGCGCCCATGGACCAGGGCCGCATCCTGATGCTCGAACCGCGCCGCCTGGCGGCGCGGGCCGCAGCCAGCCGCATGGCAAGCCTGATCGGCGAGACGGTGGGCGAGACGATCGGCTTTCGTACACGCCTCGAAAGCGCCGTCTGCGCGGGGACCCGCATCGAGGTCGTAACCGCCGGTCTCTTTGTTCGCCGCCTCCTCGTCGACCCGGGACTGGAAGGCATCTCCGCCGTCATCCTCGATGAAGTCCATGAGCGTTCGCTGGAAGCTGACCTCGCGCTCGCCTTCTGCCTCGATGCCCAGGCCGTGCTGCGGCCGGATCTGAGGCTGCTCGCAATGTCGGCGACCGTTGATGTCACCCGCCTGTCGGCGTTGATGCGTGCCCCTGTCATCGAGAGCCAAGGACGGATCCATCCTGTGGAGCTGCGTCACGCCGCGCGCGATTTTCAAAACCCCCGCGATCTTCCTGAGATCATGGCCCGGGCCGTGCGCGCGGGGCTCGCCGAGGCGCCAGGTGACATTCTCGCCTTCCTGCCTGGCATGGCAGAAATCCGCCGTACTGCGGCGGCTCTTGAAGGAATTGATGCGCGCATTTTGCCGCTGCACGGTGATCTGCCCGCAGCCGCTCAGGACCTGGCGCTGCGCCCTGACGCGCGCCGGCGCGTGGTGCTGGCCACCGCGATCGCCGAAACCTCGCTCACCGTGCCGGGCGTACGGATCGTTATCGATGGCGGATTGCGCCGCGCACCGCGTTTCGACCCGGCAAAGGGTCTGACCCGACTGGCAACTGAGCGCGTCAGCCGTGCAGGGGCTGATCAGCGTGCCGGTCGCGCCGGCCGCGAAGCGCCCGGCATTGCCATCCGGCTATGGAGCGAAGCCGCGCAACGGGGATTACGCCCCCATGACCGCCCGGAAATTCTGGATGCCGAACTTTCCGGACTGGTGCTCGATTGCGCCGTCTGGGGCACGCCCCCTGACAAGCTGCCCTTTCTTGATCGACCACCGGAAGGCGCTCTTGCGACCGCCCGCGCCCTGCTCACCGAGCTTGGCGCCATGGACGAGACAGGCAAGCTGACAGGCTTCGGAACGCGCATGAGCAGACTGGGTGCCCATCCGCGCCTCAGTGCCATGATGCTGACAGCCGGAAACCCCGCATTGGCTGCACGCGCCTGCGATCTTGCCGCCCTCCTGGAAGGAACAGATCCCTTTGGCAAAGGATCTGAAACGCCTTCCGACGTCATGATGCGGCTGGACGCGATCGAAGCTCCGGCTTCAGCTCCCAGCGTGGATCGCAACGCGATCCGCATCATCCGCCAGACCGCCGAACATTATCGCCGACGTCTTGGCATCACGCGCACGCAGATCGCGAATGGCGATCCCGCTCCGCTCATCGCCGCAGCCTATCCCGACCGTCTGGCGCAACGCCGCAGCGAACCGGGCAGTTTTCGTCTCTCCGGTGGAGGCGGAGCCAGGGTCGCAGTGAGCGACCCACTCGCCCGAGCGGAGCTTCTTGCGGTCGCGGCACTAGAAATGAAAACCTCGCCACGCATTTGCATGGCTGCGCCTCTCGATGTCGCAGCGCTGCCGGCAACCCTTGCCGCACGGATCAATGAGACCGTGGACACGCGCCTTGATCCGCTCAGCGGCAGCGTTGTGGCCCAGCGTCGTAAATGCCTCGGCGCACTGGTGCTGGAAGAGCGTGCAATGCCGCCTGATGCAGCAGATGCGGTCACCATCCTCTTGGACGCGGTGCGCAAGGAGCCATCCCGTCTGCCCTGGACGGACGGCGCGCGCAATTTGCAGGCGCGCCTTTCGCTGATGCACGGGCTGGAAGCCGACGTCTGGCCGGCAAGCGATGACGAGAGTTTGATCGCCAATCTGGAGGAGTGGCTGGGGCCGCATCTGCATGGGCGTACGCGGCTCGCCGATCTGGCAACCCTTGATCTCAGTCTCGCTCTCACTGCACGCCTCGATTGGTCGCTGCGTGCGCGGCTCGACCAAGAGTTACCGACCCACTTGACACTTCCGCACGGGCGCGCCGCCATTGATTACACGGAGCCTGTTCCGGTGGCGTCTGCACGCGCCCAGCACTTCTATGGCTTGGCCGAAACACCCAAGCTTGCCGGAGGCCGGGTGCCGCTTCGCCTCGCACTTCTGTCACCCGCGGGCCGACCGATTGCGCTCACTGCCGATATTGCAGGCTTCTGGACGGGAGCGTGGGCAGAGGTGCGGCGCGATATGCGCGGGCGCTATCCCAAACACAACTGGCCCGAAAACCCGCTACAGTCTTGACGGCGAAGCGTCAGTCGAGAACGCCCAGCCACAACCGCGAACCCCATTGGGGCTCAGGTCGTCACGCTCAATTAGTCCCTTATCACTTCAAAGATGACAGGAATGGCGAAGATTTTCTCATTTTGCGGCAGCCAATGCGGGGACGATCTGCATTTGTGTGATGGAGCAGGCAGCGGCGATGGCGGCACGGCCGAGGCGGGTGAGATAGTAGTGGTAAGTTCCTGCGACACGTTTGATGAGGCCGAGCAGGCGCAGGCGTTTGAGCTGGCGCGAGAGGGCGGCGGGGCTCATGTTGGGCACGCAGGCTTTGAGATCGCAGCGGCGTACGCCGCGGATGTTGAACTCGGGCCGCATGAGGGCGCGCAAGAGTGCTTGTTCGGAGCGCGAGAAGAAGTTCAGTCCCTTGATCGGCCGCTCGCCGTCGTGGCGGGCTTCGGTGAGGCGATCAAGAGCCCGCGTGCCGGCGCTGTGGTCATCCAGAGCGGAA
>JBMFWV010000125.1:0-7566 GCA_049964915.1 Rhizomicrobium sp.
GGCGCATGCTGCGCGATGTGGTGATAGGCGACGACACCACTTCGGACGTCTGGGCGGATACCGCATATCACAGCCAGAGCAACGAAGGATGGCTCAAGGCCCAGGGCCGGGTTAGCCGCATCCACCGCAGGAAGCCCAAGGGGCGCCCGATGCCGGAGACTGTCCGGCGCGGCAACGCCACCAAATCCAAGGTCCGCATACCCATGAATAACCCCTCAATCGGCATTTTTTGGCTCATACCCACCGAGCGTGGGGCCGTGTTGGTGTCGCACGCAGTTCCACTTGCTGAAGCCGAAACATACGGCGACTGCCTCACCTGCTCGCTCAGCCATTACGATGCCTGGGAGGCCGCCAAGCGCAGTTCGATGACATTGAAACCTTCGGATCCGGCAACACGCTCGGTCATCACCTCGTCCGAATACGAGGAATGGCCCCGTGGACGCGTGGTATTCGAGCAAACAGCGGATCGGTTCGTGGTTTATGCAGATCGGCAAGCTTTCTCTTATGCGCGAATGATCCGAGCCCGATTTTGTTTGCCCGACGCGACAGTGTTTAGAACCGACTCTCATTATCGTTTGGCGCGCAGAATTATACCCTGGGATGGGCGTTCACTTGAGTGAACGGGTATAAGGAAAGATTCAATTTGTTCAAATTTCATTCGTGGGTGCCGTGCGGATTGTTCGAGATGGTGCCATGATCAGCGCGCAACTGGTGCTCAGATCGGGTGCGTCCGGTTCTGACGCGAATAACCTGTAGATTGAATCGATGTTCATCAGTCAGACTTTTTCGTCCGAAAGCGCACCAAGCTCTGCGTCGCCGAAATCAGATTTGCGCGCCGCAAAACCCTCGCGCGACGGATTTATGGCGCTGCCGCGAAATCGGATCACAGTGGTGCTTGATGGGGTGACAGGATCATATAATCAGGGTGCGCTATTCCGGTTATGCGACGCATTCTTGATTGAAAAGCTGGTCGTATGCGCTGCGATGATTGATTTACGCCAGCGCCGCTTAATACAAGCTGCACGTGGTGCACAGCATTGGGTGCCATGGGAATTGAGCGCGGATGCTGCAACGGCGGTGCGCCAACTGAAGACCGCCAAATATACGGTGGTGGCCGCCGAGCTATGCCCATCCAGCGAACCGGTTGAGACAATTATTGCACACTCACCAATGGCTTTGGTGCTGGGTGGTGAACGACATGGCGTCTCGGCTAGCGTGCTCGAACTTGCCGATCAAATTGTCGCCATTCCGATGGCGGGGATGTCCAACTCGTTGAACGTAGCGATGACCGGCGCTATCTTGCTGCATGCAATCGCCACCAAGGGTAATTTCATCCTTGATGACAAATCAGGTGGCCAAAAACTATGCGAATGAACAGTCACCGACCAGGGTATATATCACGCGATTTCCCGTGCTGCTGCCGGACAACAACGGAATGTTCTATCACCACACATGAATTTCCTGTCGGATCAGGAGCACAACACAATATGACCAAGACCCCGTATAGCCATAATTCGGAGTATTCGTGAAACAAACCCTTATCCTCAGCAGCGGATTGGACGGTGCGCCCGCGCCATTGGGCGTGCCTCCGCTCACCGGCATAGTCGGTCCGCTGAGCTTCATCGACCTGCTCGGCCAATGGCTGGGAGTGGATACGCGGGTTACGCCGGATGCCGAACGCATCTCAGCAACTTTGGCCGCGATGCAGGGGATGGAAGGCCGGTTCTGGTCGGCCTCCTACAAGGTTGATCCGTGGGGCACCGCCCGGCGCGTTCTTGACTTACGTGATGCATTGCTGATTGCCGGGTGGGATGGCAAAGCCCACCCGGATAATCCTGCACGCGTTGTCGACCTTGCTGCCCTGCCACCTCCGCCTGTGGGGCTGCCGGACGTTCTGGGCGCGCTCTGCGCCACAACTTTACCATCCTCCCTGCCCCGCGTGGCACTGTTGGAGCCGCTTGATCTCTGGCCGCCGCTCTGGCGCCGTTTACTTGCTCGCCTGAACACAGAGCCGCATCAATGCTCCGCCAACACCGCGCCGGGCGATCTCGGCGCGCTGCAACGTTGGTTCACCACGGGCACGCACGCAGCTTGGCGGGGCGATGGCTCGCTCACCCTGCTCACCAGCGATGGCGGCGCGGGCTGCGCCGATATTGTCTCCGCCCTGCTGCCGAGCATAGCGCCTAATTCGGTGCTGCTGGGCGCAGATGCGGCCCCGCTGCCGCTTTTGCTCCGCGCTCGCCACCAGCCGCGCGCGGCAGCCCTTACCGGGCCAACGCTGGGCGCACAATTGCTCTCGCTCGCGCTGGCTTTGCACTGGGCGCCGTTTGACGCCGCCGCAGCGCTAGAATTCTTGCGGCTACCCGAGCACCCGCTGGGCGGGTCCGCTCGTTTTCTGTTGGACGCCATCAGCACCCATCCCGGCTATGGCGGCACGCTCTATCGCGAGGCCGTGGAAAACGCCTGTTTGGCGAAGCAGAAAGCCGATGAGGCGCGCGGATTAGAGCCGATGGTCTGCGAGAGACGCACCCAAGCCCGCAGACAAGCCATCGCTGACTGGCTGCCCGAGACACGTTTTGCGCTCGAAGATGGCCTACCCGCCTCAACCATCCTTTCGGTCTGCCGCCGCATTGCCGCCTGGGCCGCCGCTCGCCAGCGCCCTCAAGAGGCCACACCCGCCGCTGCACTGGAACGCGCCCTTGATCGCAGTGGGCTGGACCGTCTCAGCCCGGTGCTGCTGGGTCGAATACTCGAGACGGTCACATCGGGCGATGTTACCCTCGCCCTACCTGAAGCCGCACATTGGCGTGCGTTTGCCAACCCCGCCGCCCGCCTCGATGCCACTCCCACAACACTCTGGTGGCTTGGTGCGGCGCCTGCACAGGCATCCACCTCCTGGCGCCTGAATGAGCGTAAATGGATGTGCGCCCGGGAGCTACAGCCCGATGATGATCTCGCTCCCAAACGCGCCCGTCTGGCGCTCGCCCGGGCCATCAGTCTGACCAGTGAGCGCCTAATCCTGGTAAGCCCGCGCGGCGGTGGCGAAGCCGCTCAGCCCCACCCGCTGCTCGGCCTGCTGGCCGGCTGTTTTGGCGACTCGTTGCGCGGTGCCTGGACCGAGGCGCAGGAGTTGCAAACAGGCGGGACCATTGCAGGCGTCAGTCTGCCCACCGAGACCCTGCCCATCCTCACGCCCCCGGCCCCACAGCGAGACTGGACTGTGCCCGCTACGCTCATTGGCCCGCGCGAGGTGGAATCGCCTTCAGGGCTCGAAAAGCTGCTTGGTTGCCAGCTGGCTTGGGTGCTTTCCTACAAGGCCAAGCTATATGCTCGCGGCCCGGCCTCGCTGCCCAACCCGAACCAGATGGTCGGCACATTGCTGCATGAGGTGATGCATCAAGTGTTTGCCAACGGCTATGCGAACCCACCGGATGCCGCCGCCAAAGCGCAAACGCTGTTCGACCGATTGGTATCCGAGATGGCCTCGCCCCTGCTCCGGCCCGAAAACGCTACACTCTACGGACGGGCGCGCTTTGGCATCGGTCAGGCGATGGCCGACCTTACGGGCAAGCTGGCGACGGCCAAAATGACTCTGGCCAGCGCCGAAGAAAACTTTACCCGCCCGCTGCCGGAACAGGCCGGTAATCTCACCGGACGGCTCGACCTGCTATTCAAAGGCCCCCACGGCAAGCTGGTGCTTGATGCCAAATGGACCTCTTCAGCCAAATATTATACCGCCCGCCTTGCCGAAAACCGCGCCCTGCAGTTGGCGGCTTATGCGTGGCTTGTCGGCAACGGAACGAGTGCCGCATATTATCTCTTGCGCCAGCGCCGTCTGCTGGCCGCCGATGCTTACCCTTTCGCTGACGCGCAGATTGAGGGTACCGATCTCGCCCACTGCTGGCAGGACGCGCTGGCTGATGTCGCTGACGCCCTGAACGAGCTGAAATCCGGCCAAGTGGTTGCGGCGGCGATAGAGCCGCCCGAGACGAATGAGCGCCGTCTCGCCATCGAAGCGCCCTGCCGTTTCTGTAATTACACAACGCTTTGTGGGATCAGCGGATGAGCCTTGATACTCTCACCATCGTCACGGCTGGCGCCGGCGCGGGCAAGACCTATCGGTTGACGCAAGACATTATCAGCGCGCTCCGCGATGAGGCCATACCGCCCGCCGGGCTGCTCGCAACCAGCTTCACCAAAAAGGCTGCGGGCGAAATCCTGTTGCGCGTGCAGAGCGAACTGGCCGCCAAAGGCATGAGTGACGTGCCGCTGCATGAGGCACTGATCGGCACGGTGAACAGCGTATGTGGCCGGCTCCTCTCCGAGTTCGCCTTTGAGGCCGGACTTTCGCCCGACCTCACAGTGCTCGAAGCCAGTGCCGCTGATCAGACGCTCGCCGCCTTGCTCGCCAATATCGCCGCTGCCCGCGAGGCAACCACCCGTGACGCCGCCTATCGCCTCACCCTGACCGGAGAGTCACACTGGAACGGGGATTGGCAGCGGGAAGCGGGCCGCATCGTCGCAGCGGCGCGGGCGAATGGGCTGGACAAATCTGGCCTGAAATCCAGCCTGCTTCGGTCGAAAACAGAATTGCTGGCCCTTCTGGGAACATCGCGACAGACCGCGGAAGAGCTGGATGAAGCGCTACTCCAATCCATGGATGACCTGCTGCAAGCCGCGAACCAATGGAACCTGAAGGCAGAAACAGGCACCACTCAGAAGGCGTTGGCAGCTGTCCGCGATGCCCGCGCCAGTTTTGTCCCTGAGCACAACCGTTATCTGACCTGGAACGATTGGGCGCGCTTGGCCAGTCTCGGCCCCGGCGTAAGGAGACTGGAAGATTTTGCTCCGGTGATCGCGGCAGCCTCAATGCATCATGCCCATCCGCGCCTGCGCGCTGACCTTGAAACGATCATGAACGCTGCCTTCGACACAGCCATCGAAGCGCTCGATGGCTATGCCGCCCATAAACTGGAGGCAGGGCTCATCGATTTTACCGACCAGGAAACGCTGCTGCTCCAGCTGCTAGAAACAAACGAGGCCGTGCGCACGGAACTCAGCGAACGTTTGCACACGCTATTTGTCGATGAGTTTCAGGATACCAGTCCGCTGCAGCTGGCGCTATTTTTGCGCCTCGGCGCGCTGGCACGGAAAAGTGTATGGGTGGGAGACCCCAAACAGGCGGTTTTCGGCTTCCGCGGCACCGATCCAGCGCTGATGGAAGCCGTGCTCGCGCAGATGGGCGGCACCCCCGCGCCTGAGAATATTCTCTCCACCTCGCGCCGATCGCGCCCGGCGCTGGTGGAATTGGCCAATAAGCTGTTCGTCCCTGCCTTCGCCGAACAAGGCATGACGGCCGAACTGGTGAAACTCACCCCCCACCGCAAAGAATACGAACAAGCGCCCGCTCCCCTGCAGGGCTGGCGCCTCACCAATGGTCGCCGGGAGGACGGGGCCGCCGCCCTGGCCGGACAAGTTGCCGCCCTGTTGGCAGATCCAGAGCGCCCGCGCATTGAGGACGCGCAGACAGGCGCTATCCGCCCGGTGCGTGGCGGTGATATCGCTATTCTCTGCCGCGATAACGGCACGATCGCCATGATCGCGGCAGAGTTGGGCAGGCGCGGCGTGGACGTGACCGCCCAACGCGACGGCCTACTCACGACGCCGGAGATCCGTCTGGCACTCGCCTGCCTGCGCCGCCTAGCCGACCGCCGCGACACACTGGCCGCGGCCGAGATCGCGCATCTGACCGGCCAGGAGTGGCTCGGCGAAGCCGTGAGCACACAAGCCATTACCAATGCCCGTGTGGTAGCGCTCGACGACGGACCTGAGGACGCGCGCGGTCTACCGCCTTTGGCGGCGCTGGACGAGGCTCTCGCCTGCGCCGACATGTTGCCGCTGGTCACAAACTGGCCGGGCGCACGACAGCGTCTGGCCAATATCGAGGCCCTGCGTGCCCAGGCCCAGGCTTACGAAGACGAATGCCGCTCGCTGCGCCAAGCCGCGACGCCAGGCGGGTTCGTAGCGGCGCTAGGGGCACTCGACCCTGCACCGGGCCAGCCCGAGGCGGCTTCGGAACATGCCGTAACCGTGCTTACCTATCACCGCGCCAAAGGGCTGGAATGGCCCCTAGTCGTGATGGCGCAGCTTGAGAAAACCTTTGAAGCCCGGGCCTTTGGCGTGAGCGTGGAAAGCGACGTAGCCACGCCCGACCCGCAGGCACCGCTTGCCGGTCGCTGGCTACGCTACTGGCCCTGGCCGTACGCAAGGCGACGCGCCAATTTGCCTCTGGCTGATAACGCCGCCCAAACTACTCTGTTCCAGACCGCCGAAACTAGACAGAAACACGAGGAGACACGGTTGGCTTATGTCGGTGTGACAAGGGCACGCGACGTGCTGGTTCTGGCCATGAACAACAACAACCCCTGGCTGGAGAGTTTTGCGCCCGGCCTGGCCGGCACGGTCCCGTCAATCGAGGTGACAGCCGCTGACCCGGACAGTGCTAGCGCAGCCGACGAGGTCACGCGCCTTGCATGGCCCAGCGGCGCAGCCCCAACCTTTCCTGCGCTCCGCGTTACGCCGAGCGCCGCCGAGAGCGAGACGCAGGCCGAGGTGATGCTCCTGCGTCTGGGCGAGCGACTGGCAAACGCGGGCGGTGCAGCACGCGACGAGGTAGGCGAGGCGCTGCATCGTTTTCTAGCCGCCGATGATCCATCACAGCCCATAGCGGCGCGCCAAGCCCTAGCCCAACGGCTGCTGAGCGTTTGGGAAAGCGGCTTAGCTGTGGATGATTGCCTGACCGCCGCCGATCGTTTCTGGGCGCATGTAGAAAAGATTTACGCGGCTCCAGAAGTCATCCGCGAATGGCCGGTCCAGCACCGTCTGCCTTCCGGCCAGGAAATACACGGACGAATTGACTGTTTGATCCGCCATGAAGGCGGCATTGCGATCATTGATCACAAAAGCTATCCAGGCACTGACGTGACGGCGAAAGCGCAAAGCTACGCCCCGCAACTAGCACTCTACCGTGATGCGCTGAAGGACCAGGGATTGAACGTGACTGACATGGTGGTGCATTTCCCGCTTCTGGGGCTGATGGCGCGGCTTGACTACGGAGCCGCTTCATGGACCGAGTGATCATCAAAATTTCAGTCAGCCTGCGACTGGAGCACCTCGCAGGTTGGATGCGCGCGCCGGGAGTGGCCGAACACTCACCAAATTGATCAATCCCCCAGAAAGCTTTGCTTTTTATTCACGGCTCGCGTTGCGTAATGGGTAAAAGCTGAGGACTTATGACCGCAGATACCGCAATGAAATCTCGTCTTGATTTTAATTGTTTGCTCGGTCCAAGACTCATTTCGTGCGACGACGATGCCGTTTCCTTCGGAAAAATGCTGTCTCGGCGTCGTGGAGACGACATCTCGTTTAACCTCTTCCGTCAGGCAAAACACATTGTCGCAACTTTCGCAGGTATAGCTCTCGAGATTATCGTGATAAATATTTTTGATCCGACTCTTTAAGAAATAGAAATACGCCAAAAACAAGGCTGCACATAAACCATGCAAG
>JBMFWV010000126.1:0-7215 GCA_049964915.1 Rhizomicrobium sp.
GCGGCCCACACGCAGCCGCGATGGCCAGACACCTCATGACCGTCAATGTCTCGCTCTTGTCCGGCCACAGACCCGCATCCGCCAAGGCGTTCACCACGAACGTCGCTGAGGACGCGCGCGTCGATAGCCAAAAGCGCCGCACCACCGGCGTCATCGCCATGTCAAGGACGCTTTCACCAAAGCCAAGCCTGCCCTACTGCGTCTGCGGTCCCTCTCATCAAGCCCGCGCGATCCTACCCCAACCTGCCAGACAACGCGGCACGCACTCCCCGGACCACTCCCCCCAGACACAATCCCCATAGTCGCAGCCGTCACCTCGCGCTTAGCCCAATCCGGCTTCAATGAGGTCGCTCTCTCAGCGGCGGACAGTTGCGTGCCGCGCGACCTCACAGAACCCTATAGATTCAGGCACATGAAAAACAGTTCTCTTAGATATTTCTCATGAAAAATGATACATTGGCTGGATTTTGGCCATTACCCGGCCAGTTTGGGCGCGCCCTGCCGGGCAGGACCGGGCTCTGGTAAACTGAACCCTGCTGGATTCCGCCATCCGGCTCCGATCCCTTGCGCTTTGTTAGGAGAGTGGGCCGTCGCGGAGCTTGGCATGGTCTGGGTGGGAGGACGTCCGCGATCCATCCCGGCGGGACCCCCGTCTTGCGTGCCGTCAACCTCCATTGCCCCTAGGGCAAGCAATGCCTTTAGAATCCACGGCTGCTGGACGGGAGGGCCCCTGATGACGGATTCCAGACAGATGGCAGGCTTGATCGGACCGTCGCTGATGGCGGTGACGGCCTCGGAGTTTCTCAACCTTCCCATCTGGGCCACTGGGAGTCCGCCACTGATCTATCTGAATGGCGCCATTCTATTCGTTGCAGGCCTCGCCATCGTGCGCATGCACAATTTATGGACCTGGCGTTGGCCGGTCTGCGTGACGCTCGTCGGCTGGCTGGCAATGGCGGGCGGTCTTTACCGGATGTTCCTCCCCACAGCGCCGCAACTGACGGGCGGCGTCGCCGCCCATGGCGTGATCGGCGCGCTCTTCGGTATGGGATGTCTGCTGACCGCGATGTCGTTGCGCCCAAAGATGGGCTAAAAAGTCAGCAAATATTTTCTGCGCCCGGGCCCCAACGCTTAGCGTGCTGTGCTTAGATGGCTTGAGCAAGCTCGGCAGTGAGGGAGTGCAGATCGCCATGAACCGCTTCGCCCGGAAAGTCGCCGTGATCACGGGAGGTGCCTCGGGCATCGGCGCAGCCAGCGCCTGTCGCTTTCATCGTGAAGGGGCGAGTGTCGTCGTCTGCGATCTCAATGAGACCGCCGGGCGGGCACTGTGCACCGAGCTGGGCGAGGACCGAGCCCATTTTTACCGCTGCGATGTCAGTCTCTTCAGTGACGTCCAAGGGCTCATGCAGGCAGCGCTGGAGCGCTTTGGCGGGCTCGACATCGTCTTCAACAATGCTGGCATCGGCTCCTTTGCCCACACCACCGAACTCGCCATCGAGGATTGGCAGCGCGTCATCGCGGTCGATCTTAATGGTGTCTTTTATGGCACCAAGGCGGCCATCCCTCACCTGACCGCCCGTGGAGGCGGGGTCATCATCAATACCGCATCGATTTCCGGTATGGCCGGCGATTTTGGCTTTGCCGCCTATAATGCGGCCAAAGGTGGGGTGATCAATTACACCCGCGCCGCAGCGATCGATCACGCCCGCGAAAATATCCGCATCAATGCGATCTGTCCGGGGCCGGTGGCCACACCAATCATTAGTAGTATCGAACAGATCCCCGGGTTGAAAGAGCGCTGGGACGACGCGGTGCCTATGGGGCGCTTTGCCCAACCCGAGGAGATCGCCGCGGTCGCAGCCTTCCTGGCTTCCGATGATGCCTCTTATATGACCGGCGCCATCCTTGCGGTGGATGGCGGACTGACTGACTGCCCATACCGGCCAACCCAATTTGACCAGGATCATGGCCGGCCTCAGCTGAGATCACTCGCTACGCCAAAGCGACGTGCAAAGCTCAGGCCTGCCTCGAGTGGCCTCGCGCATCAGAACTCTTCGGGATACGCCGCTCATACCAGGCCTGCGACCGGTTGACGATAAAGACCACCGAAAGCATCACAGGGACCTCGATGAGAACGCCAACCACGGTGGCAAGGGCCGCGCCCGACTGAAAGCCAAAGAGGCTGATCGCGGCGGCAACGGCCAGTTCGAAAAAATTCGAGGCTCCGATAAGCGCCGAGGGTCCTGCCACACAGTGCTGTTCGCCGACAAGCCGGTTGAGGAAATAGGCAAACCCCGCGTTGAAATAAACCTGGATGAGGATGGGCACAGCGATCAGCAGAATGACGAGGGGTTCCGACAGAAGTTCGTCCGCCTGAAAGCTGAAGAGCAGTATGAGGGTGAGGAGCAACGCCACCAAGGAGACTGGCGCAAGGCGCTGCAGGAAGAAATTGAGGCGTGGCTCGCCACCGCCACGCAGCAGGACAAGACGGAGTGCCTGGGCAAGGATCACGGGCACCACGATGTAGAGCGCAACCGAGAGGGCAAGAGTGTTCCACGGCACGGTGATGGCCGAAAGCCCGAGGAGCAGACCCACGATGGGCGCAAACGCGATCACCATGATGGTGTCATTCAGAGCGACCTGACTGAGCGTAAAATGGGGTTCACCGCGGGCAAGGTTCGACCACACGAATACCATTGCCGTGCATGGTGCTGCAGCCAGCAGGATGAGGCCGGCGATATAGCTGTCGATCTGTCCGGCCGGAAGCAGGGGACGGAAGAGATAGCCGATGAAAAGCCAGGCCAGCGCTGCCATTGAAAAGGGCTTGATCGCCCAGTTGATGAAGAGCGTGACGCTGATGCCCTTCCAGTGCTCAGTCACGCGCCGCAAGGCCGCGAAGTCGATGCGGATCAGCATCGGTACGATCATCAGCCAGATGAGGAGTGCAACTGGCAGGTTGACATGGGCAAGCTCAAACCCGCCCAGGGTCTGAAACAGCTGCGGCAGGAGATGTCCGAGGACAACACCCGCGACAATGCAAAGGATCACCCACAGGGTGAGAAAGCGTTCGAACAAAGACATATGTATTCCCTCAGGCGGTGCCGACGCGGCGACCTTGTTCGTCAATCACCCGTTCGCCATCTTCCTTGAAGAATTCGCCGCGCTGTGGTGGCAAAAGTGCCAGCACCTCTTCGGACGGCCGGCAGAGCTTCACCCCTTTGGGGCTGACGACGATGGGCCGGTTGATGAGGATGGGATGGGAGAGCATGGCATCAAGGAGAGCCTCTTCGTCCAGGTGTGGATCACCCAGGCCCAGTTCCCCATAGGGCGTCCCCTTTTCGCGCAGAAGTGTACGCGCCGAAATCCCCATCCGCGCGATGAGTTCCTTCAGCATCATGCGCGAGGGCGGCGTCTTCAGATATTCGATGACATGGGGTTCGACGCCGGCATTGCGGATGAGTGCAAGGGTGTTGCGCGAGGTGCCACAGTTGGGATTGTGATAGATGATGACGTCCATAATGGGCCTCAAGCGGGATTGAAAAGCGCTGCGCATCGGCTAACGCGCCGGCGGCACCGAATACGTCTATATCGACAGAGCACACCAGGCGCGCTCAGAGACCAGGGAAGAGCGCTCGCATCAGGCGATGCCTGCTTCGGCTTGCCAGGATGACCGAATTCGGGATCAACCATGTGCGCGCCGCTTTGAGGGTGTTTTCTGAGGGGCGCAGCAGGGCGTAAGTTCGGCCACCAGCGGTGTACAGATTTCGGGGCGTCCGCCGCAGCAATCTCTAATCAAAAAGCCTACCAGACTGCGCACGCTATCCAACTGCGCACGATAGATGATCGATCGGCTCTGCCGCTCGCCCCCGACCAGGCTCGCACGCGCCAGAATGGCCAGATGGGTGGAAAGCGTATTGTGAGGCACGTCCAAGCGACGGGCGATTTCGCCGGCAGCAAGCCCCTCCGGCTCATGGGCAACCAAAAGCCGGAAGACATCGAGCCGGGTTCGCTGTGACAGTGCGGCAAAGGCGCCAAGCGCCTTGGTCTCATCCATTTGTCGATCATAGACGACATATAGACATATTGCAAGTCTCCGCGCTGTTCGTCTCCGCGCTGTTCGTCTCCGCGCTGTTCGTTACAAAGCTCCCACCGTTGCTAGCAGAACAGGGGCTGCCCGGCGGGATGCTGGTGACGTTTGGCCATGGACCGCCATGGATGGTGATACAACGCGCATCGCGTCCTATCGCGTGAAGGTGCAGCCTTAAGGAAGGCCAACACAGCTCAGCGCGTCCGCTGCTTTTCTTTCTGTCGGAAGGCGTGGAGTGTCGGTTCGGTATAGCCATTGGGTTGGCGGACACCATCGAAAATCAGCTGATGGGCCGCCTGAAAGGCCTGGCTTTCGCTTTCGCGCCCCGACATCGGTCGATAGAGGTTGTCGCCTGCATTCTGGCTATCAACCTTCTTCGCCATGCGGCGCAAGGACTGCTCGACTTCGTCAGCGGTCACAACACCATGCAGCAACCAGTTGGCGATGTGCTGCGAGGAGATACGCAGCGTCGCCCGGTCCTCCATGAGGCCGATATCGTGGATGTCCGGCACCTTTGAACAGCCGACGCCCTGATCCACCCAGCGCACCACATAGCCGAGGATGCCCTGCACATTGTTGTCGAGTTCCTCGCGCACCTCCTCCTGGGTCCAGTTGACACCATGGGCGAGCGGAACCGTGAGGAGATCCTCAAGCGGGCTCACTTTCTCCTCGGCCCGAGACCTCTGGCGCTCTGCTACATCGCAACGGTGATAATGGGTGGCATGCAGCGTCGCCGCCGTTGGCGAGGGCACCCAGGCGGTATTGGCGCCGCTCATGGGATGACCGATTTTTTCGGCAAGCATGGCATGCATGCGGTCGGGTGCCGCCCACATGCCCTTGCCGATCTGTGCTTTGCCCGCGAGGCCACAGGCCAGTCCGATCTGCACATTGCGATCTTCATAGGCCTTGATCCAGCGCGCCGCCTTGATGTCGGCCTTGCGCAGAAACGCCCCCGCCAGCATGGAGGTATGAATCTCATCGCCGGTGCGATCCAGAAAGCCGGTGTTGATGAAGAAGATGCGCTCCTTCACCGCCGCGATGCTTGCAGCAAGATTGGCCGAGGTCCGTCGCTCCTCATCCATGACGCCGACCTTGATGGTATTGCGGGCAAGACCAAGCAGATCTTCGACCGCCGCAAACAGATCATTGGTAAAGCGGGCTTCGTCAGGACCATGCATTTTGGGTTTGACGATATAGATCGAGCCCTTGCGGCTGTTCTTCACCTGCCCCAGCCCTTTGAGATCATGAAGCGCAATCAGGCTGGTGATCGCCGCATCAAGAATGCCCTCAAAGGCCTCGGCACCATCAAAATGGGCAGCTGGCGTCGTCATCAGATGACCGACATTGCGCACCAAGAGAAGACTGCGACCGGCAAGGGTCAAAGCGCTGCCATCGGGGGCCACATAGCTGCGATCCTTGGCCATGCGCCGCGTCATGGTGCGGCCATCCTTGGTGAAGCTGGCAGCAAGATCCCCGCGCATCAGTCCGAGCCAGTTGCGGTAGGCTTCAACCTTGTCCGCACCATCCACGGCAGCCACCGAGTCCTCAAGATCGACGATGGTGGTCAGCGCGGCTTCCAAGAGCACGTCGGCAATGCCGGCCGGATCGCTCTGCCCCACGGCATGGGAAGGATCGATCACGATCTCGATATGCAGGCCATGATGGCGCAGCAGGAGATTGTTCTTGGCGCGGCCCACCAGTTGGCCAGGCTCGGCGAGCGGCAGCTCGCCACCACGCCAGTCAGCCCATGTCATCCCCTTGAGGGGGACTACCGCGTCCAGAAAATGCTTGCTCCAGAGGATGACCTGGGCACCGCGCCTGGGATCATAACCGCCCGGCGCCGGTGGCGTCTTGCCGTCCATGGCATCGGTGCCGTAGAGCGCATCATAGAGGCTGCCCCAGCGGGCATTGGCGGCATTGAGGACAAACCGCGCGTTGAGGACGGGGACCACCAGCTGTGGGCCGGCGAGCTGGGCGATTTCGTCATCGACGTTGCTGGTGCGGATGTGAAAGGGCGCCGGCTCAGGCGCCAGATAGCCGATCTCCTCGAGAAAGACGCGGGGAGCGCCGCTGCGCGCCTCAGGATGGGCGCGATGCCAGCCATCGATTTTCTGCTGCAGCGTATCGCGCTCTTTGAGGAGGGCGTGATTGCGCGGCGACAGCTCTGCAAAGATGGTCTCCAGCCCACCAAGGAAGCCTTGCAGAGAAAGTCCGGTTCCAGGCAATGCCTCTTCGCGAAGAAAGCGCTCAAGCTCGGGGGCAAGCTTGAGCCTTGCGCTCCTGTCCTCGGCAGCGGTGCGATGGGGCGCGGACGCCGGGCTTTGGGCCTCCATGGGGTTTCCTCTGATCTGAAATGGTTGCGGCCCGCCTTGGACGCGCGCGGGCCATGGGGATTGGCGGATCAGGTCCTGTTGCGGCCCAAAGGGCCGGTCGCGCGGCTTCGTCGCGACCGTTCCCTTTAGACGCTGCCGAATACGGCGTCCGGCCTCTTAGCTGACGCGCCGCAGACGGTGCAGAAGGTGGGCGTACTTATCGCTTTCTTCCGGATCCTTGCAATGGCGGATGTGCTCGCTCACCGCCGCGCGCAGGAGTTCGAAATCCTGGGTCGAAAAAACTGCGCGTGAGCGCTCCGGGCCGGGCTTTTTGGTCTCGCTGCTGGTGCTCATGGTGCTCGTTCCTTTCAGGTGCCTCAGGCCACTGCAAACTGGTTCATGGTGTTGGCCGAACCACCCGCCTTGAGTGCGGCCTCGCCGGCGAAATACTCCTTGTGATCATCACCGATGTCGGAGCCGGCCATGTTCTGGTGTTTGACGCAGGCGATACCCTGACGGATCTCCTGGCGCTGCACACCCTTGACGTAACCCAGCATGCCCATGCTGCCGAAATAGTCGCGCGTGAGATTGTCGGTGCTGAGCGCTGCAGTGTGATAGGTCGGCAGCGTGATCAGGTGGTGGAAGATACCGGCGCGTGCGGAGGCATCCTTCTGGAAGGTGCGGATGCGCTCATCGGCTTCCTTGGCGAGCTCGCTCTCGTCATATTCGGCGCTCATCAACTTGGCCCGGTCAAAACCTGAGACATCGCGGCCGGCCGCTTTCCAGCCATCGAAAACCTGCTGGCGGAAGTTGAGC
>JBMFWV010000127.1:0-7082 GCA_049964915.1 Rhizomicrobium sp.
TATGGGGCCGATCCGAATAGCTCGTCGAACAGGTCGCCGAACCACGCCTCGAACACGTCCACTTCGGCCTCAGTAACCGGGACACGCTCCGGCCAGTCGTCGGTGACGGTCCAGGTCGAGAGGTCATGCTTCGGCGGCCGGCCCGAAAACGGCCAAGGGTAGCCGAGCAACTTTTCGAGCTCTTCGGAGACCGTAGCGGCAGGTTTGAGGACAGGCCGGGGCATGTCGGCAGTATCGCGCCGACGGGCGGCAAGCAGAATGGCCCATGATTGCGCCACGACGCGCCAGATTTCACCTCGTTCGCGGCGCTTCTCATCATTCCCCTTTCCGGCCCGTTCTCGGCGACACCGCCAGGCCGAGGAACACCATCACCGCCTGGTTGAGCCGGACCACATCCTCATCGTCCAGCCGTCCGATCAACTCGCCCACCTTGGACTTCGGGACGGTGGTGATCTTGTCCACCATCAGCCGGGAGGTGGCACGCAGCCCGTTGCGCTCGCTCGGCTCCACCGGCAGCCTGAACAAGGGCGCTTCGGTCGGGTCGGTGGTGAAGGCGCAGATCGTGATCGAGTCTGTGGCGTCGAAGCTGTCGTCCTGCACGACGACGACAGGGCGCGGCTTGCCCGCATAGTCCTTGCCGCCAGCGACGGTCCAAATCTCTCCGCGCTTCATTCACCGTCCCAGTCGGAAACCGCGTCGACGAATGCCTGATCCTCGGCCGCATGGGCGCTCGCCGCCACGGCCGCCGATTGCCGGTGCGCCTCCGCCCGGAAGGACGACGCGCGCACATCCGGCACCCAAATCTGGATCGGCCGCAGGCCCTGGGCGCGCAGCCGGTTGCGGTGCTCCTGAACCTTCACCTTGGTGGGCTTCGCACGTCTTGCAGATGTCACGACTCGGTCCTCAAAGGGGGGTTACATGTAACCTATAATGAGCCATTCTGCAAGGGGAGCGGATTCGGTTTGGCAGCGTATCCGGGAGAACCGCAGCGGGATGTACATTGCGTTCATCCCGTTGAATTTCCGATCAGAACGCTCCCTTTCCGGCCTTCACGCACATTGACGGAAGGCGGCGCACGTTGCGGGATCGGCCTCCAAGCTATTGACAACAAACGACCGTCCCGAGCCGCAATGTGTGGAGTTTTATCTTGCCCTCCTCGCCCTCCTCGAATTCGGCCCGCATTCAGACAATATGTTACATATCCCGTTGACCGCCGCCGCAAAATATGTAACATATTTTGATTGGCAGCAAATGGAGGAGCACATGATGCCCGTGGTCAGAGTAAACGACGCTACCTTTGCCGACCTGAGCACCCTCAAGACGTGGTTCAGCACCAAAACACCCAGCGAAACGATTGACCGCGTCGTGCGCGAGGCGATGGAGCAGCTTGGCTTGGAGCGCGACGACGCACCCGAGGAAATAGTGACTGCAACCAAAGATGGGGCGATGCAGTTCGACACGGCGCCCGGGCTTGCGTTCACGAAGCCGTTGGCTGCCTCGATCAACGGCAAGCCACTACGCAGCCCGCGTTGGTCGGCTATTCTGCTGACGATGATTGCGCAGGTGAAGGCCAAGGGGCTCGATGGCGAAAAGCTGGTCCGTGAGCTAGCGGTTCCGGCTAAGGCGCAACAGTACGAGGAGGAAGGATTCAAGTACCACTCCGACCTGGGAATCTCGGTGCAGGGGCAGTCGGCGTCAGATTGCTGGAAGGAAGTGGACCGCCTTGCCAAGAAGTGGCGCATCCCGGTTATGGTCGAGTTCTGGTGGCGGCAGAATCCGAAGGCGCAATATCCGGGCAAGACCGGGGTGCTGCGGTCGGGCCAAGCATAGCATCGCCGAAACCTCCAAGGCACGATTCGATCGAGGGAACGATGGCCACCGCACAAATAAGGATGAAGGCTCTGGTGGCGTCGCGACTGATGATGGGCGACCTTCCAAATTGGGCGGTCTTCGAGAAGGAACGCAACACGGCTGGAATGATCGCGAACCGCCGTACAGCGCGGAGCGTGTCATCGCAGATCGGGCGCGATTATCGAGATCTGTCAATCGAAACCAAACATTTCATCGACAGAAACTTCCTCCACTGTGAGTACGATCAGCTTGCCCGATTGTGCGACGAAATAAAGACTGGCGTTGGCCTTTCTCTCCGGCTGGAGGAATTTGAGCAAAAATATTTCCCGTTAGCCGAAGCAGTAAAGCGGCGCGTCCCAGGTTACGCACACGTTCACATCTCGACATAGGGTTTACAATTCGAATTTCCAGAACATCATTTCTTGCGAGACATAGAGACATCCCTTCCGGAACTTCTGGATACGCGATCTCGCTTGTCCACATTCACCGGACCAGAATTCGACTCTAGGCGTGACCGCGATGTTGTTGGCGGACTGGTGGCAAAGGAAAAATTTCTGAGCCGGAGCATCATCAGTGCCACCTTCAGCTTGGCCGAGGCGTTCCTCAGTGGGCTATTTTTCACTGCAGTTCATTCTAAATGCGTCGGGGACCTTCCATGCGACGAAGAGTTTCTGAGATATGCCGCCACCAAAGAAAGTGCGCCGCTGAGGGATCGTCTTGATCGCGTTGTGCGGTTTACATCAGGCGGCATGGAAAGCGGTGAAAATGAACCGTTCAAGACGTTTATAGAGACTGGCAAGCGCTACCGCGACGCCATCCACCGTGTCTCCTCCGCGGCCTACACGCCCGTGTACATAGCGATGCCAAGCGCCGGCGGGTATGGCGTCGTACCAGTGCCCGCGGCAGACATAGTGCTCCCGTCCATCATTTTGATCCTTGCCCCACCATGAGGGGGCATCCCCAGTTCGCCGGCACTGCCCCTGCCACGCGGATGGGGCCCTATCCCGGCGGAAGTCGATAAGTGTGGAACAGATCATGCAGGCCAATTCGCACAGAACACAAGAGCCTAAGCATCCAGTCAAAAGTACCTTTGCGCCTCTTAATGGCCTCGCCACTGAAGTTCTGCCTTACTCATAGCGCAAGCTATCGACCGCCTTCGCTCCAGCCACCCGTACTGCATGCGTGGCCACGGTGATCCACGCAATTGCCAAAGCGACAAAACCGGCCGCAAGGAAGTACGATGGACTTAAGGCGATTCGAACGGAAAAACCCTGCAACCAGTCCCGCAAGTAGTACCAGGCGACGGGCCACGCAATAACATTGGCGAGCAGAACTGGCAGGGAAAACTGCCAGAGCAGAAGCATCACGATGTCAATAGTTTTCGCTCCCAAAGTCTTCCGAATGCCAATCTCCTTTGTTCGCCGCTCGGTTGTGAACGCAGCAAGTCCGAAAAGACCGAGACAGGCGATGAAGATCGCGATGAGAACAAACAGTCCAAACATCGCGCCCTGGCGCTGATCTGCGACGAAGAGCTTATTAAATCTGACGCTCAGGAAATGTCTATCTATGGCGAAGTTCGGTGCATACTGATGCCACGCCTCATCGATGAAGGCCAAAGCTGGTAACAACTCGGACTTCTTCAATCGGATCGAAACGGTATATCCCAAATACGGACGATCAATATAAACAGTCGGATCAACCTTTCCGAACGCCCCACGAAATCTTGTATTTCCGATTACACCCACTATTCGAACGGCAGCGTGAGTTGATCCAACATATACAATCTTTCCCACAGCTTGTTGCGGGGATAGGCCGAGCTCACTGGCTGCAGCTGCATTTACAAGAATGTTCCTTCCACTGCTAACCTTACCGTTATACGGGTCGCCAGACATAATATCTAAACTACGAGTTGACGAGAGAAGACGTCCCGCTAGCAACCGGATGCCGTAGAACTGGTAGAAACTTGGTGACGCAGACAGAATACGCATGAGCGTGCTGCCGGACGTAACTGACATACTTACTGCCGTTCCCTGCCAGCTCCGTCCGAATGGCACTGCGCTAGATTGCGTGACCGCGGTCACATAGGGACTGGAACGCAGATGCTGTATGAGAGTTTCTCGTCGCACTTGGGGAACGTGGTACAAACCAGATAACACTACAACATCACTGCGATTGAATCCGAGATTCACTTTTTGAGCATAATGAATCTGTGAGAACACAACGATGGTTGCAATTCCTAAGCCTATCGAAACGGCAAATTGGACGACCACCAGGCCAGTACGCAACAGACCAGAGCCTGTGCGCCGGATGAATCCTGCTCGTAGCGCGGTAACCGGTCGAAAACTGGAAAGTACAAAAGCAGGATAGATGCCGCTCAGCAGACCAACGAGCAGTGTCACGCCGATAACCATGACAACAAAAGGCCAGCTCGCCGCGGACTGAAAGGTTATCGATCGCCCCAAGAAGCGATCATAGCTTGGCGTCATTAATTCCACGGCTGCCAAAGCGATAGCTAAGGCAAATGTCGTATTGAGCAGAGCCTCGCCAAGAAACTGGAAAATCAGCTGTCGACGGTGGGCGCCAAGTATTTTGCGCAGTCCCACTTCGCGGGCCCGCATGACAGCACGGGCAGTTGCCAGATTGATGAAGTTAAAGCATGCAATCGCAAGTATGAGAATGGCGATCGCAATAAATCCGTAAATCTTCGTCCAGCTGCCAGCCCCTGTACCCTCCAGATGAATACTGCCCAGGTTCACAAGCAGCGGCTGCAAAATCTGGTCGCCAGTGAGATTGGTGCGCATAAAGCGCGAAGGATTGGCGTTCTTCCGTATAATAGCCCTGGTTTGAGACAGGACCGCGCCCAAGTTTGCATCCGGTATAAGGCGCACATATATCATGGTTTCCAGATCAAACCACATCTGTTTGGTATGAAACATGTCGGCACTAGAGCGGTTAGAAGCAAAAATAGCTTCCTGAAATGTGCTGTCGTGCGGAGGATCATGCAGTATGCCGGTAACCGTCAGCGGATATTTGCCATCTAGCGTCAACGTTTTACCAATTGGATTTTGATTTCCGAAGTACTTGCGTGCCGTTGCTTGCGTCAGGACGATGCTGTTGGGATTCGAAAATACGCTGTTCCGGTTGCCGGCTTTCAAGGGCAACTGAATTACCGCAAGGAAATTTGGATCAACAAAGGAGATGTTTTCCCGAAACTGGCGATGGCCACGTTGTACAGTCATCTCTTCGACAACTTCCCGAGCGCTATCACGAACCTCGGGAATATCTGCTTTCATCGCCGCTGCGAGCGGAAATGGAGCTGCGGTCTGTCGTGTCGGTGGAAAGCCTGGATAGTTTGAAATTGTTTCCACACGATAGACGTTCTGATTTCCTGGAATCCATTTGTCGTAGGACAACTCATCGCGTACGAAGAGGGCGATAAATATCGCGCAGGTCAGTGCCACGGAAAGACCGATAAGATTAATGAAGGTATAGAGCCTGTGTCGAACGCTGCTGCGCAATGCGCTGATTACATAGTTGCGAAACATCCACACTCCTTTGGATCTATAGCCGATGGCACGGTCGCAAGCGGGTTATGCATCTGTTGTGTCGGCAGGCGCACCCGGAGCGTCCCTAGGCGGATCACCTGCGAATTACCAACTTGTCGTGAGCGCCCCTGACCTCTATGTCGTCTCCATCGAAGCAAAAGCCGTGCCACGGACGATGCAAGCTATATCAATATCTTAGTAGCTACGACGCGTTCGACGATGTCCGGCTGCGAACAGCGTGTGTTCAAATCCGGACACTTCGCGCAGTTGATCGACCATTCACCCAAAAAATGTCGGCGCCGGGTTAGCCGATAAGCCGGTGGAGCAGCCGTGGCATGGTCGTGCGCAGCCCCTGGCCGGATCAGGGCTGACCCGCAAATACTAGACAGTTCATCGAGCCTCTTACGCTCATTTTCGTCGTCCCCCCAAGGGCGCGCAAGCAGGAACGGCAACACCTCGCCAATCATTGGTGACGGGTGTTACACATCAATACAGAGGCAAGCCGCTGCCACCTCCACTCAATGTCCTGAAGCACATGTTCGAGCGAGCTAGTACATCACGCACCATCGGACTTGGCCAAACCCCACACTAGTTCAACACGTTAATTCCTTTGGGAGCTTACCAGGAGCCTCATCAAGCCACCCCCTCGGCGCGGACACGCGAATGCCATTTGCGATCGCCATGCGCAGTAGCGATCTTACGAAATTTTCATTTTATCTCCCAGGCACCTCAAACCTCGTACGCATTCTCCGCCTGGCATTACCAACTTTGGTAACTGGCTGAGACTTGAAGGCACCACACCCAACCCCTAACTATTCTTCTTAGGCTGGAGGGGGCGCAATGCTGGCTATTGAACACCTGACCCACATCTATCCGGGTGGCGTACGTGCCCTGGACGACATCAATCTCGAAATCGGACCGGGTATGTTTGGGCTACTTGGACCAAACGGTGCCGGCAAATCGACACTCATGCGTGATGTGGCCACACTGCAGGCCCCTAGCGAAGGTCGGATCCGCTTCAATGGAATAGATGTGATCACCGAGCCCGACCGCCTTCGGCGTGTGCTCGGCTATCTGCCACAGGACTTCGGCGTGTATCCGCGTATCTCGGCCTACGACATGCTCGATCATATGGCAGTGCTGAAGTGTATAACTGGACGCGGGGAACGGCGTGAAACCGTGGAAACCCTGTTACAACAGACCAATCTTTGGGCTGTGCGCAAGAAGGCTATCGCAGGATTTTCCGGTGGCATGCGCCAACGCTTCGGCATTGCCCAGGCATTGATCGGCCGGCCGGAGCTTCTCATCGTCGACGAACCGACGGCGGGCCTAGACCCGGAGGAGCGCAACCGGTTCCTAAACCTTCTCGCCGAGGTGGGTGAGAGTGTAGTCATTATCTTATCTACCCACATTGTTGAGGACGTTTCCGAACTTTGCTCGCGCATGGCGATCATTGCCGAGGGCCGTATCGTCGCACAGGGCGCACCGGCAGATTTGACAGGCGGCTTGAAGGGCCGCATTTGGCGCAAAATTATTCCCAAGACCGAGCTGGATATCGTTCGCGAACGACATTCCGTGATTCTAACCCGGCTTGTTGGGGGGCAAACCATGATTGGACTAAACGCTAGCGCGTATTGAAGAATCGACTGGCGTGAGGTGTCCCCTGCCTGAGAGGATTTGGTGTCG
>JBMFWV010000128.1:0-6911 GCA_049964915.1 Rhizomicrobium sp.
GCGCCCAAACCAAGGGAATCAAGCGCAGCCATTGAAATCAAAGGAAAATTCAAAAAAGATGTGTAGACGGGGTAGGGATCATGAGGGGTAAGGGTCGCTCGATCTTGCCCGCTCCTACACAAATGCTCCAAGACCTGATTAAACCATGCGGTTATTTTGCTGTCCGGTTTCGGGAAGCAAAATGTCAGAGCGCGCAACAGCATCCATCCGAAGGCCAACCATGAAAATTTCCGGCATCGAAATCTACCATTTCAAGCTTTCCTACGTGCACGGGGTCTACACTATGTCGGGAGGACGGGACATCACAACCCTGCCCTCGACGCTCGTGCGCGTCATCAGCGACGCCGGTTATGAAGGCTGGGGTGAGGTCTGCCCTCTGGGTTCCAACTATCTGCCGCAGCACGCCGAAGGAGCCCGCGCCGCGCTCCAGTTGCTTGCCCCCACCCTCATCGGCCTTGATCCAACCAACCATGCCGCCGTCTATGACACCATGGACGCCGTCCTCATGGGCCACGCCTATGCCAAAAGCCCGATCGATGTAGCCTGCTGGGATCTCACAGGCAGGGCCTGGGGCGCCAGCGTGGCGGAGATGCTGGGCGGCGTTCGCCAGGAACGCTTTCCACTTTATTTTGCCGTCCCGCTCGGGACTCCCGAAGAGATGACACGCTATGTGCTCGCCCGCCGGGCCGAAGGTATTCACCGCTTTCAGCTGAAGATCGGCGGCGATCCGCTCATGGACAGCATCCGGGCCCGGCACGTCGTCGACAGCACGGGCGCCGACGACCTCGTCATTGGTGATGCCAATTGCGGCTGGCGTCTGAACGAAGCCCTGATCGCCGCACGGGCGATGGAAAGCCTTCCACGGTTCTACTTTGAACAGCCCTGCCCCACCATGGAGGAATGTATCGAAGTGCGCCGTCATACCGCGCTGCCCATGGTCTACGACGAGGTTGTAAGTGATGTCGCCACCTTGATCCGCGCGGTGCGGGAGGGCGGCGCCGGCGCCATCAATCTCAAGGTGTCAAAAGTGGGGGGCCTGACCAAGGCCAAGCTGATCCGGGATCTGGCGCAGGAACTTGGCGTGCAGCTGACCATTGAGGACACCTGGGGCGGGGATATCGTCTCGGCGGCATCAGCGCACCTTGCGGCCTCCACCAAACCCCGTTCGCTGTTGAGCGTGTCGTTCATGAACGACTGGACCAACGAGCACGTCGCCGGCTATCAGCCACGCAGCAAGGACGGTTTCGGGGCGGCCCCAAAGGCGTCCGGACTGGGGATCGAGATCGACACCGCCGCCCTCGGCAAACCCCTGTTCCGCTGCACCGCCTAAGGCGCGCCGTGACAGGCCTGTGGGTTCGCGTCAGCGGGAAAATTTTTCGCTGAGAATGATCGCACTCACGGTGCGGGCCACCCCGTTGGCCTTGCCGATCGCATCCAGGCTCGCATCCATGTCGGCCGTCGTCAGGGCTTCCACCACAGCAATGAGGTCAAAGGGACCAGCCACCGCGGAAAGACTGCGGACCTTGGGAATTTTCTTGAGCTCCACAACCACCCGCTCGGCGCGCTTGGGATCAGCACTGATCATCACGATCGCGCGCAGATCTGCCCCTTGTGCCCCCTCCGCCAGCTTCAGCGTGTAGCCCGTAATGACGCCCTCACGCTCCAGACGGGCGATGTGATCTTGCACCGTGGAGCGGGCCAGACCGAGCTTGCGGGCAAGCGACGCTACAGGCTCGCGGGCATTGGCCCGCAAGAGATCAATGAGGCGCTGGTCGATCTCACGCATTTCGACGGTCTTTCCGGCGATTCGCCGGATAATACCCGAACCCCCAGCAGATTGCCGCCTCCTTTTCGGCCGCGAAGGGGCCCATCCATGGTGGTTCACAGCTCATGGAGAGGCGCGATGAAGAATGTGCTGCTAGTCGGCGGAGGCAAAATCGGTATTGCCATCACCGAATTTCTCACCGCCACCGGCGAATACCGCCTCACCGTCGCCGACCGGGATCCGCACAGTCTGGAGCGTATGCCGGCCAGGAACGTCACCCTCAAGGAGGTCTCGGTCAGCGACACCGCCGCCTTTGCCCGCGTGGTTGCGGGCCACGACATCGTGCTCGCCGCCACCCCCTTCGATCTCACGCCAAGTGTGGCCGCCGCCGCCAAACAGGCAGGTGCCCATTATCTTGATCTCACCGAAGACGTCGCCTCAACCCGCGCGATCAAGAGTCTCGCGGAAGGCGCCAAGACCGCCTTCATCCCACAATGCGGCCTTGCCCCTGGCTTCATCTCGATCGTGGCTTATGACCTCGCCAAGAAGTTCGATCGTCTGCGCGACGTCAACATGCGGGTGGGTGCCCTGCCGCAGTTCCCTCACAACGCGCTCAAGTACAATCTCACCTGGTCCACCGACGGTCTCATCAACGAATATTGCAACCCGTGCGAATCCATTCGTGACGGTCTTAAGGGTGAGGTCCCTGCGCTGGAGGAACTCGAGGAGTTCTCGCTCGATGGCATCGAGTACGAAGCCTTCAACACCTCGGGCGGCCTCGGCACCTTGTGCGAAACCCTGGACGGCAAGGTCGAGAACCTCAACTACAAAACCGTGCGCTATCCTGGGCATTGCGACATCGTCAAGATGCTGGTCCGCGACTTGCGTCTTGGCCAGCGCCGCGGTCTCTTCAAGGACGTGTTGGAGACGGCGATCCCGATCACCTATCAGGATGTTGTCCTTGTCTTTGTCACCGTCAGCGGCTGGCGCGATGGCAGGCTGACCCAGGAAAGCTATGCCAAGAAAATCTATGCCACCGAGGTTGGTGGACGCATGATGAGCGCAATCCAGATCACCACTGCCGCTGGGATCTGCGCCATGACCGATCTTCTTGTTCATGGCAAGGTGCCACAGCGGGGCTTTGTTCGCCAGGAAGAGACGCTGCTGAGCGATTTTCTGGCCAACCGCTTCGGACGTTACTACGCCTGACGCGCAAGGAGACACGACCTCCTTCTTGCCGGCCCGGACGCTACAAGAAATGAGATGACCCACGACAGAGCCCGCAGACAGGAGCCTCTAGGCCAAAGACCGTCTTGCGGTACCGCAAGGCCCTGCTTCGGCCTATAAACTTTAACTCGGCAGCGCCCGCCTTCTGCCTGCACATTGCCCGGAGGCAGCAGGCAATATGGCTGGGAGTTTTCCGCGATGCGTAAGGATATCTGATGCAGACACAGCGAACCGGCGCGCAGGCGCTCATTGCAGCTTTGATCCAACACGGTGCGAGCCACGTGTTCTGCGTGCCAGGCGAATCCTATCTCGCCGCGCTCGACGCCCTCTACGACGCGCGCGCGTCCATCCGCCTCATCACCTGCCGCCAGGAAGGTGGTGCGGCGAACATGGCCGAAGCCTATGGCAAGCTCACCGGCTCGCCCGGCCTCTGCTTTGTCACCCGTGGCCCTGGTGCAACCAATGCGGCCATCGCCGTCCACACCGCCTTCCAGGATTCGACGCCCATGATCCTTCTCATTGGGCAGGCCGAGCAGGGGATGCTCGACCGCGAGGCCTTTCAGGAGGTGGATTTCAAGGCCATGTTCACACCTCTGGCCAAATGGGCGGCGGAAATCCGCGAGCCGAACCGCATCCCCGAATATCTCGCCCGCGCCTTCCATGTCGCGACCAGTGGACGGCCCGGCCCGGTGGTGTTGTCGCTGCCCGAGGACGTGCTTCTTGGTCCCTGCAGCGCCAAGGACGCACGCCCCTATAAGCCCACCCTGGCCCACACCGGTGTCGAACAGGTCCAGAAACTGCATGCCCTGCTCGCGGCTGCGCAGCGTCCACTGCTGCTTCTCGGTGGTCCAGGATGGACGCCGGAGGCAATCACGGACGCAGCCGCTTTTGCCCATCGTCATGATCTGCCGGTCCTGACCTCGTTCCGCGCCAAGGACCGCTTTGACAATACGAACCCAAACTATTGCGGAGATCTGGGCATCGGTGCCGATCCCAAACTCGTCGCCCGCCTCAAGCAAAGCGATTTTCTTCTCGTGATCGGCGCGCGCCTGGGCGAGATGACAACCGATGGCTATAGCCGCCTTGAAGTCCCCAATCCCGTGCAGACACTGGTTCACGTCCATCCTTGCGCGGACGAACTTGGTCACGTCTATCAACCCGATCTTGCCATTGTCGCCAACATCGCACCACTCCTGCGTCTTTTGCGCAGCTGCGAGCCGCCGGCAAAGCTGGTCTGGCAGCAATGGCGACGCGAGGCCCGCGCCGATTACGACGCCTTCATCCAGCCCGTCGCGGCGCCCGGCCCGATCAATCCTGCCGAGATCTATGCCTGGCTCAATGAGACACTCCCGAGGGACGCCATTCTCACCAATGGTGCCGGCAATTTTGCCGCCTGGCTGCATCGCTTCTATCTCTATCGTACCTATCCGAGCCTTCTGGGCCCGACCTCAGGCGCCATGGGCTATGGCGTGCCGGCCGCGGTGGCAGCCAAGCTCGTCTGTCCCGAACGCCTCGTCGTCTGCGCCGCCGGCGATGGCGATTTCTTGATGAACGGCCAGGAACTGGCGACTGCGGTGCAATATGACGCCGCCATTATCATTTTGGTGTTCAACAACGGCACCTATGGCACCATCCGCATGCATCAGGAGCGCAGCTATCCTGGACGGGTGGTCGGCACCGAACTCAGAAATCCCGACTTTGCTCTCCTGGCGAAAAGCTATGGCGCCCAGGGCTTCAGCGTTACGAGCTTTGAGGAGTTCAAGCACGCCTTTGCCGAGGCCAGAGCCTCGGCCAAACCGGCGCTGCTCCACATCAAGATGGACCAGGACGCGATCTCTCCCACGACCACCATCACACGGTTGCGCCAGAGGCGCTGAGTGTCACGACAGGCCGTGCCCACATACGGGGCACATCATAAGGAACCCGCCATGCATGTATCCGACCTTCTTGCCCATTTTGCGATCCGGCCAAGTGGCGATCATGCCGTGCACTCGCCGATCGACGGCGAAGCGATCTGCCGCGTCGGCTTTGACAGTGCAGCGGAGATCGAAGCCAAGATCGCTGCGGCCAGTCGCGCCTTCGACATCTGGAAACAGGTACCAGCACCCAGACGCGGCGAACTTGTTCGCCTCTTCGGTGAAGAGCTGCGCCAGCACAAGCAGATGCTGGGTGAACTTGTGACCCTGGAATGCGGCAAGATCCTTCAGGAAGGCCTTGGCGAAGTGCAGGAAATGATCGACATCTGCGATTTTGCCGTGGGCCTGTCGCGCCAGCTTTATGGCCTCACCATCGCCTCCGAACGTACCGGCCACCGCATGATGGAGAGCTGGCATCCGGCCGGACCGGTCGCAGTCATTAGCGCCTTCAATTTTCCGGTCGCGGTGTGGGCCTGGAATGCCGCACTCGCACTTGTCTGTGGCGATCCGGTGATCTGGAAGCCGAGTGAAAAGACTCCGCTTTGCGCTCTCGCGGTCGAGAACCTTTTCACCCGCGCCTGCCATCGCTTCGGCGATGCCCCCGCTGCACTCTCCCAGCTCGTGCTTGGCGCGCGTGAGGCCGGAGAGAAACTGGCCGAAGATCGCCGGATTGCCGTTGTCAGCGCCACTGGCTCCACCCGCATGGGTCGCGCCCTCGCCCCCATCGTGGCGGCCCGCTTCGGCAAAACCATCCTCGAACTGGGCGGCAACAATGCGATGATTGTCTGTCCCAGCGCCAAGCTCGATCTTGCTGAGCGGGCGATTACCTTCTCCGCGGTCGGCACCGCGGGCCAACGCTGCACCTCGCTGCGCCGGCTCATCGTTCACGAAAGCCTTTACGACCGCCTCCTGCCGCGCCTGAAACATATCTGGGATCACCTTGCCATCGGCAATCCCCTGATGGCTGGAACCCTGGTTGGCCCGCTGATCGACCGCGCCGCTTTTGAGGCGATGCAACGCGCGCTTTCGGCCGCGCGCGCCGAGGGCGGCATCGTCAGTGGCGGCGAACGTGTAGCTGAACAAGAATATCCCAACGCCTTTTATGTCCGTCCGGCCATCGTGGAAATGCCGGCACAGAGTACTTCGGTCTGTGAGGAGACCTTTGCGCCCATCCTCTATGTGCTGCGCTACAAGACGCTCAGCGAAGCGCTGCACCTTCACAATGCGGTCGAGCAGGGCCTCTCCTCCTGCATCTTTACTCAGGACATCCAGGAAGCCGAAACCTTCCTGTCAGCTGCGGGTTCGGACTGCGGCATCGCCAACGTCAATATCGGTCCTTCCGGCGCGGAGATCGGCGGCGCCTTTGGCGGCGAAAAAGACACCGGCGGCGGACGCGAAAGCGGCTCGGATGCCTGGAAGGCCTATATGCGACGGCAAACCGCGACCATCAATTATTCAAATGCTTTGCCCCTTGCCCAGGGTATCAAGTTTGACGTGATCTAAACCGCGCCAGCCAAGCCTGCGATCGTGGCTCGTGCGCCAGGCGCGCCACGTCTCGCCCATGGCGGCGCTGGTTCCGCACGCGGCGGAATACCAGCCGCGCAGCATCCAACATTAACAGCGATTAAGTTGGCATACGAACACGTGGACAGCAGATTCGAGCTCAACACCTAGCGCAGAACGGGCTTGTGCCCCGAACACCTTCGCCATTGATCGCGCCCGCCTTACAGACGTCCACACCAGAGGCTCAAATGCGTTACGCAAAACTGTGGTCATCTTTCATGCTCGTCTGCGCCGTGTCCTTTGCGGTGGCCTCCGCAACCTCGGTGTCCGCGCCATGGCAGGATCTGACCCGGATCGATGTCCAGGCCGCCTACCATCTGCTGGAAGACAATGATCCCGCCGCGCTGCCACAAGTCGGAGACCGGCCTTTTACAACGGCTCTTGCCCAAGCCCATCGCCGCGCCCTTGAGCGCGCCGCGCAGGTCACCAGTCTCGAAGGC
>JBMFWV010000129.1:0-6856 GCA_049964915.1 Rhizomicrobium sp.
GGCCAGCCCGTACCCCAGAGCCTTTGGCCTGCTGGCGCCGCGCTAGCGGTCCGCTAGCAGGCTGCACCGCGGGCGCCCCATGTGCTGACCGCCCGTGGTGCCCAGGATGAACGGCGGGGCTACCGCAAAGCGGTTTACCGCTGCCCTTCCGAGCCACGTCGGCCCAGCGTCCCCATATTCGCCTGCGCGCGGACACAGTGCGGACACAGTCGGTCGTATTATTTTATTTCACCGTCGCCTGTACATAAGTATTTGATTTTATTTCATTTTTGGTGGGCGCACCAGGATTCGAACCTGGGACCCGCTGATTAAGAGTCAGCTGCTCTACCGACTGAGCTATGCGCCCCTAGGGCCTATGGCCAAGGAAGGGGGGCATGTAACATGCTCGCCCTACCCTGTCCATCGTCAATGCTCAGAGTATGGAGCCTGAGCCGCGGGGAATTTCGACCTGGCGGTGCACATGCACGCTGAGCAAAAGGCCAAAGCCCACCATCACCGACAGCATCGCCGTCCCGCCATAGGAAATCAGCGGCATGGGGATACCTACCACGGGGATGAGGCCCATCACCATTGAGGCGTTGATCATGATGTAAAAAAAGAAATTGAGAGTCACGCCGATGGCCAGAAGACGGCCGAACTGGCTGCGCGACGACATCGCGATTCGCACGCCATAACCGATCACGATGGCAAACAGCAGCAAGAGGGCGACGCAACCGACAAGACCGAACTCTTCGCCGATCACGGTCCAGATAAAGTCGGTCTGCTTTTCTGGGAGAAAATTGAGCCGGCTCTGGGTACCATGCAGAAAGCCCTTTCCAAACAGCCCCCCGGAACCCAGTGCGATTTCTGCCTGCGATATGTTCCATCCCGCGCCAAGAGCATCGCGCGCCGGATTGAGGAAGGTCAGAATCCGCTGTTTCTGATAGGGGTGCAGAAAGCGCCAAGCGATGGGCACTGACGCGATCGCGCTGCCAAGCGCAGGCAGGATCCACCACCAGGACAGGCCGGCGAGAAACAGCAGCGACACACCGTTAAGGCCGATAATCGTGGCGGTCCCAAGGTTGGGCTGCATCAGCACCAGCACCACCGGCACACCGATCATCGCCAGCGGAATGGCAAGCTTGGTAGGTGTAGAGACTTCCTCCACGCCCAGACCGTGCAGATAACGGGCGAGCGCGAGCACCAGACTGATTTTCATCAGCTCCGAGGGCTGCAACTCCACCGGACCCAGCGCGATCCAGCGCTGTGCCCCGAGGCCGCCCACCTTGCCGACCACGGTGGTGGCAACAAGCAACAGCAGCGCCATCGCATAGGCGGGATAGGCCCATTCCATCCACGTCCGAATATCGACGCAGGCCATCACCACCATGATCACAAGCCCGGCCACAAAGCGGATCATCTGCTTTCCGGCCCACGGCGACAGATGGCCTCCGGCCACTGAATACATCATCGCAAAGCCCACGCAGGCGATGACGGTGATGAGCATCACAAGGCCCCAGTTGATCTCCATCAGCTTGTCGGAGATCGAGAGCGTGCGACGGGCAGTGGCGTAGGGACGAGCGATCATTTTTGGGCAAAGGTCCGGTCAAGGCCGCCGACGGCTGCAGGATAGGCGGTGGGTAGGCGCAATGGATCACGTTCCTGGGTAAACAATAGCGCATCGCGTGCCACCTGTACCTGGAACGGTTCAATCGCACCACCGTGTTCGATCACCACAGCACAGGCATATTTGGGGGCCTCCACCGGGGCAAAGGAGATAAACAAAGCATGATCTCGATATTTCCAGGGCAGATCATTGGTCTTGGTTTCACCCGCCGCCCGCTCGGCCCTGGTGATACGCAGGACCTGGGCGGTGCCGGTCTTTCCCGCCATTTCATAGCCGGGTTTGGTGATCCGTCGCGCATAGGCGGTACCGCCCGGAACGTTGACCGCCATGCGCATGCCTTCGCGCACGAGTTTGAAGGCCTCCGGCGAAAACGGCAGTAAGGGCGCCTGGCTGCGCGGCTGCGGCGTTTGCCCGATGTAACGGGTGAGCCGCGGGACAACGGCCCGACCACTGGCAATGCGCGCGGCCATGGTGCAGAGCTGCACCGGAGTGGCCAGAACATAGCCCTGACCGATACCGGTGACGAGGGTTTCGCCCTCTTCCCAGGGCCGTCCCAGAACCGAGCGCTTCCATGTCGGCGAAGGAATCAGACCTGCACGCTCGCCTGGAAGCTCGATGCCGGTCGGCTGACCGAGACCAAGTGCATGGGTACTGGCGTCGATGCCGTCAATGCCGAGCTTCATGGCCATGGTGTAGAAGAAGACGTCGCAGGACTGCTGCAGCGCTGTCGTCACCGTCATAAGCCCGTGACCGGAGTGTTTCCAGCAATGAAACACGTGATCTCCCAGACGCATGGAGCCTGTACAAAACACCTGCAGATCGCCAAACCCCGCCTCGATACCGCCGAGCGCTACGCTGGGCTTGAAAGTGGATCCGGGTGGATAGACCCCGGCGATGGCCTTGTTGAGAAGCGGGTCGTGATCATTCGTCATCAGGGCTCGCCACTGCGCCTCACTGATCCCGACATTGAATAGATTGGGATCGTAACCTGGCGTGGAAGCCAGCGCGAGAACATCGCCGGTTTCCACATCCATGACCACGGAGGCAGCACTCTGATCCCCCAGGGCGCGGGTCAGCACGTCCTGCACCTCACTGTCGATGGTGAGATAGACACTGTCTCCAGGAGTTCCCGGGTCGCGTGACAACTCGCGTATGACCCGGCCATAGGCGTTGACCTCAACGCGATCGGTGCCTGCGGTACCGCGGATTTCGGGATCAAACTGCTTTTCGATACCGCGCTTTCCGATCCGAAAGCCAGGCAAGGACAGAAGCGGGTTAGGGTCACGCTTCATGTCCGCTTCCGTCACGGCCCCGACATAGCCAATGATGTGGCTCATCTCGGCGCCGAAGGGATAGCTACGCGTCTCACCAACATCCGGCACTATGCCCGGCAAATAAGGAAGATGCAGATTGATGCTGGAAAACGCTTCCCAGTTGAGGTTTTCGATTACCGTCACTGGCACGAACGCGCGATTTTGCCGAATTTGTCGCAACACCCTTTCGCGATCCTGCGGGCTCAACGTGATGATGTGCGCAAGGTTGTCGAGTGCAGTCTCAACACCTTCGCTGGCCTGTTCCTTGACGATCAAAACACGGTAATTGCGGCGATTGTCGGCAAGCGCAACACCAAAGCGGTCGAGGATGAGTCCGCGCAAGGGTGCCAGCAGACGCTGATTGACGCGGTTGTCCTCGGCCCGCGTCATGAAGGTCTGCCCCTCCACAATCTGCAGCTGATAGAGCCGACCGGCCAGTGTGGCAAAGACCGCAGCCATGCCGCCGCCAGCGATGAGCGTGCGCCGCGTGAACACGTTATATCGGCTCTTGTCCTTACGGTCGAACAACGGCATCAGAGCTCGCTCCGCCTTGCCCCCACCAGACGGCGGTGCACGACGCCAAAGAACAAGGCGACCGGAATATAAACGACAACACTGACGACAACCTCGGCCAGCACAGGCAATGACGGCGGCAGTTGCCATTCATAAAATGCACTGACGCCATAGGCCGTGAGGCCGGCGATCAACATCGCGAGGGCAAAACCCAGAATGGCGCCCACACCCGACAGACCGGCAAAAAAATCGCGCTGCGTATCGATGACGGCATAGGCAGCGACGAACGCCAAAGCCCAGACCCCTGGTGGCCCACCGGAAAACAGATCCTGCAGCACGCCAAGACCGAATGCGACCGCCGGCGGCATCAGGTCCGGTCGCACCAGGCCCCAGAAATAAACCGGCATCAGCGCCAGCAAGGGCGCCGGCAGAAAGCCGCCAAGTGGCTCAAATGGCAGGTTTGCCAAGATCACTGCACAAACGCCAACGAAAGCCGGTACGGCGCTCGACAAAGACGTCACGAAAGGACCGGAGCGTTCCATGCCTCACCCTCCCGTCTTAGACGGCATTGAGCCGGAAACAGCCTTTGCTGCTCCCGACGGTGGCACGCCTGTCCCCTTAGAAACCAAGGGTGCAGCATGGGGCTGGCTCCGGACCAGGCTCGGTACGGCCAAAGACCCTTGCGGCAGGGAAGCTGACGGGTGGCTTGCAGACAAAGCCGCGTCGGAAGCAGCAGTCTTGCTGGCAAGGGACGCCGTGGACGGGGGTGCGGACACGGCGGCGCCGTGTGCGGACGCGCGCAGCCTTGTGGTGGATGAGGTCTTTTCTGCGGCGTCGGCAGAGGTTGCGGATAAAGCTACTGGCGCAGAATTCGCTGCTGCAGCCTGCGGGGAGAAAGGTGTCAAGGGCAGGCTGCCAGCACCCGGCTTTGGCGGCGCATCGGGCAGATGTTGGTAGGCGACAATCGAGACATCATCGGTGGTCGAAGGATCGGCAAACAGCACCACCCGCTTGACTTCCCCATCCTTGACCACGACCCCGACCGGTAGATTTGCCGGCAAGAGACCGCCATCGCCGCTCGTGACCACCTCATCACCGGTCTTAAGCTTCTGCGCATCGCTGACCGTGTCGAGCAGTGGCGTCGGAGTATTGTCACCTGTCAGGATGGCATGGACGTTACCTTTCACCGTACGTACGGGCACCCGCGAATTCAGGTCGGTCAACAGGATGACCCAGGCGGTACGCTGGCCGGTGACAAAAATCCGTCCGACCATGCCGCTGGGCGCGATCACGGCTTGACCCGGATGCACACCGTTGCGCGCCCCCGCATCCAATATCAGGGTCTGAACAAACGGCCGCACCACGTGGCCGATAACCCGGGCAGTCACAGTCTTCAGCGTCGGAGCGGGCACGACATGCAGGAGTTGCTGATACCGCTTGAGACGCTCCTCGAGCAGCAGTGCTGCAGTCTGCCAGTGGCGCAAGCGCTGGTTTTGTGCGGTCAGACGCAGGTTTTCCTGATAGACGTCGAACACGTTACCGAGCCCGCTGGCCCAACGCGCACCGATGTCGAAGGGGGTACGGGCCGCCACCAGTACCGGTCGGCTAAGATCCGAAAAATCGGCACGGAGCCGGTTAAAGAACGGCGACTGCGCCTTGCCCACCAGCACCAAGATCACGGCGAGGATCGCGACAACCGCAAGCGGAAGCTGTCCGCTCCCCTTGCCTCTTGTGATCTTGAAGCTGCCCTGCGGCATAAGCCGATCCGCTCTTTCTCCGCTACATCGTTGCGCCCGCGTCCCTTCGGCTAAAACGCCGTCGTCAACACATGGCGCATAGTCTTGGAGTGTTCAAGAACGCGTCCCGTGCCGAGCGCTACGCATGACAGCGGATCATCCGCGATCGAGACGGGCAGGCCCGTTTCCTCGCGTAGAACCTGATCAAGCCCAGCCAAGAGCGAGCCGCCGCCGGTAAGCACGATACCCTTGTCGACGATGTCCGCCGCCAGTTCCGGAGGAGTCGCCTCAAGCGCCACCTTGACCGCTTCGACGATCGCCGAGGTCGGCTCTGCCAGAGCTTCGGCGATGTGTCGCTGCGTGATGGTGAGTTCCTTGGGCACACCATTGAGCAGATCGCGGCCCCTGATCTCAAGCGTGGTGCCATTGCCATCGGTCGGCACCGCCGCCGAGCCGATCGCTTTTTTGATGCGCTCGGCTGAGGCCTCCCCAATCAACAGATTATGGTGCCGACGGATGAAGGCGATGATGGCCTCGTCCATTTTGTCACCACCCACGCGCACCGAGCGCGAATAGACGATGCCACCAAGACTGAGGACTGCGACCTCGGTAGTCCCACCACCAATGTCAACAACCATCGATCCGGTGGGCTCACTCACCGGAAGCCCCGCCCCGATGGCTGCCGCCATCGGCTCTTCGATGAGGAAAACCCGCCGGGCACCGGCGGAGAGTGCCGATTCCTGAATGGCGCGCCGTTCTACCGCCGTCGAACCTGACGGCACGCAGACGATGATCATGGGATTAGCGAAGGAGCGGCGATTGTGCACCTTGCGGATGAAATGCTTGATCATCTCTTCCGCAATTTCGAAATCGGCTATCACGCCATCGCGCATCGGTCGGATCGCTTCGATGTTACCGGGCGTCCGCCCGAGCATCAACTTGGCGTCATTACCGACAGCGCGAACCTGCTTCTTTCCACCACGGTTGAGGATGGTGGCGACAACGCTGGGTTCGTTGAGAACGATGCCTCGTCCCTTCACGTAAACCAGCGTGTTCGCTGTGCCGAGATCAATTGCCATATCGCTCGACAGTGCGCCGAGAAGGCTGCCGAACATGCTTAAAAGCCCATTCCTTTCCAAGCAGGTTACGCGTTGCGCCTTGCGGACGGTTGGCCTCAGGCCGATGCCGTCGTAGCGGGCGAAAGCGCCTCGGGTACCTGCTTTTGTCGTTTCACCAACAGCTTATTGAGCGCATTGACATAGGCGTGCGCGGCGGCCACCAGGGTGTCCGTGTCCGCACCACGCCCGGTGACCGTGCGCCCGTCTTCCTCAAGCCGCACCGTGACAGTCGCCTGGGCGTCCGTCCCTGCCGTGACAGCATGGATCTGGAACTGCGCCAGCGATGCACTGTGCGGATAGAGTTCACCAATAGCCCTGAAAATAGCATCGACAGCACCATCACCAACTGCCGTGGTACGGCGTTCCTCGCCATCGACCATCAACGTCAATTCCGCACTGGGCTCAACGCCGAGCCCGGTTGCAACCTTCAAGGCTTTCACGAAGATCGAATCATGACTACGGACCATACCATCGTCTACCAGCGCAATCAGATCTTCATCGAAGATATGTTTCTTTTTGTCGGCGAGAGCCTTGAAGCGACTGAAAGCTTCCTCGAAGTCGGCGGTGGCC
>JBMFWV010000130.1:0-6808 GCA_049964915.1 Rhizomicrobium sp.
CCAATGGCCCCGTTCTCAACCGCGCGATCGGTTTCCGCCAAGATACGCAGTTTGTCCTGAGCCGTGAATGTTCGGCGGCGGGGGCGATCAGACAGTTCAGGCGAAGCAGCAACCGGCCCCGGAACGGTCGTCGGCCTACGGCCATCCTCAGTGCCGGGGCCGGTTGCTGCTTGAGATTTCGTGATCTTGCTGGACATAACCATGACGATGAGTTTCCGACGCCTTCGAGGTTAAACTCCCGGGGGATCGATGTCTCACAATCATTGGCACGGAGGGCCCGTCATGCTGCACCCGAATCACTTGCTCGCCCCAAGAGACTCAACTTTTAGTGAGTCCCCAGCAAGACTCGTTTAACGTGTAGGTTGCAGTATAGCTCCTACGTCGTAGGGACGCAATATATCCATGGGTTTCAATAGCTTAGAGCAATGGTGAGTATGCATAGAATCCGAACAGGACTGCGACGTCGGGACTATCTGCAACCCTTGCATGTGAAGCCATTAAGGGAGACAGATTCGCCACTTCCCCGGATAAGTGCTCCGGTCGAACTCCACCAGCCCATCCTTCCGACGGCAGAAGTTGGAATGGATAGTCCGCACCAGCATTTCGAATGGCCGCGGTTCCATAGGAAGGCCAATTCACTGTAGTATGCACGCGGCCAACTCCTGAGAACTCATGGGCTCGCCCGTCTCGCGGAGGATCTCTAGGGCCATGCGGCTACCGGCGCCCTTGGGGAGGCCGCTTTTGCCAAAGGTGACCTTGGGTTCAATCTCCTTTGGGTCTACCTCCAGCCCAAAGAGCTTGAGGCAGCGGTCTACAGCGGCCAGATCGGCTTTAAGGGCAATAACCCGAAGGCTGGCCCGTACCAGCTCACCAGCCAGTCGGGCGCGCTTATCTTTCAGGGCAGACAGGACATGGGATTCGGCCATGCCTCAAAGGTAGGTAAAGGGCCGTGGATTTTCTTTTCCCTTTGCGCCAACATACCGTAAGTGATCGTGTTTCACGTGAAACGTCCGTCGGGAGAATGTTTCACGTGAAACGTCTTGCCCCTTTCGGGACGGCCGCCTATGTCTGCCCGCCATGGCAGGCTTTGATGTCATTGTGATTGGCGGTGGACACGCAGGCTGCGAGGCAGCGGCAGCGGCGGCGCGCGCCGGCGCCCTGACGTGCCTGCTCACCCACAGAATTGAAACCATCGGCGAAATGTCCTGCAACCCCGCCATTGGCGGCTTGGGCAAGGGACATCTCGTGCGCGAGATTGATGCTCTCGACGGTCTGATGGGGCGGGTGGCCGACAGTGCAGGGATCCAGTTCCGGCTGCTCAATCGGCGCAAGGGCCCTGCCGTCCGCGGACCGCGCGCGCAAGCCGATCGTCGCCTCTATCGGGCGGCGATGCAGTCTCGACTGCTTGAGATTCCGCGACTCGAACTGAGGGCGGCGTCCGTTGACGACCTCATCATTGAGGATGGTCAGGTGCGCGGCGTGGTTACTCAAGAGGGAGAGGCGATGTCGGCGGCGTCGGTGGTACTTACCACCGGCACTTTTTTGAACGGCCTCATTCATGTTGGCGAGAAGCGGTTGGCAGCGGGACGGGCGGCCGGTCCTCACGGTGCCATTTCACCCTCGGGTGTCGAGGCACCCGCCATCCGCTTGGCCCACAGGCTTTATGCTCTTGGCCTCGCCATGGGCAGGCTGAAGACGGGAACGCCGCCGCGTCTTGACCGTAGAAGCATCGACTGGGCAGCGCTTGAGGTTCAGCCCGGGGATGATCCTCCAGAGCCCTTTTCCTTTTTGACACCGCAGATCACCACGCCCCAGGTGGTGTGTCACATGACCCGAACCACCGCGCAAACCCATGCTTTGATACGCGCCAATCTCGATAGGGCCCCGATTTACTCGGGACAGATTGAAGGCACCGGTCCGCGCTATTGCCCGTCGATCGAAGACAAAGTCGTGCGTTTTGCCGAACGTGACAGTCATCAGATCTTTCTGGAGCCAGAAGGTCTCGACGACGACACCATTTACCCGAACGGGATTTCAACGTCGTTGCCTGAAGAGATCCAGCGGGAGATTCTGAAGACCATCCCGGGACTCGAAAAGGCGCAGATGCTGCGTCCTGGTTATGCCATTGAATATGATTATGTAGACCCGCGGGAGCTTCTACCTTCGCTCGAGGTCAAGCGCGTGGACGGCCTGTTTCTGGCGGGCCAGATCAACGGGACCACGGGATATGAGGAGGCCGCCGCGCAAGGCCTGATGGCCGGGATCAATGCGGCGCGTCGCGCCGGCGGACAAGCGCCACTCATTCTGGACAGGGCGCAGGCCTACATCGCGGTGATGCTCGATGATCTCGTCACCAAGGGTGTCAGCGAGCCTTACCGCATGTTCACCAGCCGTGCTGAGTATAGGCTTAGTCTGCGGGCGGATAACGCGGATCAGCGGCTGACGCCACTTGGCGCGCACGAGGGTGTGGTGGGCGCAGTGCGTCGACAGCACTTTGCTGCCAAGGCTGCCCATCTCGCCGAGGCGCGCCAGCGGCTGCAGGCGTTGAGCCTGACACCCAATGAAGCCAGACGGCATGGTCTCGCTCTAAGGCAGGACGGCGTGCGGCGCACCGCGCTGCAGCTGCTGGCCCTTCCGGAGATCTCCTTTACACGACTTTGCGAGGTCTGGCCCGAGCTGCAGCAGATCGAGCCAAACGCTGCGGAGCAGCTGCAAATCGACGCGGCCTATGCCGGCTACTTGGATCGGCAGGAAGCCGATATCGTTGCCTTCCGCCGTGATGAGGGGCTCTCTTTGCCGGCGGATCTCGACTATCGCGCGGTCTTTGGGCTGTCGACAGAGGCGATGCAGAAGCTAGAAGCCATACGACCCATGACATTGGGTCAAGCCGCGCGTATTGACGGGGTAACTCCTGCCGCCATCACGCTCGTTCTTGCGCATATCCGGAATCGTGCGGTCGTGGTGGCGAGGGCAGGGTGAACGCTTTCGGGCCGGAAGAGTTTGCTGCTGCTAGCCATGTTTCACGTGAAACATTAGCGCGCCTCAAGCGCTACGCGCAGCTCTTGGCCGAGTGGAACAGCCACCATAATCTTGTTTCCGAGGCGAGCCTCCTTGAGCTCTGGCACCGCCACATTTGGGACAGCGCCCAGCTACTTCCGCTCATTCCTGATTCTGCCAGGAGTCTGGTCGATCTGGGCAGCGGTGCCGGCTTTCCTGCCCTGGTTCTCGCCTGCCTGCTGCGGGAGCGGGAGGATTTTCGTACGGTCCTTTATGAAAGCGTAGCCAAGAAATGCCGCTTTCTTGAAGCGGCAACCACGGTAATGGACCTTAAGGTCGAGATCCGTCCGAGCCGGATCGAGCAGGCTATGCCAGAACCTTTCGATGTGGTGACGGCACGGGCCTGTGCACCCCTGGAAAAGCTCCTGTCTTATGCCGAGCCCTTTCAGGGGCCTGAAACCATCAACCTTTTTCTCAAGGGTCAATCGGCAGAAGCTGAATTGACCGCCGCGGCCGAATACTGGAGGATGCGCGTTGAGCGCCGTTCAAGCCAGACTGCGCCGTCCGCCACGATTTTTATCATCCGGGAGATCCGCCATGCCGGTACCGAAAGGCGCCGCCGGGCCCGCTGAGGCGTCGGGAAAAATGCCCCGGGTGCTGGTTGTTGCGAACCAGAAGGGTGGAGTGGGTAAAACCACGACAGCAATTAATCTGGGTACTGCTCTGGCTGCTATTGGCCAAGCGACGCTGATCATCGATATTGACCCTCAAGGCAATGCCTCAACCGGTCTCGGCATTGCTGAAAGCGAGCGCAGCCGTACGATCTACGACGTGCTGCTTGGAGAGAGCAGCCTCGTTGACGCGGTCATGGCGACGCGCATCCCGAACCTCTGGCTGGTTCCGTCAACGGTTGATCTCTCCGGTGCTGAGCTTGAGCTCGTGAACCGGGCGGACCGCAATTTTATATTGCGCGCGGCTATGGACTCATTGCCAAAACATGTCGGTAAACTGTCTTACGTATTAATTGATTGTCCGCCCTCTCTCACGCTGCTGACCGTCAACGCGATGGCGGCTGCCGACGCCGTGATGGTGCCACTGCAATGTGAGTTCTTTGCCTTGGAAGGCCTGTCCCAGCTGCTGAAGACGATTGATCTGGTGCGTGGCAATCTCAATCCGGATCTCGAAATCCAGGGAATTATTTTGACCATGTTTGACAAGCGCAACCGTCTTGCTGTGCAGGTAGCCGAAGATGTGCGCACCCATATGGGTGAAAAGGTCTATGACACGATGATCCCGCGCAACGTGCGAATATCCGAAGCGCCAAGCCATGGCCTGCCGGCGCTTATCTATGATCTGCGCTGTCCTGGAAGCCAGGCCTATATCAAACTGGCCGGCGAAATGATCAAACGCGAACGTGCGAGCCAAGCGGCATGATGGCGGAAGATCGCGCACGCGGGCTCGGACGGGGCCTTTCATCCCTCATCGGGTCAGCACCGGCCCTCGACGCCCGGACGGCAAAGGCGCAGCGCACCCTGCCGGTCGCATTCCTGCGCGCAAATCGCTTCCAGCCGCGCAAGACCTTCCAGGACGCAGACCTTGAAGACCTTGCGAACTCTATCCGCGAAAAGGGTGTGCTGTTGCCCATCCTGGTACGCCCGATTGCCGGGGAAACCGGTCAGTTCGAGATCGTTGCTGGTGAACGACGCTGGCGTGCGGCCCAGCTGGCCAAACTTCATGAAGTGCCTGTTGTGGTGCGCGAGCTGAGCGATGCGGAATCGCTTGAACTTGCGATCATTGAAAATGTGCAGCGCGCTGATCTCAACGCTATCGAAGAAGCGGCGGCTTACCAGGAACTGATCGAACGCTTCGGCTACACCCAGGAGAAACTTGCGACCGAGGTCGGCAAAAGCCGCAGCCACATCGCCAATATTTTGCGCTTATTGAAACTGCCGGAGACCGTCAAAGCTCTGGTACGTGATGGCAAGCTTACGGCCGGTCATGCCCGAACACTTGTCGGCCGATCTGACGCGGAAGCCCTGGCGCAGCAGATCCTTGAAGCGGGTCTCAATGTACGCCAGGCCGAGCAGCGCACACATCGCCACAAAGCTCATCGTGCTCGTGACAAAGATCCGGATACCAGAGCCCTCGAACATAGCCTTACCAACGTTCTCGGACTGAAGGTTGAGATCGCCGACCGCGGTGATGCCGGTGGCCATCTCACGATCTCCTATAGGACCCTTGAACAGTTGGACGACCTTATCCGCCGACTGAGCCGCCCGTGACTGCAAAGACCTATTTCCCCGAACACTATCGTGCCGCGCGTACCGGCTTCATTGCCGCTGCCGAGGCCGCGCAGCTTGGCATAACCAGTCGCCTTCTTGGCGGAAGCAAGGGCGTGGACGGTGAGCCGTTGTTTCTGGATACCGCGTGGGCGGGACGCCGTGACGCCAAACGGGCGCTGCTGTTGATCTCCGGAACCCATGGAGTGGAGGGCTATTTTGGCTCGGGGGTGCAAACAAGCCTGCTTCGACAGGGCCTTGCCGCACAAGTGCCACCAGACTGCAAGCTCGTTCTGCTTCATGCCCTTAATCCCTATGGCTTCTCGTTTGATCGGCGCGTGAACGAGGACAATGCCGACATCAATCGCAATTTTGTCGACCACGCCCGCCCCCCAGCTAATCCTGAATATGATGTTCTGGCCGAGGCTGCGGCACCCAAGGATATTTCGTCGGCATCCTTTGCGGCTGCGAACAGTGTCCTTTCAGCCTATGGAGCTGAGCACGGCAGTTTTGCGCTTCAGGCCGCTCTGTCACGCGGGCAATACACGCATCCCGACGGCATCTATTATGGTGGCGCTAAACTCTCCTGGTCCTTGCATATGCTCAAGGACGTGCTCCAGGAGGAGCTCAAGGATGTCGAGGAATTGACGGCCATAGACTTCCATACCGGTCTGGGCCAATACGGTGCTGCGGAAATTATTACCGAAGCCGAACCGAATTCAGCAGCATATGAGCGTGCGCACAGGATCTGGGGATCTTCGCTGCGCTCTACGGCAAACGGGCAATCACTTTCGGCCCATCTTCATGGCACCATCGACAGCGCCATGGCTGCCTGGATGGAAACACGTGCCCTGAGCTTCGTAGCACTGGAAGTTGGAACGCAGTCCGTGAGCAAGGTTTTCGAAGCCCTCCGCAAGGACAACTGGCTAAGCTGCCACGCGCCAGCCGACTTCCCACACCGCGCGCAGATCAAGCGCCAGATACGTGATGCGTTCTACCCCGACCAGGACGACTGGAAGGCGATGGTATTTGCCCATGGCAAGGCAGCCGTCGAGATGGCCCTCGCAGCTCTCTAAGATACCCTCATGGACCGCAAACCCGGCGCCAGGCCAATTGGGGCCCGACGTCAGCGTCATGCTTGCCCTTGGACGGCGACTGCGTCCGAGCTCAAGTGGGCAGATGGACGCGCGCGATGCTATGAGTAGCAACGCGCCGCTGGGCCAGAGAGATCTAATCGGGTATCGGCCGGTCTCACGGGCTCACGGTCGCTTGGTGAGGATCAACCGGTCAATGCGCAAGGCGTTTGCGGCGCAAGATGTCCTCCGCTATAGGTAACGCAGCTGCACCCGTAGCTCAGCTGGATAGAGTGCTGCCCTCCGAAGGCTGATGTCAAGGGTATTTTGTTTGGATGGAACTGGAGAAAGGCAACGAATTTCAATAGGTTGAAGGCCTCTCGGGTAACAGGGGCAAAAGTCCGGGCAGACAAGTGAACAATGCTGATCATTCCGCAACGGCTCAGTGAAAAGCAGCGG
>JBMFWV010000131.1:0-6735 GCA_049964915.1 Rhizomicrobium sp.
CGAGGACAAGATCGAGGCCGATCGACTGGTCGCGCAGAAGAGCGAAGCAAAAACCCGCACCGCCGCCGCAAAGGCAGCTGCCAAGGCACTCAAGAATCAAAGTTAACGGGGCACGGATTGTGTTTGCCTCCAAAATCAAGTATGTGATCTATACGCGACGGTGATCCGTCTGATGAGCGCGCCTTTTGTTCGCATCCTGCCCGCCTAATCCGCGCGCCCGGACGAGACAGTCGGAAACTCCAGAAAATCAGCGTCAGAGCGTCCGCGCGGACATGTTGTCCGCACGGAATCCGATGCTTCAAGGACAGTACAATGACTATCGGAACAGTTAAATTCTTCAATACAACCAAGGGCTTCGGCTTTATTTCCCCGGATGGCGGCGGCAAGGACGTCTTCGTTCACGCCACCGCAGTGGAAGCAGCCGGCATGCGTACCCTCAACGAGGGACAGCGCGTGGAGTTTGACATTCAGCCAGATGCACGCGGCTCAAAGGCTGCCAACCTCAAGGCTGCCTAAGTCCGACTACCTAGGCCGAAGGCGGTGAAGCCTGCTTCACCGCCTTTTTGTTTGCCTCTTATTTGATGTGGCGCTGCAGCAAACGGCGAGGAGGTTATGCAACTGTTCTACGCTTAGCCCCCTCTCTGCGGTAGCCAGCTGCAAGGACGCCGGCCGTTAGCCCGTGTGCAAGCCCCCGGCCCCGCCCCACGGCGCATACCGCAACGAGCCAACAGGACCACGCAAAAGGTCCGCCCGCCACGAGGCTCGCCACGCGCTTCATGACCATTCTGGCGCCGGGGTCGAAGACGCCCTGCCACCTCAATTTGTCCCTAAAGGCGGCGCCCCCGGAGGGCGCTCGATGGGATCAGCCCCTTTTCCGAACGCCGGACTTCCCTTACCTTTCGGAAAATAGACTCGCACCGTTTTATTCCGCCTATTCACGCACTGACGGGGAATGAAGTCCACGTCAAATCAACCGATTTGCATAACCTATAGCCTGCATCATCATGGGATGACGCAATCTTGAAGCCACTTGGGCCACGCACCCGATCACTCATTTTGAGGTGCCATTCGCTCATTGCCCGCTCATCGCTGCTGTCCGGGATGTACCTGGCGATTTGCCGACGATTGGCTCGATTACATCAACCCACACTGCGACGTCGGGCGATCAATATCCTCTCAAAGGTGGACTGGCCAACGGCAGCTCTTCGCCCCGGTTTGGTCCGATTGGGCGCGTCCACAGAGATCTTTCTGATGCCGCATAATTATGAGTTCGATATCGAAGCGGTTCTGGGAGGGCGACTATCCTATGAGCCAGAGGTGTTCGCCTTTCTGGATAAGGCGGTGAACGCGTATGATACCATCATCGAAATCGGAGCAAACGTCGGGGTCTTCACCGTATACTTTTCAAAACACTTGATGGCACAAGAGCCTCATGGACGCATATTTGCTTTTGAGCCCAGCGCGGAAGCATATCGACGCCTCTGCGAAAACCTAGCTCTCAATGCCGCGGACAATGTCACCACAATTAATGCTGCCATAGGTCCCAAAAGTGGCTTTGCACGCTTTTACGAACCGCGCGGACACCTCACCAATGGTTCACTGAGCGAAGCCTTTGCCTCCTATTTTGACGCTACTCCGGCGACGAACTGGAATGTCACGCTGGATGGCGCATCCATCCTTGAACTCATCAATGGTCCAAAACGCATCCTTCTGAAGATTGATGTGGAGGGCTTTGAAGCCGAGGTTCTCCGCTCACTTGCAACCTTCATCGCACAACAGCGCCCTGATATCCTGATTGAGGTCCTGCCTGGATTTGAAGATGCGATAAATGCAGCAATAGATTTCCCTGCCCTTGGTTATCGTTTCTATGGCCTTACCTCTGAGGGAGCCTTGGCGATCGACCGGATTAGGGCAATTGAAGGGCGCGACTGTTTTCTTGTGGCAGGCAATGCTCCGGATGCGCCAGCTTTTCAGCGCGGCATGGACGGGGCCTAGAGGACGATCTGAGTCTCCATCAGCGCTTGCGACGCCCCGCCTGCCATAATCCGATAGGGGCCATGCTCAGAGCGCCAGCAATGACAAACGGGATCACGCCAGCGCAAGCTGTCCAGCGCAATCCGCGTGCGCACAACGCAAGTCTGACCAGGTAGAAGACTTACGCGGCTGAAGCCGCGTAGTGTTTTGATGGGCCGCTCTACCTCGCCAGCAGGAAATCCCACATAGAACTGCACCACCTCGTCTGCACTCCGCGCACCGGCATTGCGCACCGCGACGCTGACTTCAATATCGTTCCCGATCCGCCGTGCCTTCAGTGCACGATATGCGAACTGCGTGTAGGAGAGCCCATGGCCAAAGGCGTAACGAGGTCTTACGCGGTCACGGTCGAACTTGGCGTAACCATGCCAGTAGTCATATTCGATTTCGTCAGCATCCCGGTCGAAGAACGGATAATCACTCGCCTCGCGCGCGACAGTGAAGGGCAGCTTGCCTGACGGGCTGACCTCCCCGAACAGAAGCCGGGCGAGAGCCGTGCCGCCTTCCATTCCGGCATAGAATGTCTGCAGGATCGCCGAAGCCTTCGTGCGCCAGCGCTCCACGAGAACCGCTGAGCCCGCCACGACCACCACGACAACCGGCTTGCCGGTGGCGGCTGCCACCTCGATCAGCTCTTGCTGCTCACTGGGAAGTTCGAGCAGGATGCGGTCTCCACCCAACGGCGCATTGCGTGCCGCGCCTGCTGACTGGGAATCTACCGCAACCACGTCCGCAGGAATATATTCGCCTTCGTCCTCATGGGTATAGCCCGCGATGATTACCACCGCATCGGCGGCGAGAGCCGCGCTGCGGGCTCCGTCCAAATCATCCTCGGTGGCAGTGAGGATTGCCTCTGCGCCCAGGTAGTGGCGAAGCCCGGCCAGCGGTGTAATGCAATAAGGCGCATGTACCCGGCTAGATCCATTGTCACCGGTATTCTTTAAATCGGCGAGTCGCCCCAGAACTGCAAGGCGTTGGATTTTGTCGCGCGAAAAGGGCAGACAATCATTGTTCTCGAGCAGAACGGCAGATTTTTCCGCTGCTTCGCGGGCCAGCGCGCAATGCTCTGGACTTGCCACCAGCGTTTGCGGGTAGTCTGCAAGCGGATCCTCAGCCGTGGCAAAACGATACTGCGTGAGAAGAATGCGCCGGCACGCCCGATCGATGACGTGCGGCTCAATTGCTCCCGCCTCCACAGCGGCTGCGAGCTTCTCGCCAAACACCAACGGTTCGGGATTTTCGATATCCAGCCCCGCGGCGGCGCCATAGGGCTGATAGACACCACGAATCCAGTCCGAGTGCACGAAGCCATCGAACCCCCATTCCGCGCGCAATACATCGCTGAGTAGATAACGGTCCTGACCGCAGTATTCTCCGTTAATTTTGTTATAGGCGCTCATCACGCTGGCTACGCCAGCATCGAGCGCGTATTTGAAGTGCGGCAGGTAGATTTCATGTAGCACACGCTCATCGATGCGCACATTGATCCTGAAGCGCGCGTTTTCCATCGAATTCAGTGCGAAATGCTTGACAGTCGCGATGACGTTATGGACCTGGATACCTGTGCCCAACGCGGCGCCCATTACACCCAGATGCCAGCTATCCTCGCCATAGGTTTCCTGCGCGCGCCCCCATGCCGGATGGCGCAGGAGGTTAATGCACACCGCGCCGGACAAGGTGCAACCCTGTGCCCGGGCTTCAATCCCCATGACCTGACCAATGCGATGTTCGAGGTCAGGATCAAAGCTTGCTCCCCGTGCCATCGTGCAGGGAAAGCAGGTTGATTGGCCACGGGCCACACCACGTGGTCCATCCGTAAAGTAAAGGGGCGGCACTGCGAACCGGGCGATGCCACTTCCGGCAGGATATGGATGGGCACCCCACACGCCGCCGTCCTCACGGTAAAGCTCAAAAAAGCCTCGGCCCGACATCATCGCGATCTTTTCGGCACGCGTGGCCTGAGTGATTACGGTCTCCACAAAATCGGAAATTTCACGCTCACTGGCACCTTGGGGCGGTGGGGATAGTTTGGTCATCACGGGCCTCTGCTTGGAAGGCAAGTTACAGGGATCAGTCTTGCATATGATCAAGAATGCCCTTCAGCTTGGCGAATACAGGCGGAACTTCCCTGGACTTGAGCGGAGCAAATTGGGCCTTTGCGCGCTTCATTCGGGCACGCATGTCGGCGAGCACGTCGGGGTAGTCGGCACCGACGTTGTAGTTTTCCCCTGGATCAGTGCTGAGGTCGTAGAGCTGATCATATCCCATCCAGGCGAGCGGCATGCGGAGGCCGCGATAATAGGCAGTATCAAGGTATTTCCAGCGCTGCGTCCGAATCCCGACCACGGTTTCATTGTCGAAGAGAAGCATTTCATCGTGGGGCGAGGCTTGCCCAGAGAGAAGCACTTCGGTGATGTCGAGTCCGTCAAGCTGGGCTGGGGGTAGCGGCTTTCCTGCAAGCCTGCAGAAAGTCGGCAGCAGATCAATTGCCATGGCGATGGAAGCGATAGTGACGCCTTGGGGCAAATGGCCGGGCATCTGGGCAACGAACGGCACGTGATAGCCACCATCATAACCGGTGCCACCCTTGCGATCCCGCAAATGCCCGGCGCTACCCTCGAACCATGGCCCATTGTCAGAGGTAAAGATCACCAGCGTGTCGTCCTCAAGTCCGAGCGCGCGCAGCTTGGCAATCAGGCGGCCGACAATATCATCGATCTCGCGTACCACGTCGCCATAGGCGCCGCGCCCGGAACTATGGGCATAAGCGGGAAGCGGATGATTGGGCAGGTGCGGCGCGCTGAGCGACAGCAGTACAAAAAAGGGCTGATCACGGTAATCCTCGATAAAGCGCTCGGCATGTTCATAAAATTCCTGCTGCAGCCGAGGAAAGTTGACCTCTGACGTTTTGACCTCGTCACTGCCAGCCGCTGCTTCGCAGAGCGTGAGTGGTGCCATGTCGTGGCTGTAGGGAATGCCAAAAAACCGATCAAAGCCATGTCGGGTGGGAGGCCAGAAGGGCCCGCGATGACCCAAGTGCCATTTACCGAACAGGCCTGTGGCGTATTCCGGTTTGAGCGCCCGGGCAATGGTGATTTCCGAGAGCGGCAGGCCGCGATCATCGTCCTGCATGATGACTTCGTAGCCCAATCCAGTGCGGATCGGATAGCGTCCAGTCAGCAGGCCCGCCCGCGAAGGCGTACAGATATTGGCGGCGGCGTAGAAGTTTGACAGGACCACGCCTTTGCGCGCCATCGCATCCAAGGCTGGTGTGACGATGTCCTTTTCGCCGTAGAGACTGACATCGCCAAAGCCCAGGTCGTCGCAGAACACCACCACGAAGTTGGGTCGGCGACGGGAAACGCCTGGTGAAGGCGAAGAGGATTGATTGCTGCCTGTCATGACGCGCCCATCTGCCTGGCAATTAATTAGACTTTTCAGTCTAGTTAAACGATTGCTCCAGGGGGAAGGGGACGCGATAAGAATGCTGTGGAATTTTGTCTTTCTGGATAAAATCACACCCCTGCCGGTGCCTGCCCCCGACTGACAGACATCATCCTAACCGACAACCAGCCCTTTGCGCATAGCCGGGTAAGACGACATGCTTGATGAAAGGGGCGCGAGGCCGAAACGCCACGTCCAAAGCCAGGTGCAACCACGCAAACGTGGCCAGCAGAAGCGCAGCCATTCCACCCGCAAGAAAATCCTTGAGGCGGCCATCGCCTGCCTCGCGGAGCTGGGCTATGCCGCAACGAGTTCTTCGACCGTACAGGCGCGTGCCAAAGTCAGCCGCGGCTCACTCTTCCATCAGTTTCCCAGCAAGGTGGAACTCATGCTGGGCGTGGTCGATTATGTCTACGAGCAAGATATTGAGTTCTATGAGCGGGCACTAAAAGGCCTTCGGGGAGATGCGCGAGCTATCGCACTTGTCCGCGCGGCCTGGCAGGCCTTTTCCAGCCCAGGAGGGATGGCGGTCCTGCAGGTGCTCATCGGCAGTATCGGCGATACCGAACTTCGGGACAAACTGCCGTCCACATTTTCGCGCGTAACCTCGCGCGGCCTTCAGCAGATGAGCAAATCCGGGATACCGCGTGGCGTCGACCAGTCTTCACCACCGGATCCTGAATTCCTCCTGATCCGCGCCGCCTTGCGAGGCCTTGCCCTGGAAGCGGCCATCGCGCCGTCGCGCGCATTGATCGAGGAGGCCGTGTCGTTGCTGGCCGAGCATCACGAGCGCTATCTGAAACGTATGAGGGAGCCATCCGCGCCGGCCAAAGCCCGTCGCGCCCGCCAGACGTTGCGCTCAAAGTGAAATCCTGCTCCACCGTCTCGCGCACAGCCAGGGGACGGGATAAAGCAGGCAAAGGCGAGGCCACCACAAAGGCTCAGCCCTTCAACGGAAGATCGTAACCGCGTTTCTCCAGACCTGCCGCCGCGCTATCTTTCCATCACTTTGGCCCTGCGCATCCATGTCGCTTGCGAGTGGGATTACATGCCAAGGGCCCAGGTGAGAACCGTGATGCCGTCACTGACATTGTGGGCGATGATTGGCGCGATGATGCTTTTCGACTTCTCAAGCCAATAGGCATAAAGAACGCCCAGGGCAAATGCATAACCCTGCTGCCAGCGATTCTAAATGCGATTGGCTTGCAGGATGATTATTTTGGCGGGCGGTGATCTTTTTGGTTTTCAGAGGCTCTG
>JBMFWV010000132.1:0-6689 GCA_049964915.1 Rhizomicrobium sp.
GCGCCCATCTGATGCAACCAAAACGCGAAAAATCGAACCTCGCCCAGGCGCGTCGCTGACCAACTGCGGTTTTTAGGTTGAGTTTTCGCCCGCCCTTGTCGGGCTCGTGATCTCAAACCTCAATCACAGCTTCGCGCTCGTCCGCGACAGCAAAGAGTGCGTCATCAACCTGCCAACCACAGCCTTGACAGAGGAGGTGGTGGGAATCGGAAATTGCTCGGGGGCGGACATCGACAAGTTCGTGCATTTCGGCCTGACGCCGGAAAGGGGCTCAAAGGTGGCAGCTCCCTTGATCCGCGAATGCCATGCGAATTTCGAATGCCGGCTTTATGATGATGCTCTGGTCGAGCGCTACAACTTCTTCATCTTCGAAGTGGTCCACGCAAAGGTCGCCGCCTCACCCAGACATCCGCAGACGCTTCACTACACCGGCGATGGGCTCTTCATGGTCGCAGGCAAGATCATCAGCCGACGATCTCTGTTTCGTCCCGACATGCTGGACTGAGATATCAACAATCCCAGCCGGGCCCAGGTTTCTCCATTTCCAACGACGCTGGAAGCAGCCTTGGCGGCCCAACGCGCCCCCATCGGTGTCCACGCCATGCAGGAGGACGCGCGCCATAGGTTGAACTGCAGCCTGCCCCCACGCCGACAGGCCACGATCAACTGTTCACTCAGCCCGCACAACCGGAAAGCTGAGAAGGTTCAGGCCGCCGGCAACAGCTGTTGCGCCCGGGCCGGCTCCCGCAGTGCCGGCAGGAGGCGTTCGAGGACTGCAAAGCCGCCAAAGAGCAGGGCTGCGTAGAAAAGATCGCCCGCCACCATGTTGCGGAAGAACGGAATGCCTGCGGTATAACAGGCGATCAGGCCGGCTCCGGTTTTGGCGTAGAGGCTCGAGCCCACCCAGACACCAAAATTGGTGATGAGGTAAAAGACGACCGAACTCACGAGACTTGCTGCCCCGATGGCAAGTGGACGGCGATGGGTACGCAACAGGAGGCCAATTCCCACCGTCACCATGAAGGCGCCATAGACGAAAATCATGCCGCTATAGAAGCCGATGAGCAGATCACTGAGCAAAAGTGCCAAGGCTGGCACCACAAAGGCATAACGCCGGCGCGAAAACGTCGCCCCGGCAAAGAGCGCCATCGCGGTAACCGCTGTGAGGTTGGGCGGATGAGGAATGAGCCGAGAGGCAGCCGCCGCAAAAATCATGGCCGCAAGAACGCTCTGACGTGGTTTGAGCATAAGGGTCTCCATTCTTCAGTTTTGGGGGAGAAGGTCACAGAACCAGAAGCCGTCACGCTGCACTTTCTCGCCAACGGACAATGCAACTGGCTTCTGAAAAATCGGTCCATCAAAGACAAATGTATGGAACTCGCCGTTCTCGCCGCAGGGGTCAACCTCGCGCGGAAGATCGGCAAGCAGGGCCCTGTCGATCACCCGACCGACAAAGTCCGGCGAAAGTTTGCGCGGATCGACGCAGACAATGAGGGTCTGAAAGCCCAGATCGAGAAATTCGTGGATGAGCGCACGGGTGTCGCGGCCCCATACCGGATAAAGAGCTTCCATGCCGATGCGGGCCAGCTGGCGATCGCGATAAGCGCGAATGTCCTCCAGAAAAAGGTCTCCGAAGGCACAGGCTGAGATGCCTTGCGCCATCGCCTCTGTGAGCGCCACTGCCATGCGGGCTTCATACTGGGCGTTGTCGGCACCAGGGGTAATGAGCACTTCCGTCAATGGCAGTCCCACAGCACGCGCCTGTTCATGCAGCAGGACGCGGCGCACTCCATGCATGCTGATACGTGCGTACTCTGCGGTCACAGTGGTGAGGAGGGCCTCGACACGAATGTCCGCACGCTGACGCAAGGCATAAAGCGCCATGGCGCTGTCCTTGCCGCCACTCCAGGACAAAAGCACCTTTTTCGGCGAATAATCCGGATTCATTGCCTTCCTCCGCGCCAACGACACCTATGCCGTCACAGCGGAAGACATCCCGCAGTTTCTGGCGCACCCCGGCCAAAAACAGGACGACGACACGAGGCAGGTCTCCTGGCTCCCGGGTCTATGCTTTGCGACCGCCTTCCCAGAACCAATCGATTCCAGTGGCAGGATGGCGCATCACTCGCCGGTTACAGTTGCGGGGGCAGCCGCGGTTTCGTACCGCGTTCCCTCTGGTCCCTTTCGGGAACCTCATGCTGCGCTGACGCTATCGGCGTGGGCAGCAGGCGTCAAGCTGCCTGCGGGGTCTCGTTCAGTTGCGGAACATGAACCGTGCCGGCGTGGCCTGCGCTATAGCACGCACGCGGACAACCCGGATGCGCGTCATGCTCCCTCAATCCTCACCGACCACATAACAGCGATCGGGCGTGCCATGGGCGTTGTCGCCCCAGAAGAACAGCAGCCGATCCGGTGTGATCTCGACATGATTGACGCGGCGAAAGACCGGAATGCCAATGAGCGGTATCGCCTCGCCCAGCTCAAGTGCACCCCCGTGTTTGTAATAGAGGGTCAGCTTGTTCTTCGTCACCCGATAATGCCCTTCAATGTGCTGAGGCACGCGAAAGTAAGTTTCGTTCCGGGCAAAGATGCCACTGAACTGGAGTTTGGTCGCGCCGGTTTCGGCGACGGAACCTTCACCTGGACCGTCGGCGGTGATGATGGCAGGCGCCCGCCGGGCAAGCGCCGCCATGGCCTTGGGGGGAATTTTGCTGACCCCGACAAGAAAGTCCTGGACCGTGGCCTCACCCGAATGTCCAGGTGCAACCTGGGAAAATTCGTCAATGAGTTTCTTCAGGCCCGCCGAAATCGGGCCAGCCTTGCGGCAATAGGCAAGGGCGGGCGAGACAAGGCCGAGACTGACAACAAGGCTGGCAATGACCAGTCTTCCGATCAGAAGCTTAGATGAGATCAATTTCATTCCACCTGCCATTGCTGCCAGGGCGTCATGTTAGAGTCTCTCGATGACGATGATGCATCACCAACATCCCACTGGCGATATTTGACCGTGATGGCCATCTTAGCAACCGCCTTCAGATCGTCTACGTCGCCAAAGAGCGGACAGGTCTTGCTCTGCGGGATGAGGGCTGCTGGGAGCAGCGGCCGCGCACAGGGCGTATGGCGTCTCCCAGGACCCTTGCTGGCCTTGGATTCAAAACCCCCTGACAATGCCGGGGGCAGAGACGATGCGGCCTCCTTCTTGGGGCTGCAGCGTGAATGATGGCCGACATTTGCGTCTTACCCCCGCCCTCTCTGGGCGGGGCTGGCAAGAGCCTGACAACCGGGCAAGTATGTAGACAGGTGCTGTGGAGGGTAAGCATGACGCTCAAGCGGACAGTTATCGTCGTCCTGATGGTACTGATCGGGGTCACAGCCCTGCTGCGGCTTGCCGGCACCATTGTCTTTGCCGATCCTGCCATCACTGCCGTCACCCCGGCGCAAACTCAAGATTTCGATGCCAGACTGATCGCCCGCGGACGCGAGCTTGCGGCTGTAGGCAATTGCGCCGCCTGCCACACCGCACCAGGCGGGGCCGCACTGGCAGGTGGACTTGCCCTGCACACGCCCTTTGGCGTCATCTATTCAGACAATATCACGCCTGATCCCAAATACGGTATCGGAGCCTGGTCAAAAGCGGATTTCGAGCGCGCCATGCGCGAAGGTATCGCCCCCGACGGCCAACATCTTTATCCGGCCTTTCCCTATGATTATTTTGCGCGGATGAAGCATGGCGATCTCGACGCGCTTTACGCTTATCTCATGACGCGCACACCCGTTCAGCAGAAGAAGCCCGAAAATCGCCTCGATTTTCCGTTCAATCTGCGCGTTCTGCTGACGGGCTGGAATCTTCTCTTTCTCAGCCCCTCTCCGATCGTCGCCGAGCCCAACCACACGGCCTCATGGAACCGCGGACGCTATCTGGTGCAGTCGCTGGCGCATTGCGGCGCCTGCCACACACCGCGCAACTGGCTCGAGGGAACGGTCGAGGGCGAAAATCTCAGTGGCGGCGTAGCTGAAGGCTGGACTGCCCCCGCCCTCAACCACAAATCCCCTGCGCCCCTGGTGTGGACCGAGGCCGAACTCGAAACCTATCTTCGCACCGGCATTGACGCCCATCATGGCGCCGCCGCCGGCCCCATGCGTGCGGTCACCCATTCGCTCGGCAACGCGGCTCCGGGCGATATTCATGCCATTGCAGTCTATATTGCGTCCTTGATGCCTGTGGTCCCGCCCGCCCATGCACCGTTCACGCCGCGGACAAAAACGGCCACTGCGGCCGCCATCGTTGAGGGTGTCTGCGCCAATTGCCATGGCCCCACTGCGCTGATTGCCCAAGGACGTTGGCCGCCGCTGGCAGCTTCCACTGCGCTGCAGGAAAACTCTCCTCGCAACACAATACAGATCCTGATGAACGGCCTGCCTCTGCCAAATGTCAGGAGCGAGCCCTTCATGCCCGGGTTTTCCGCGATCCTGACCGATGCCCAGATAGCACAGGTCGCCCAATATCTGCGTGAGCACATCGCCCACCGCAAGCCCTGGAGCGATGTGGGCGACATGGTGCGCCGGATCCGCGCCGAAAATCCGGGTGCGCCCTGATCACAAAGACGGCCAGGTCTTGGCGCACAGGCTAAAGGGCGCAACCCGCGCCACGTTCCTGTCCACCACATCCAAGGGGAAAGATGTGCAGGCTAGTGGAGCAGATGGCCCGTCATATCCCTGCCCGCAGATCCCTCACCGTCGTGCTTGAAGCTGTCGTACGATCGCCAGTGACTTATAGACGTGTTGATCGGGGGCGAGATGATCTAGACGCGAGGAAAACTCGGCGATGATCTTGCCATGTCTGTCGATGACATAGGTGAACCGCTCAATAAAGCCGTGACCAATTTCGACCCCACGTACGTCCTTAGCCCCAGCTATGGCCGGCGACACATGGAGCTTATAGGTCGCGGCGATCCTGGTGCTCGCATCGGAGACAATGGGAAATTTCCCGGCGCAGAAATGCGGATCCGCGGAAAACTGCTTCAGTCGCGCCAAATCATCTGCCGAGACTCCAATAACGGAAGCCCCTGCTGCCTTGAACTTGCTGATCTGGGTAGCGAAGGTGTGGGCCTCAAGATCACAGCCCTGCGTGTACGCGGACGGGAAGAAATAGAGCACCACCGGCCCCTTCTTGAGCGCACTGGCCAGATTGAATTTGAAAATCTTCCCGCCCAGACTTCCCGTGCCCGTAAAATTGGGCGCGATGGCACCAATCTTGAGCGCGGCCGACGCCGGCACGGCGATCATGCAAATGCATGCCGCAGCAAATAATGTCCGAAACCCTTTCATGATGGCGACCCCGCTCTTCCACGATTTCCGGTCCAATCCGAAGATGACCGAAATTCTAAAGCAAAACCTCCAAAATGCGAGAGGTCTGATCTGAGGAACCTTCTCGCGCGCGCCTTGACCTCGCACAGGCTCCGCGGTCCGCCAAGGGGCAACCGCGCACGGCAACGGCTACGGTGGACTTCAGCCGTTTCGCGAAAACGCGAGTGCGGCAGCCGCCCCGATGAGGAAGCCTCCCGACACTCTATTGCGCAAGCGTCCGTGCGCGGTCAGCAGGGGCCTCATGCGGCCGGCACTAAGCGCCCAGATGCTGTCAATCATGATGGCGAGGCTGAGGAAGGTTACACAGAGCAGCGCAATCTGTGCTCCGAAGGGGTGGTTCACATCGATAAACTGCGGAAAGAACACCGCATAGAACAACAGCGTCTTGGGATTGGTCAGAGACACGAGCAGCGCCCGCAGGAAGATCGCCCTGCGATCCTTCGCCTTGAGCTGCGTCAGCTTCGGATCGGTGAGGGGCGCACGCCAATGCCTGATGCCGAGGTAAATCAGGTAGATCACGCCAAGCCAGCGCAACCAGGCAAACCACACGCCCAGGACACCCAAAGTTGCTGTCAGACCAAGCGCCGTCAGCGCCAGTTGGATAACCATGGCCGAGGATGTTCCGGCAACGGTCAGGAGCCCATATTTGGGTCCATAGGTCACGCTATTTGCCACGATCAGACTGACGTTGGGGCCAGGCACCAGCATGAGAAGGGTGACTGCGAGCGCGAAGGACAAATAGAGGTTCATAGCGATCATACCCGCCAGATAACAGGCTGGCGCGAGAGGACGTCAAGCTCACCTGCGAGCACATTGAAATAGCTTGGCTTTGGGCCGGGCACAGGCCCCGAGCGGGCATTGTCTGCATTTTCCATGGCCGTATCGGATCGGCCGCGTCGCCTCAGGCTGTTTGCAAGACCCCAAAACGCCAGGCTTTGGCGGCACATGTGACGCACCGACCATTCCGATGCGCCATGACGACACGCTATTGAGGGCGCATCACGCGAACGCCAGCCTTGGTCGCCTGAAGCTTCGTTTGCGTAGTCGTAAACCTCTCCCGCAAAGGCGTCGTTACCATGTGTCCGGCTCCTCGATCACCTGCGTGAACGCACCGGTCCTTGGGCGCTTTGTGCTCGTCAAGGCAGGGAGCGGTTTGCCACAATCGGGCGACGAAGACGGTAGGATGCTCCGTTGCCTTGAATGGGTGCTGACCGAGCCCCATGGTATGCGCAACATTGCAATTTACGATTGCAGAAAATTCGAGGTTACACACCGCTGACCATGGCATTGGATAGAGCTCTCGCTGCCTTTACCAATTTGCG
>JBMFWV010000133.1:0-6590 GCA_049964915.1 Rhizomicrobium sp.
CCGACATCGTCAAGGTGGAAAGCCCTTCAGGCGACATGATGCGTGCCAACGGCGTCTCGCTGCACAAGGGCATGAGCTCCATCTTTCTTGCTCTCAATCGCAACAAGCGCGGGCTGGGGATCAACCTGCAGATGCCAGAAGGCGCTGCCCTCTTCGCGCGCCTGATCCCTTCTGCCGACGTGCTGGTTCACAACATGCGGATGGATGCAATCGCGCGGCTTGGCTTCAGCTATGATGCGGTCAAAGCCTTGAATCCTCAGATCATCTATTGCGCGGCCACCGGGTTTGATCAGGACGGACCTGATCGCACCAAGCCCGCCTTCGACGACATCATCCAGGCCGCCACCGGCCTTGCTGCCATGGCAAGCATCGGCCGCGACCGCCCCGCCTATGTGCCGACGCTGGTGGCCGACAAGACCGCTGGCATGGCGGTCGCAAATGCCATCCTGGCGGCGCTCTTTCATCGTCACCGCACCGGCGAAGGTCAGTTCGTCGAGGTGCCCATGTTCGAGACGTTTGCTGCCTTCATGCTGGCCGAGCATCTGGGTGGTATGACGTTCGAGCCACCGGCCGGCCCTGCAGGCTATGCGCGTCTGCTCGAGGGCGGACGGGCGCCCGCACCTACCAAGGATGGACATATCGCCATTCTGCCTTACACCGCCGCGCACTGGATGGCGTTTGTCAGGGCCATCGGCCGGGAAGATCTTGTGGCGGGCCTCGAGCTAGACGATCCGAACCGACGTAACGCCAACATCCAGAAGCTCTACAGGGTGGTAGCCGAGGAGACACCCCGACGCACCAGCGCCGAATGGATGGAACTCTGTGAGCGCCTGGACATTCCAGCCTCACCGCTCAAGGCTGTCGACGAACTGCCGGCCGATGCGCAGCTCAAGGCCTCCGGCCTTTTCCAGACCATGAGCCATCCCACGGAAGGCACGGTACGCTATGTACGCCCAACCACGAAATTTGCCCGCTCCCCGGCCAGCGTGCGCAGCCCTGCCCCCCGCATCGGCGAACACACGCGCATCCTCCTGCGCGAGGTGGGGGTCAAAGACGCGGAGATCGATGCCATGATCGCACGCGGCATTCTCGTTCAACCTCAGACGATGGAGTGAGCATGGAGTTCGAACTCTCTGAAGAGGACCGCATGTTGAAGGATCTGGTGCATCGCTTCGTCGCGGACGAACTGATCCCACTGGAACCCTCCGTGCTTGCGCGCGAAGCCAGCGGCAAGGGGCTCGGCCTCGGCCCGGAAGAACACACGCGCATTGATGAGATATCGCGCAAACTCGGACTTTGGGGGCTTGACGCACCGGTCGATGTCGGCGGCACTGATCTTCCCGCGGTCTCGCTCGTCGGCGTAAACGAGGAAATGGGGCGCACGATTACCCCCTATACGCTGCCACCGGATTCGCCCAACTTGCGCATGCTGATGGCCACGGTCACCGAGCGCCAGCGCGAAGCCTATCTCGCCCCCTATGTGGCAGGGAAAACAATCTCCGCCATCGCCATTTCCGAGCCCGGTGCAGGATCAGATCCGGCTGCCATGATCACGCGCGCCGAACGTGATGGCGAGGACTTTGTGTTGAACGGCCGCAAGATCTGGACCAGCCGTGCGGCCGAAGCCGACTTCACCATCGTGATGGCGGTCACGGACAAGGAGAAGCGCGCCCGGGGCGGCATCTCGGCTTTCCTCGTCGACAAGGCCACGCCCGGCTTCAATGTGCTACGCCGGATTCCCATGATTGGCGGCGCGCACACCTATGAAGTGGCGCTCGAGGATTGTCGCGTCGAAAACTGGAAGCTGCTGGGACGCGAGGGCCAGGGCTTTGCCCCCATGCAACTCCGCCTCGGCACCCGCCGCATCCAGATGGCAGCCTGGTCCATCGGCATGGCGAGCCGGGCGCTCGACATGATGTGCGAATTCGCGCCCCAGCGCGTGACCTTCGGTCAGCCCCTCTCCGAACGCCAGGCGATTCAGTGGTGGGTGGCCGATGCGGCGACCCGCATCCACGCGGCGCGGCTGATGACCTATGATTGCGCCTGGAAGCTCGATCAGGGTCGCGACGTCCGGCTCGAAATCTCGATGATCAAGTCCTATGCCACCGAAATGGCCTGGGAAGTGGTCGATCACGCCATGCAATGTTTCGGCGCCATGGGCATGACCAAGGAATTGCCGCTACATTTGATGGCCTCGCGGCTGCGCACCATGCGGATCTTCGACGGGCCCACCGAGGTGCACAAATGGGTGGTGGCACGTAATCTTCTGGGCACAAGGCGGTAAGGATGATGCAGGAACGCGATGGCGAGATTTCCATTCGCCTGGAGGGCGCGGTGGCGATCGTTGCACTGAACCGGCCACCCCACAACCATGTCACCGTCGAGCTCATGCGCGGACTCGCCGATGTCCTCGACGAAATCGACAGCGAGCCGACGCTACGGGCGACAGTGCTGGCCGCCACGGGCAAGAGCTTCTGCGCGGGAGCGGATTTTTCGGCTCCGGCCCCCACCGGCGGCTCGCCAAAGGGCGGCATCAACGAGCTCTATGAGGAAGCAGTGCGGCTGTTTGCGGCCAAGAAACCCATCGTCGCCGCCGTACAGGGCGCGGCCATCGGGGCCGGGCTCGGCCTTGCTCTCGTCGCCGATTTCCGTATCGCAGCGCCAGAGGCGCGGTTTTCCGCCAACTTCGTCAAGCTCGGCTTTCATCCGGGCTTTGGCATCAGCCATACCCTGCCGCGTGTGATCGGTCTGCAGAAGGCTATGCTGATGTGCCTGACCGGACGGCGCATCAAGCCGGAGGAAGCCCTTTCCTGGGGCCTTGTCGACGAGCTTGTGCCAGCAGACCAGTTGCGCGCTGCGGCACTGGCTCTGGCGCGCGAGCTTGGCGAAAACGCCCCACTCGCCGTGCAGTCCACCCGCGCCACATTGCGCGAAGGTTTGGCCGCCGCGGTCAGGGCGCAGACCGACAAGGAATTCATCGAACAGGCGAGACTGCGCCAGACCAAGGACTTTGCCGAAGGTATCCGCGCCGTCGCCGAACGGCGGCCTGGCAATTTCACGGGGACATAGCGAAGGAGGAAGCCATGCCCTATCTCGATCGTGGCGGCGTCAAGCTTTATTACGAAACCCATGGCGAGGGACCCGCACTTCTTCTGACGCATGGTTATTCAGCAACGTCACAGATGTGGGCCGGACAAATCACTCCTCTGGCCAAGTCGTTCAAGCTCATTTTGTGGGATATGCGGGGCCACGGCCGCTCCGATTATCCTGAAGACGTTGCCGCGTATTCCGAAGCCGCAACGGTGGCGGACATGGCCGCCCTGCTCGACACCGTAGGTGCCGAAAGCGCCATCATCGGCGGCCTGTCACTGGGCGGATATATGAGCCTCGCTTTCCATCTGGCGCATCCGACCCGCACACGGGCGTTGCTCATTATCGACACTGGACCTGGTTACAAAAACGATGACGCGCGTGAAGGCTGGAACGAGACTGCCCTGAATACAGCCGAGCGCTTCGCGCGCGAGGGACTGGCCCCCATCTCCGCATCCACCGCCGAGCGCCGTACCGCCACCCATCGTAACGCCAAGGGATTGGCCCTCGCTGGCCGTGGCATGCTCACGCAAAAGGATGCGCGGGTGATCCTCTCACTGCCGGACATCACAGTGCCTGCACTCGTGGTCGTGGGCGCAAATGACACGCCCTTCCTGAAAGCCGCTGATTATATGGCGGCCAAGATTGCTGGCGCGCAGAAGGTCGTGATCCCTGATGCAGGCCATGCAGCCAACATCGATCAGCCAGATATCTTCAACACGGCAGTCCTGACGTTTCTCGACCAGCATGTGGAGCGGAGCTAGGAGGCCTGCGCACATTCAGGAGCAAGCCCGATGGGCCGCGGTGCCAGACTTTGTGCTGCCCCATGATGGTCCGGACGCCGATGTCATAAACGCAAGGCGGCGAAGTGGTGACGCCGCCCTTAACAACGCGCGCGCTGTCTGAGGCTAAGACAACAGCCCTGCCACCGCCACTTTGGCCGACGCAGTAGGTCGCTCCTCAAGCCGATGGATATCATCGCAGAACTGGGTGACTGTGACCGCTGACTTGCAAAACAGCGATTCAATCCCGTTTCCTGGCAGGTCCCGATTTTTTGGGCTTACGCTTGCCCGCCTTGTCACCTGGCCTGCCCCGCGGATTTGCGCTTGGCGCCGTGTTTTGCGTCCTTGGCGCTTTGGAAGGCTTATGCGGCGCCGCGGCGCCAGATGGTAAGCCCTCTGGATGAGGGGCATCGCCGCGCAGCAGGTCGATACGTACCCCCGTCTTCTTCTGCCTGGCCGCAACCTGAGCGGCAAACGCGTCAGCGACCTCACGCCTCACTTCAAAGCGGGTGTCGCGATCAAATATGCGAATCTGGCCGACATCCTTCTTGGTGATGCCACCTTGCGCGCAGATTTCGGGCAGCAGCCATTTGGGATCGGCATTGCGCTCACGTCCGACATTGAGACGGAACCAAACCGTATCGCCAGCGCGGTGCGGATGCTTGGCGTGGTCGAAGTCTGCGGTGCGCGAAACACCGGGTCCACCACGTTCGCGACTGCGCTGGGGAATTTCCGCACGGGCGGACCGCGTCTCCCCGCTGTGGCCGTCGCGCGCCTTCTTGCGCTTGTCATGGCGGCCGTCCTGCGACGACATTTCGGCGCCGGGATCGGCCAGCTCCTCAGGCGCTGGCAGGGCATTACGATAGAGCCGTACCAGCGCGGTGGCGACGGCTTCAGCAGGCTGGTTCGCGAGCAGGAGCCTTGCCATTTCGGCCTCATCTTCGCTCGCCGGATCGGTGAAAATCGTGCTGGCCAGAAGACGCTCCTGGTCCAGCGCCAGAATCGCATAGACGCTTGGCGCCGTCCCCCAAATGGGCTGGATGTGGGCTTGCGCCAACAGCATCTCGGCGCGGCGGCGCCTCTGCGACGTGATCAAGAGTACGCTGATGCCCTTCTTGCCCGCACGTCCGGTGCGCCCGCTCCTGTGCTGCAGTACTTCGGCGTCGTTGGGCAATTCAGCATGGATAACGAGCCCCACGTTCGGCAGATCAATGCCACGCGCAGCGACATCGGTGGCCACACAAATGCGGACGCGCCCATCGCGCAGGGACTGCAGTGCCTGGTTACGCTCGTTCTGGCTCATCTCGCCCGACAGCGCGACTGTCGAGAAGCCCCGCTCGGTGAGTATCGCATGAAGATGGCGCACTGCTTCGCGGGTGTTGCAGAAGACGAGTGCCCCTGAGGGGTCATAATAGCGCAGCAGGTTGACCACGGCGTGCTCGGTGTCGCGTGAGCCGATGCGCACCGCGCGATACTCGATATCAGCATGGGCACGGCGCGTATCACTTGCCGCGATGCGCACGGCATCGTTCTGGTAGCGCCGTGCCAGCTCCACGATGGGGCGCGGCAAGGTGGCCGAGAACAACAATGTACGCCGGGTTTTCGGTGTGGTTTCGAGGATGAATTCGAGATCCTCGCGGAAGCCCATATCGAGCATCTCGTCAGCCTCGTCGAGCACCAGTGCCTTGAGGCCGGATACATCGAGCGCGCCACGCTCGAGATGATCGCGCAACCGTCCAGGTGTGCCGACGACAATATGGGCGCCGTGCTGCAAGGCCCGCCGCTCGGCTCTGGGGTCCATCCCGCCAACGCAGGCGACGATCTCGGCCTGTACAAACTGGTAAAGCCAGGTGAGTTCGCGCTTGACCTGGAGAGCAAGCTCCCGGGTCGGGGCAACAATCAGCGCCACCGGCACGGCCGCCTCACCCATCCCGTTATCCTGGTCCAGCAGGGTCTCGCCGAGTGCGAGACCGAATGCGACCGTCTTGCCCGAGCCGGTCTGGGCCGAAACGAGCAGATCCCGCCCCTTGGCCTCAGCGGCCAGCACCGCGGTCTGAACCGCGGAGGGCTCAGTGTAATTTTTCTCGAGGAGTGCACGGGCAAGCGGAGGCGAAGTGAGAGGAAACGGCACAGGAAATCCAGCCTTGTTAAGAGCGACGCGAACCGCCGGCGATGGGCGGTCGCCGCTTCTTTAGCCCATATGGCGGCAAAAAGGGGCAAATGCTCCTCAATCCCGACAAAACTATGTTCGCGGCCCGTCAGATGGCCTTCGCCGCCACTCCGCAGAGACCATCTGCCGCCCCGCGCGCCCCATCCGGCCAGCCCCACCAAGGAACGGCCATGCGGCCTGCGACCAGCGCATACATGCCGGGAATGACAGGACTTTCAGGCATGGTCGGTTCACAGCTGCCGGCAAATCCTGCAAGACTTGCGCGTGGAAACGCCATGGAGAAACGAGATGCCAGCCTTCGACCCCATCGCCAGTCAGACAGTCACGCGAAAGCCAAACTGGGAACCTTCGTTCCACCATCCTGAACAGGAAAAGGCAGCGCGTGCGCTGCTCGACCATTTCAAAAACCGGCGCAAGAAACGCCCCAATTTTCTGGTCTACCTCATGGACGATGTCGGCTGGGGCGATATGGGCTGCTATGGTGGCGGCATCGCGGTGGGCGCCCCCACGCCCACCTTCGACAGGCTGGCGGCTGAGGGACTGAAGCT
>JBMFWV010000134.1:0-6511 GCA_049964915.1 Rhizomicrobium sp.
CAGGCTCAATCCATTTTTCTATATTATTGAAGTCTTGAGAGCGCCGCTGCTGGGCTCTCAGATAACTCTGGATATGGTGCTCAAAGCGCTGATTGTCTCTGTAGGGGTAATTATCGTCAGCGCCATCGGCTTTGCTCGGACGCGCGGTCGCATCGCTTATTGGGTTTAATATATTGCCAGGTCTGTCAGGGGATGGCTAGCGAGGATCGGCGCAATGACGCTCTAGATAATGCAAGGTTCGCAATGAACTGCTCAATGGGGAGATCTTCTACATTCTGGCGGAAGCGCAGATCCTGATCGAGGCCTGGCGGCGGCACTACAATACCGTCAGGCCACACAGTTCGCTCGGATATCGTCCGCCGGCCCCGGAAACCGCGACGCCGCCACGGCCGCCCTCCGGTTCCGCTTCGCTCCACCGACAGCCGGCCATGGCGGCGGAGACAACAATGCACTAACTTCCAACACGGACCACTCAATGGGGGCCGGTCACAATCACCCAACGAGACTGGATCAAAAAAGTCATCGGATAGGCAGATTGGTATAACGCCTATATCCTGTTGTTTTTGCTTGTATATTCCAAGTTGTCTGTCGGTGAGAGAAAATCCGGCGGTTCAAAGAGTTCAATGATGGCGCAGCAAGCTGGGACCGCGTCGAGCGGATCATCGCCCGTGTCGAGGCCGGCGGGAGGACTATCACGTCTCGACCGTGCGCAGGCTGGCGCGGAGGCTGCATCACAGACCTGAGACGAAACGAAATAAATCGGTTACTAAAGCAGGTTATATGTACCCGATTGATATTTCCTGTTTTCCCGACTGGCTATACGTTTCAGCCAAACTTCTTCTTCAACCCCTGTTGTTAATTTCAGTCCAGAATGGCCCCGGAGTGATCCGGGGTTTTTTTTCTCAGGGCAAGGATCAAAAGCAAAGTGGAGCCGGTTGAGGCGATAGGAGCCGCTCTTGCGAGCACTCGTAGGAGTGCTTCGAAGGACCGGACATCATGAGGTCGCATCGGACACCGGCGAAGAGCACTGTGCGCTGATGGCGACGCTGATCGGGTCCGCCAGGCTCAGCGGCGTCGAACCGCTCGCCCGGCTCACCGACGTACTCCAACGCATCGTCGCCGGACGCACCAAGTCCGACGAAATCGGCAGCCTGATGCCGTGGAACTGGAAAACTCAGGCCGCTCTGCCAGCCGCCGTGTAGCGCTCGCTCGCCAAAGCAAGGCCGTCATTCAGATAGCGATTACGCACCGGGCGCACGCGATGGCGCACCAACTGACACACCAGATGCACGAACAGTTCGGCGGTCAGGCCGCCCTCATAGGTGCAGTACCAGAACCCGCCCTTGGCGTTGACGGCCGACGCAGCGCTGAACGTCTGACGCTGACCCGGGCGCTCGACGACCGGTTCAGTGGAAATCGGCATCGAGCGTTTGGTCACGCTTGGGGAACATGCACAGCAGCGTGAGACCAGCAACAGAAGAGACGACTGAGGCAGCAAGGATACCCAGTTTCGCTGCGTTGAGGGTGGCATCTTGAAATGCCTGGCCGGCGATAAACAGCGCCATGGTGAATCCGATACCGGTAAGAAGAGCCCCACCGACAAGTCCCCCCCAGGTGAGCCCCGCCGGCCGAATGGCGACACCCGTGCGCACCCCCAGCCATGCGAATGCTGTGACGCCGATCGGCTTGCCGAGGACGAAGCCCGCCATCACCGCCAGCGAGACTGGGTTGATAAGTCCCTTGATCGTGATCGATACCCCCGCGTTTGCAAGCGCGAAAAGCGGCATAACGCCGAAGGCGACCCAGGGATGGAGCATGGCCTCGAGCCTCTCGACGGGCGACAACGTCTCGCGCACCGCGATACCGGCAACCTGCAGCGCCCGGTTATCCTCGGTATCGCCACTCCAATGATCTCCCGGGGGATAGGAGAGCACCTTTCGCAAGATTTCCCCCAGACGCTGGTCGCTCACCCAGCCAGCCGTCGGTGTCATGAGCCCGAGGATAACACCAACAATCGTCGCGTGGATGCCGGACGCATTGACGGCGAGCCAGATTATTGCCCCAGCCAGAAAGTAGACGCGGATGTTACGAACGCCGAGTAATGCCATCCCCCGAATTATCACCAGTCCGACGGCGCCGAGCGCAAGGGCAGTCCAGTCGATTGATCGACTGTAACCGACGGCGACCACGAGGATGGCGGCAAGGTCGTCGACGACCGCAAGCGATAGCAGGAAGACGCGTAGGCCCGGAGGCACACGCGAACCAAGGAGCGCCAGGCAGCCGATGACGAAAGCTGTGTCGGTCGGCATCACGACGCCCCAACCATGCTGCCCAGGTTGGCCATGCTGCAGCGCCAGATACAAGCCCATGGGCACAAGCATGCCTCCTGCCGCAGCTACGACCGAGAAAGCCACCATGCGCGGGTTCCGAAGTTCACCAAGCACCACTTCGCGCTTGATCTCGAGCGCAACGATGAAGAAGAACAGCGTCATCAGACCGTCGTTGATCAGATCCCGCAACGAGCGCAAAAACTGGAACGCACCGATCTGAATGCCGATTGGTGTCTCCCAAAGAGATCTGAAGCCATCGGACCAGGGTGAGTTGGAAAGCGTCAATGCAACGACGGTGGCCAACAGGAGAACGGCACCACTCGTGGCTTCGATGCGCAGGAACTGCGAAAACGAGTTGGTCAGCGCGTCGATGTGTGTGGTCGGCAGTTCGCCTTGCTGCGGTTTACTGTTCTGGTCCGTAATCAAATCGGCCATCTCCCCTTATATCTCGAGAAAACCCACCCCGCCCGGGGTGTCGAGGCGGTTACCCGTCCCGGCAAGCCCAATTTTTCCCGGCATCAGGCTGAATGCGGGCAGTGCGTGTCGGAATATGCCGTAGCCAGCACTCTCGCAGGATGCGGATCCGGCGTCCGGAATCCACCCGAACGGGGTCGGACCACACCGATCAATGGGACATCGGGCCGTGAAAACTTCCACCAAACAACAGGAATAGCACGAGGATGACAATGAGCAGGGTCAGGATGCCCCCCATAGCCGCGTCCTCCATAATAACCCGACCGGTAACCGGACTGATCGAAATACGCTCTAAGTGTATCCGTGAGCGCGCTAGCCGCCCGACGAGGTGCGCGTCGTCCAACGAATGCCCTCGGCATCAGAGCGAAAACGCACCGTAACGTTTCTATCCGAATGGGTTACTGACCAATCAATCCCCGCCTTTCCGAATTCCTTCGAGAGAAGTTGCAACCATGTCATATTACGGCTGCGATCATAATAGCCTTTCGGCATCGGATACTGCTGTGATTGCAAGGCGACTCTTTCCACTGAGCCTGGCGGAAATGGCGCAATCATTTGTTCGTTGGCTAACATGAATTCATTCCTTCAACTTGAGACCATGGCGATCCTCCAGTCGATTTTCCTATCCTACAGGAAACACATTGCAATCTTGCCAGTACGGGGTGGAGCGTCCGCGTTGGCTGTAGGCTTGATAGCCAATTAAGGAGCCAGCGGCCCGCCTGGCATCTCAGCAACCGTTACCCCATGATCTCCCTAGCGATCTGATACTGCAAAGTACGAATAACGGCGCACCCCTCGAAAGAGACGTCTACAGGGACACTGCCAGAGCGTGCTCGCACAAGCCAAAAGGCACCTAGCTGCGGTCAGTATTAGACCCAGCGATGAATGCCGCCGAATAGCATTATCAGAACCAAGGCGATGATGGTTAGGCCGAGTAGCCCTCAAAAGCTACGACCGCTATAATAGATGCAAAAGTAACCGTAGTAACAGTCGCCACCCTACAAGAGGACGATTGGAAGTATCAGAATGATCGACGCAATGGATCATGATTCTTCGAAATGGGTAGCAGCTAGGCCGATGGGTCTCGCTGCGGACGTGATTGCTATACGCCGACGTTCGCTTGTCGTCGAGCAACACGGTCGCCGTTATCGAGATTTTGGCCGACGCCTTGGTAGTATATGTTATGCGGATCTTTTACACACACACAGATCATCGTTGCCAGGGTAAGGATCTGCGTTATGGCCTTGTTTTGGATTGATTTGGTGCGGGCCGTCATGGCGTGTGCTTTACCGCGCTGTTTGTGAGCGCATTGCCTCCCGAAGAGATGTCCCTACCGACACCGGCAGTCGTATGGCAGCCGTCAAGCAGTGGCGCTACGGCTATCAAGACGAGTAGCGCCAGTGCAATCGTGAAACTCTTTTGCATGGTAATCATCCTTTCCGTTTTCCGTCGTAAGATGACGAGTGGATCCCGATGTGTAATTGGACGGTTCCCTGAAACCACTGTTTGACGTAATGCCCGCCCCGAACGCACAAGTGTATCTGCGATAGTCGGCGGGTGGTATGCACCTAGTCTGACGAACAAAAATTTACTCGTCGGTCTGGTTTTAAGCCGACAGCGTATTAGTGGGCACGCAGATGTAGCGCCGATTGTTTCAGCTTCAGTGCCAAAAAAAATTGTCGACCGCTGCGTGGGTTCGTCGCAATTCAGATCAGGGGCAACACGGCAGGCGGATCGCGGTGGGCGTGGTCTACTCGACGGTGTCGATCGGTTGTCCCAGGGGCGCTTAGCCATCGCCGTATGTGCTTTGTGGGCCCGTCTAGCATACCGGAACAAATCCGAAGATTTGGCTGCATTTTGTATAATTCCTGGTGGATCCACTGGCGGGATTGTGCGCGGTTGGATCGCCGGACAACTGGCTTACGATGTGGTCGTTTCCGCAAGCGACGTCGTCATCATGGCGGATACTCCCGAAACACCGTTTCGAAGGCGATCGCTCGCGTGTTCAGTTTTACAAAATAGGTGATTCGCGCCGACAATGATAGTATCGGAAATTACTTAGTGTCCGTACGTAAACAAACTGAGTCGGCCGATTCGGTTATGCGCCGCAGGGTCTTGCGTCGTCTGAATCACTTGTGTTGGGGTGGACGGCCCACCGGCATCGAATGTGCCGATATAAGGTCGAGCAACGAACCTAATGAAAGGGCCGCCTCCGGATGGCGGATTTCGAGCAGCCCAATGGCCTCGCCTTCACCGCCGATGGCGCGACGATCTACGTATCCGACACGTCACTGTCGCTCGGCGAGGTGCCCGGGCATAAAGCCGGAACGAAGCACGAGATCATCGCATTCGATGTGGGCGATGGCGGCATGCTCTTCAATCGGCGCTTCTTCTCCCACACCGACCACGGCTATCCCGACGGATTTGCGGTCGATGTGCGCGGCTGGGTGTGGACGAGTGTGGCAGACGGCGTGCATATCTGGTCCGCGGATCGGCGCAAGCTGGGCTTCGTACCAAGTCGCCTGTGAACTATGTGATCTAGCGGTGGGCGAAGCCGAGGCTTGGTGAGCGGTTTGCGGCAGAGAGCCATGCGAGGAGGGCACAAAGAAGCCTGATCAACCATCTGCGGAGCAGCCGGAGGTTGTGTCCGACGCCGGCGAGGATGGCGTTGATGGCATCACCGTCGACGCCGAGCAGGAAGTTCCGCCCCAGATGGCTGTCGGTCTTCATGTGGCCGATGACGGGTTCGATGGCGGCGCGTCGGCGCAACTCGCGGCGGATGGTGGGGGTGATGCCGCGTTTCTGGCGGGATATGAAGATCTTTCTGCCCTCGGCTTCGACGCCGTAGCCGCGATAGCCGCGGTCGACATAGGCGCGGGCGACGGCAACGCCGGTGATCCGCTCGACCTGCTCGATCTGGCCGGCCAGGGTGTGGCCGTCATAGGGATTTCCCGGCTGGCTCTGCATGCCGAGAACGAACTGACCGCCGGGTGCAGCGGCGTTGGTGGTGGCGATGGAGACCTTCACGCCGAATTCGAAGCGCGTCCTGGCCTTGCCCTTGCCGATGCACTCCACCTCAGGCGCGTGCAGGGAATAGAGCTTGTCGGCACCGCGATCGGAGCGCTTCTGGCGAAGCAGGCGATTGATCAGGCCCAGCGTTTCGGCGAACGTGGCCTTCGCTTCAGCGTTGCCTGCGATCTTGCGGGTGATGTCACGCGCCAGCCGGCCCAGCCAGGTCCGCAGCTTGCGCACGCGAGCCTCGGCCTCGCGGCGTTTGCCACCATGATGCAGGCGGGCCGCCTCCTGCCTGGCGTAGCGCGCAACCCGGCGATACGACTGGCGTAGCGTGATACCGTGCTTGCGCGCCATGCGAGCGAGTGCCTCGATGCCGCGGTGCAGCAGCTTGCTGTCGGTCGGATGCGTCACTGCCTTCGGCTGGACCGTGGTATCGATGGTGACCCGCTCGTAGTGCTTCTCCGCCACGGCGCCACCCCGCTCGGCGGCCGCCAGCGTCTCGGCGAGCAGGGCCTCCATCCGCTCGGACCCGATCCGCTTGCGCCAGCGCGTCATCGAGGATCGATCAAGCGGCAGCGTGTGCTGGAAATGGATAGCGTCCGTCAATGTGGTGGAAATTCTGGTGTAGCTGAAGCGGCCAATGGTCACGCGGCGACGGTGGAAATTCGTGGTGTATCGGCATCGATGGCGGG
>JBMFWV010000135.1:0-6495 GCA_049964915.1 Rhizomicrobium sp.
CTGCTCGTCGTCCAACCAAAACAGATTGCGCCGCATGTTCCGCTCCACTGCGAATCAGCGGCATCCAGCGAATCATCAACCGATTCACACAACAATACTTTTATTGGGTTTTGACCCTAGTTTTGCGTCGGTTGGTCCTGCATTGCGTCGATATGGTGGAAGTGCCCCCCAATTCAAAGGGATTGGGGGATGCAAATGATTGCCACAGCGGTTTTGGCTGTGAGCGCATACAGCTAACCGTTCTCATTGAATGCGGCCGGGACAGTTCTTTTCGTGTTCGAGGCTCCAGTTTTGCGTCGTTGTGTTGGATGATCAAGGAGCCGACCGCTCCAGAGCGGTGTGCGCTTCAGCCTGTCCTATCCGGTATTTCGGCCGCTCAGTCCGTCGTAAGCGACCATCACATGCCTCGCGTAGCCATGGCCCGACATTATCCGCGGTTGAGGCTGCCACCCTTGCCGAAGAGTGCGGGTTTGCGGTTGTCGATGACACGGCGATTGATCCCCATCCAGCCGATCTCTCCCGAAAACCGTCCATGCTCGATCTTGGGGCAGCGATCCATGATCACGGAAAAGCCTGCGGCCTCTGCGAGTTTTTCCGCCTCTTCGCTGATGACACCAAGCTGCATCCAGATCACCTTGATGGCGAGCCGGGACTTTTCGGCAATTGCCTCCTGCACAATGCCCGGCGCGGCGTCGGCCCCGCGGAAGATGTCGACCATGTCGATGGGGCCGGGAACCTCGGCCAGGCTGGCATAGACCTTGCGGCCCAGAATTTCCTTGCCGGCGAGGGTGGGGTTGATGGGGTCGACGAGAAAACCTTTGTCGAGAAGATATTTCATCGCGAAATAGGAGGGACGCATTTCATTGCCACTGGCGCCGACCATGGCGATGGTCTTGGTCGAGCGCAGGATTGATTTGATCAGACTGTCGGGATAGCTCGGCATCGCTTTCTCGTATCGCAAACGGGGGCAAAGGGGTGTCCAGGGCGGGTATTATGCGGGCCAGTTCGGTGGCCGCTTTTCGAGAAAGGCGCAGATGCCTTCCTCAGCCTCGGCGGCAAGCATGTTCTCGGTCATGACCTGGGAGGTATAGGCATAGGCTTCGCTGAGCGGCAGTTCGAGCTGGCGATAGAAGGCTTCCTTGCCGGTCCGCACGGTAGCCCGGGGTTTGGCCGCAATCCGTTCGGCGAGTGCCATGGTTTCGGTGGTGAGGAGCTCGGGGGGACTCACCTTGTTGACGAGGCCAAGGCCGAGGGCCTCTTCGGCAGAGACCATGTCCGCAGTCAAAAGCATGGCCATCGCGTGCTTGCGCGACAGATTGCGCGAGAGCGCGACCATCGGGGTCGAGCAGAACAGCCCAATATTGACCCCCGGCGTGGCAAAGCGGGCAGCGGAGGAGGCGACGGCAAGATCACAGCTCGCAACCAGCTGACAACCTGCCGCTGTGGCGATGCCCTGAACTTCGGCGATAACCGGGAGCGGGTGGTGGACGATTGCCATCATGAGTTCGGAACAGCTCTGGAAGATCCGGGCATATGCGGCGCGTCCCTTATCCCCATCGCTGCGCTTGGCCGCCATTTCTTTAAGGTCATGTCCAGAGGAAAATGTAGGGCCGTCCGCGGCCAGTACGATGACGTGGAGGTCGCGGAGCTGCGCTGCGGTGGCAAGCTCTGTCTTGAGGGCTTCCATGAGCTCCAAGCTAAGTGCATTGCGCGCCGATGCCCGATTGAGGGTAAGACGCAGGACGGCACCATGACGGTCGCCTAGGACGAGGGGGGGCGAGGACATTGCGTTCACTCCTTGTGGCATTGCGCTGCTTTCTGGCGGCACATACAACCGCCGCCAGGCGCATCTGACAGACCTTCCGATCTGGCTAAAAGACTGAGGTGAAGGCGGTCTTTGCCATCCTTTTTGCGCCATTTGAGTGATGCAGGCAATGCGCAGCCGGAGGCCGGATCAACCACAGGGGGTATCGTTTGCTGCCCGTGGCCGGGCTTGGTGGTGGGGTCTGCAGGCCCGTGCGGTCATCGCCTTGCAGCAGCGCCGTCATGGACTCACCGAGGACGGTATTATAATACCGTATTCAGAAAATCGCTATGTTCAGGGGCTTTTGCGGGCATTCTGCTTGACGAGCAGGCAGCGCACGGCTATTTGAGCGCCCTCACCGGAGAACAGTGCCATGAAAACCTACTCGGCCAAGCCGTCCGAGATCGAGAAGAAATGGGTCGTTATCGACGCCGAAGGTCTCGTCGTTGGTCGGCTCGCGAGCCTCGTCGCCAATCGCCTGCGTGGCAAGCACAAGCCCAGCTACACCCCCCACATGGATTGCGGCGACAATGTCATCGTGATCAATGCGGCCAAGGTGCTGCTGACCGGCAATAAGCTCAAAGACAAGGTGTACTATCATCACACCGGCTACATTGGTGGCATCAAGGAGCGTACTGCAGGTGCCATTATGGCCGGCAAGTTCCCTGAGCGCATCGTCGAAAAGGCGGTTGAGCGCATGATCCCGCGCGGACCTTTGGGTCGCAAGCAGCTCGCCAATCTGCGCGTTTATGCTGGCGCCGAACATCCACATGAGGCGCAGAAGCCTGAGCCCGTGGACATTGCCTCGATGAATCCCAAGAACACAAACTATCGCAAAACGAAGGTGGCCTGATCATGGCTGATGAAGTGAAAAGCTTCAGTGATCTGAAATCGACGCTGATCAAGGCGCCAACGCCGGAAACACAGGCGGAGAAGGCTCAGTCGTCCCATCCCAATCGTGATGCATTCGGTCGTGCCTATGCCACGGGCAAGCGCAAAGATGCCGTCGCGCGGGTCTGGATCAAGCCTGGTCGTGGCGTCATCACCGTCAACGGCAAGGAAGAAAAGCTCTATTTTGCCCGTCCGGTGCTGCGCATGATCTTGCGGCAGCCGCTGATCGCGGCCAATCGCGATGGTCAGTTTGACGTGATTGTGAGCGTCAAGGGGGGCGGTCTTTCCGGCCAGGCCGGTGCGGTGCGCCATGGTATATCCAAGGCGTTGATCGCCTACGAGCCAGCCCTGCGCGCGGCCCTGAAGTCGGGTGGGTTCTTGACCCGCGACCCGCGTACGGTCGAACGCAAGAAATATGGTCGGCCCAAAGCCCGCCGCAGCTTCCAGTTCTCGAAGCGCTGAGCGCAGACCCAAAGCAATACGGTCAGAGCACCAGCGGCGTACAGAGATGTGCGTCGCTGGTTTGCGTTTGGGCGAAAGCCATCAGTTGTGTCGCGTGCATTTTGGCATGCAGTCATGGATGCAAGCTGCACGCGCGGCTTCCTGGACGGTGCTGGCCGCCTTGGGATCCCAGGAGCCTTCTGCTTTGCGCAGGGGCGTAAGTTGAGACTGGGTCCTGCATCCCAGTCATTAGGATTCGCCCCCCACGGCGCGAACAACTGCGCGCCGCGGCGAGGCTGCGGCACTGGTGCGGGAGCGGGCAGGCGTTGCGTCCGTCATAAATTTCATTATTGTATGAATGAATAAAATACCGGGGAGCGAGCCTGGGGCAGGGGAGTGTTTGCGCTAGGACCGGCACAATGGCGGCGGATTGCCCGGCGGGCCTCGCTGCGAGCGTGCCAGTCTGCACGGCACGCGCAGTCTGCTTTACCTCAGCCGAACGAAGAACAACCGGCAGCCGCACGCGAACCCGCGGCGAGCCATTGGGGGACGTGCGCACATGACGACAGGGCCGAGCCAAAAGCCTGTGCTGCGGATTGCACTTGCGGCGGCCGCGGGGGCCTCCATCGAATGGTATGATTTCTTTGTTTATGGCACGGCTGCGGCGCTGGTTTTTCCGCGGCTGTTTTTTCCCCACATGCTCAGTCCCTATGTTGCGCAGATTGCCGCGTTCAGCACGTTTGCGGTCGGATTTCTCGCGCGGCCAGTGGGCGGTGCCGTATTCGGTCACATTGGCGATCGCTTTGGGCGCAAGACCGCCCTTTTCATTGCCCTGCTCAGCATGGGGGTTGCGTCGACACTGATCGGACTTCTGCCTGGCTATGAAGTATTGGGCGATCTGGCACCACTACTTCTCGTGCTGCTGCGCTTTGTGCAGGGGCTGGCGGTTGGCGGCCAGTGGGGCGGTGCGGTGTTGATCGCGGTTGAAAGCGGGCCGAAGGACCGGCGTGGTTACTATGGCAGCTTTGCCCAGACGGGTGTGCCGGTGGGGCTCGTGCTGGCGAACGCCGTCTATTCTCTCGCCGTAGCCTGGCTTGCACCCGATGCCTTTGCCAGTTGGGGCTGGCGCCTGCCATTCCTGTTCAGCCTGGTAATCGTGGGGCTTGGGATCTACGTCCAGTTCCGGCTCGAAGAGACCGTGGAATTCAGCAGGTCTCAGGAGGACTCAGGATCGATCATGGCACCAGCGCGCCGTGGCTCTCCGATCTTCGAGGTAATCCGGGCGCACCCCCGAGAAATTGCACTGGCTGGGGGTGCCTTTCTGGCCAACAATATCTGCTTCTATGTCGCCATTACCTACGCCATCGCCTACGGGACGGCCACACTGCATCTGTCCAAGCTCGTTATGATTTCAGCAGTCATGATCGGTAGCTTGGCGATGATACCGGCATTGCTGATCGCGGGCAGACTGTCCGATGCCTGGGGCCGCATTGGCATATTTATGACGGGTGCTGCGCTTGCCGGCCTGTGGGCCTTCGCCCTCTTTCCATTGATGGATACGGGCTCACCGCTTCTGGTTACGCTGGGCATCGGCGTCGAACTCGTTCTTCTGAGCGTGATGTATGGACCGCAGGCGGCGCTCTTTGCGGAACTGTTTCCGGTCAAGGTCCGGTATTCGGGAGCGTCACTCGGCTATCAGCTGGGCGCGGTGGTGGGCGGCGGCTTTGCCCCCATCATTGCTGCTACTTTGCTCGAGCGCTTTGCTACCACAGCTGCCATCGCCCTCTATATGGCAGCTGCATGCGCCATCTCGTTCGTCAGCACATTCCTTCTGAGCGGCGCAAAATCGCGTGCGGCAGAGTGAGACCCGGCAGGGCCAAGCCTTGTCTGGCCCTATGCAGCATCACTTTGCGTGCAGCACCGGCGGCAGCGCTCTGTTGTCTGCACAAGGGCAGTTGGCAGACCTGAGCCGCTAGCGGCACTGCATGAGGACCGCACAGATCGTCACTGCTGCGGCTTGCGCTGTCCTAAATGTTGGTACGTTTGAGGGTAAAGCGCGCCACGACATTGATCAGGAGCACAAAGCCCGTGACGAGAAGGGCGGCGGCATATGCCAGTGCATTTGCCGACGCAAAGGGCTCGTTGATGAAGGTCCAGATTGCGTAGGTGAGATAGCCAATTGGGGAATGGGTGAGATGGCCGTCCCACATGAAGCTTGACCAGCCTGCGGTATAGAGCAGGGGCGCCGTTTCGCCGACTGAGATGGCGAGGGCAAGAAGGATCCCCGTCAGGATCCCTGGCAGGGCTGCGGGCACACAAATGCGCAGAATGACACGACGATCACTGGCGCCCAGCGCATAGGCCGCTTCGCGAATTTCTCCTGGCACCTGCTTCAGGGCAAGCTCGGTGGTCCGACAGATGTAAGGCAGGCATATGATGGCCAGGACAATGGCGCCGGCGGCGACCGAGAAGTTCCAGCCAAGCCATTCCACCATGGTGACATAACCAAAGTAGCCCATCACGATCGAGGGCACGCCGACAAGCACATCGGCAAGAAAGCCTATGACCGAGGCCCAGCGGCTGAAATGGTATTCAGCGACGTAAATTCCTGACGCCATCCCAAAGGGGACAGCAAGCAGGAGCGCGCCGAGCGACAGTACCGCGGTTCCCTCGATGGCGTTGAGAAGCCCGCCGCCACGTCCTTGCGTCACGGTGGTCAGTACCGTCGGTGTCAGGGCACTGAAGCCCCGCACGAATACCATCTCCAGGATCCATACCATAAGACCGGAGAGCGTCAGCAGTGCCAGGCCACAGCTGGTCCAGCCCAGCATCGTCGAAATCCGCCGTGTCCAGCGCATCTTGATGGGAACCCGCCTGCCATTGCGGCCCAGAGCGGTTGAGGACGCGCCCGCCATGACTAGGTTCCTCCCACTGTAGAAAGTCTCCGGCCCCAGGCTGCAAGCATCAGCCGTGCAGCGGCATTGACGGCGACAGAGATGACGCAGAGCACGAGGGCGATTTCCGCGAGCGATTTTACCGCGAGACCAGAGGGATCCTGCAGCGCGCTGTCGAGCTGCGACACAATAAAGGCCGCCATTGTTGAAATCGGCGAATAGATGTTCTGCGGCAGATAATTGAGTGCGTTTCCGCTGACCATGAGCACGGCCATGGTCTCACCAAGGGCCCGTCCCAGCGCGAGGAAGGTGGCACCGATCAGGACCCCGCGGGTGCGTGGCAGCAGGATGTAGCGGATGGCTTCGAAGCGGGTTGCGCCCAGTGCGATCGTGGCTTCCTTAAGGGCGACCGGCTGGCTGACGAGGGCATCGCGCAAGGTTGCGGTGATGAGAGGCACCACCATC
>JBMFWV010000136.1:0-6180 GCA_049964915.1 Rhizomicrobium sp.
GCGCGATCACGAGTGCCTAGCTTTCTTGCGTGGCGCCCTGCACTCCGAATGGACCTTTGACGGCCCGGACGGGCGGACGACCGTGCCCGTGTCCGGACGCATGTCGGCCGATCATGGCGAGTCGCTAGTTCAGGCGGCACTGGCCGGCATGGGCATTCTGCTGCAGCCGCGGGAGCTGGTTGCACAGGCTCTCAAGGAGGGGCGTCTGGTGACAATCCTGGAGGGCTACCAGGCCCCTGCCCGCCCGATGCACATGCTGTACGCGCCCGATCGCCGCGTGACCCCCAAGCTGCGCAGCTTCCTCGCCTTCGCCCTCGATGCCTTCCGTCCTGACTGACGGCCGGCTAGGGAAGCTCAAGCACGGCCATCAGCCGTTCCGCGTCTGCGGGATCGAGCGGACTGAAGACCACCAGGGTCAGATCCGGTCGCCCGTCGCCGGAGTAGAATTACGTTATCCTGACGGACGCGCTTGGTCGGGCAAGGGCGGTTTCAGCTATGTACAAGAGGCTCGCATCATTGGTCGATGAGCGGCTTCGGAATGAAGCAATGCAATTCCGACTGTCGCACATCTTAGGAGTTACGCGACATAACCTCGGAAAAATCAGGCAATTTGTTTCTGATTTAGCGATTGAGCGCACCTCATGTGAAAGACTTTACAAATACACCCATCCACCTTCCGGTAAGCAGTGAACCCCATGGCTTCGTAGTAAGCCAGCGCGGGTCGATTGTCCTCGCCTATGGTCGCGTCGATCGACTTCAAACCTGCGATTTTTGCGGCTTGGAGAGAAGCTTTAAAAAGTGCGGCTCCTGCACCATGCCGTGCGGCGCGTGGACTTATGTGGGTGCCGATAATACCCCACCCTTCTTGCACCCCATACGGGTTTCCCATCCAAGCTTTCTTCAGAGATTGAAATCCTATGACTTCGCCCTGACCATTCAAGGCAACAGAGCATCGGATGCGATGGGGGTGATTTATATATCTTTCTAACACAAACATTCGATCACTTGGCCCACTTCGTTGGCCGGCTCGAAATATATCTCCCAGGACATTGCTCATCTCATCTGCATCGTCGGGTACTGCAGGCCGAATTTCCATAAGACCTCGATTGTTAATGGCTCGTTCCAATAATCATTCATAGATGGTCGCGACGCACAATAGTCCAACCCGCAATAGCTACACGATTCGTTGCGTGCTGAAGAGCGGAAGTTAAGACTTCGGTAATTTGACTTGTCCTCGACGAATCAAGGGGTTACGTCTCCCGTAAGATATGACCGAGACAGACCGCCCTTCCCGCCTGCTCGGGTACGCCGGAGTCAGCACCTATGGCCAGACGCTCGATGCCCAGTTTGAGCAGTTGAAGGCGGCCGGATGTACGAAGATTTTCCGGGAGAAAGTGACCGGGGCAAGGGCTGACCGCCGCGAGCTGTTGAAGATGCTCCGGTATGTCGCGGCCGGCGACGTGGTGACGGCGACGCGGATCGGTCGCTTGGCGCTATCGACGCTCGACCTGTTCGCGATCGTCAGGCAGATCGCTGATGTAGGCGCACTGTTTCGGTCGCTGGCCGAGCCGTGGGCCGGTACCGGTCGGCTGATGCTGGCCGTGCTGGGTGGCTTGGCCGACGTGGAGCGCGACCTGATCCGCAACCGGACGACCGAGGGCCGGAGCCGAGCCAAGGCGCGTGGGCAGCATATGGGCCGCCCCCCTGCCTTCACCCCGCAGCAGCAGGATGAAGCCCGGCAGCGCCGAGCCGAGGGTGCGACGGCGAAAGAGTTGGCACTCAGCTACAATTCCGGGATCGCGACAAATTTCAGACTATCCGGTTAGTCTAATATGTGGAATATTAAATAATATTGCGGAGGACGAATTGGATTTCTATCTCGGAATATCAGTTGTAATTGCCACTCTTCTTGGGCCTGTTCTGGCAGTCTATGTCACACGGCGTATTGATGAAGCGCGTCAAGTCCGTGAACGTCGTTTGACCATATTTCGTTCTTTGATGGCAACGCGGAGGGCAACGCTAGCTGCAGATAAGGTAATGGCTCTTAACATGGTCGAAATCGACTTTTACGGGATCAAACCCGTAGAAGACGCCCATCAAGAAGTTATGGCCCATATCAACCTCCCTCGACCCTTGCCCGCCGATTGGGGCGACCGCCATCGCAAGTTATTGACGAAGCTTCTTTCCGAGATGGCCAAGGTTCTAGGGTATGATTTGCAACAACTCGACGTTCTGGAAGGAGGTTACTATCCCCAGGGCTTTGCTGATATCGAGTTAGAGCAGCAAGAATTACGCCGCGAATTCATCCAAGTTCTTTCCGGCAACCGCCCGCTTAGAGTCAGTCCAGCTGCTCCTGCTCCTCCTGCACCGTTTCCACCGCCACCCGCACCATCAGGACCCAACTCTTGATAGACGGTTTTTTTCGTATCGCGTTCACCGGCACCGCAGGAAGCGGGTTTGGTATGCTGACTTTTCGCAGCGGGATTATCGCGGGTGCTGACGTGGCAGGTATGTTGTATGATGGCACTTATGCTGAGAATCCAAGCACGGGGGATCTCGATATCAAAGTGAATATGCGCGCTCCGGCAGGCGTGACTCCTGTTCAAACCGGCGTCGCTCTGACAGCAGATGCGACTTTCCCGATAAGCGCAAAACTCCCAAGGGTCGCCATGGATAATGAGGCACCCATTTTACTGCAAACCCCTCTTGGGCCGGTCAACTTAGTACTCAGGAAGATACGCGAGTTTCCATAACGCCCGTTCTCGCGCCAACGCTTGCGGCAATCTCCCGGTTCGGTGGTCGCTTGCCGGACAACACCACCGACAACTACTCCAGGATCGTCGCGAGCTTTGCCAGCACGTCATCTACGATTGTCGGTGGCAGACTTTCGAGCTTGCGGCCTCTCCGGGCTCCGATATCGAGAGCGCGCGGCTGATCGCAGCGCACGACGCCCGTCGTCTGAATGCCTGCGCCGGAAAGTGATACGGTAAAACCCGCCGTGCGTGCGAAATTGCCGCCGGTCGTAATCGGTAGCACTACGGGCGTCTTGGTCAGGCGATTGAACGCCCCCGACGATACGATCAGCACAGGCCGCGTCCCCTGCTGCTCGTGCCCCGTCGTGGGATCAAGCGAGACGAGATAAATGTCACCCCGCTCCATTATAGCAGTTCGCGGCCGACCGGTTTCGCATCGAGCCATTCCAGGTCTTCAGCGACCGGATCAGCCGCTGGATCGCATTGCGCCAGCAACTCATCCAGGGTGTAGCGGGGGCGTACGGAGGGTTCGACCACAAGGCGTCCATTGTCCACGGCGAGCCCAACCTTGGCGCCGGCCGCGAGTTGGAGAACGTCTAGCAATGCAGGCGGCACGGCGAGCATGATCGAGCCACCGACCTTGCGCAGATTTGTTGTGTGCATAATGACCTCACGTTATTATACTTTAATATAACATAATACGTGCTGCTATTCAACGCATTTATGCATGCATAATCGTATGGTCGCGCTCGCGGGTGGTCATGATCAAATGCTTCGCGATGATCGCGGGTCTCGATAGAGTATACCCCAGAAGAACGGTTAGCTGAGACAGTTTTGTCGCGTTAATAGGGTGGTTTTTGGTATTTTGATACGATAACGGGAGGTCGTCTAGAATCGTATGAGACACTTTGTGACCATTCGTGACTATGCCGGCGGCACACACAACAACAACTTGACAGTGCCCCTACTTACCCAAAAACGCGGGTGCGCCATAGGAGAGAAAAAAAGAATTACGTATTTCCCACTTTATGTAATTCTATCGCCTGATGCCCTTCTTATCCTCCCAGGCATCAAGCGCCTCGAAGAGCAGTTCGTTGAGCTTGAGATCGGCGTTCGCCGCGTGCTGACGGAAGCGCTTACGGAAAGCCGGCGGCACCTTGAAGGCAAGCGCCTGAAGGTTCTCGGTTTTAACCTTCGTCGCTTCTGCACTGCGGGCTGGAGCGGATTCGTCGACGACGGCGAACGGCGCCGACGCTGACGGACGTGGTGCGCGCTGCACGGCCTCGGTCATCGGCGCAGCCACCTCGGCCGTGAGTTCAGCAAGATTAATAGCTGGACGTTTGCTCATGGAATTCTCTCTTTCATGAATTCATTCTTTCTCGTTTTCCGGTTTTTTCGTTTGGCCCTTTTTTATCTTTTCTTTTACCTCGGCCCACAGCGCCGAAACCTCCTGTGCCGCAACGCCTTGGGTGTCGATTTCGAGGGCCGTCTTTCCGTGCGAGAAGGTCTCAGCATATATCACGCGCTCATGCATGCGTGTCGTGAGCACTAGGCCAAGAGCATTGAGGGCGACTGCCGCGCCGTCATTGTTGCGCAGATTTGGCCTTACGCGCGTGAGCACGAACTGGAATGGCTTGCCCGACTGGCGCACGAGTGGCAGGCCTTTAACCAAGGCGCGCAGATCGGCAGGCGTCGGGTTGAGCGGGATCAATATCAGATCGGCCAGCGCGAACAGATCTGCATTGACGGCGCCGATCGATGGCGCCGTGTCGATGAAGAGATAGGCCGCGCCGGCGGCATCAAGGGCGTCGATACGCCCTTTGAGGTCGGTGAGCGAGAGCGCCGAATAGCGTGGCGTGTCGATACCGAACTTTTTGCGCTGGTTAAACCAATCAGCAGCCGTGCCCTGCGGGTCTGTGTCGGAAATGACGATGGGGCCGTCGGCGGCGGCTTCGGCCGCTGCGGCAAGGTGCACGGTGATGGTTGATTTTCCAGATCCACCCTTCTGGTTCGCGACAACGATTATTTTCATGAAAAGGAGATTGGCATAATTCTCTTTTTCATGAAAGTATGAATTATCCGAAATTCTATAAAATAGGAATTCTCGTCTTCTCTCTTTCATTAATTATCGTCAGATGGGGAAGATGGACGCTAAGTGGAACCTGTTCGTGAGGTGCAGATAACCCGCCGTCGCCATTGTGAAGTCCAAGTTATGCGGCTCACGCGACAAAATCGCACTAAAAGCCAACTCTTCGTATCGCCAGAGGCGGGACGGCGATGGCGGGCGTTATTCGCTCCGCATTATTCAGTGCGTGTGACTACGGGCAATCGTCGCGCCGCAAAAAAGGTGGCAAATTGCGCCTGGACTTTCTGGAACAGGGCAGGGGGGTAGAAACCCATATTCAAAAAGTCCGGGTGCAACAGGGCGAATATCGGGCCCCGGCCAAGCAAAGCGATTTCCCTCGCTGACAACGATCCATGAGCGAGCATCGTCCAAGCCGAGACGCTGCTTGGTTGCTGCGGGAATTTCAACCGCAGCGTCTGGGGAGGCGGGCATCGAATGGGTAATCGGCGCAACGGTTACCATCGGGGTGCCGTTGTTGTCCTGGATGGCAACGATGATCACACAGGGTCGGTCTTTGACGCCTTCTTCCCGTCCTTTTTCATATTCGGAGTGCCAAAGATAAGCATAGGATATAACCAGGCCGCGCTCAGGTTTTGGAAGCGTCACGCAATGTCCTGATCGAGTTCGGCATTCAGGTGATCGTGCCGTGCGTCCATGCCGCCTTGAGTGATCGCTTGGATTTCAGCTTCGTTAAGGTTTTCGGTTTTAAAGACGACGCGCTCGCGGCTTTTGAGGCGCTGATATTCTTCCACGGACAGGACCACCAGACGATCACGGCCATTGCGCGTGATCGACAAGGGCTGTTTGAGGGCTTCGTCCTGATAGCGTCCGAAATTCCTTTGGAACTCAACGGCGGATACAGGGGAATCGGGTGAAATTTTTACGTTGAGATGATGGTGGCGAGGAAATCGTCGTCCCACGCTGCGACCTTCCTTTTGAGGCGAAGGGAATCTTTGCCGGGAGCCTTTCGGATCAGATTATGTGCCATGTGCTTGATGGTAGTGAAGTTGGCGGGGGCGTGTTCGGTTCTGACCCGGCATTCGTCATCACGGAAGACCATGTCCATTACCCAGTGGAGGCTGTTTTCGATCGCCCAATGGCTGCGAATAACGGGGCCGAGAAGGGCTGCGGCCATGACCAGCGAGGTGAGATAAAACCTTGTTTCCTGCTCGATTTTTCCATGGATTTCCCGGATGCTCTGGACCATCACTATGGCCCTTAGACCGGGCCAGTTATGGCGCACTTGGAGCCAATCGATATCATGGATGACGGTTGTTTTGCGGGTTTCAATCCGGCCGTGGT
>JBMFWV010000137.1:0-6169 GCA_049964915.1 Rhizomicrobium sp.
AGAGGTATCGCGCATCATGCCCTCAAGAATGCGCGATTCCCACCCATCCGCAAAATCTCAACTGCGGTTTTTAGGTTGAAATAAGCGCGCCGATGCATGAAGCCATCGGCCGCAAGCAAACTGCGAGGTGTCGATGCGTACATTCGAAAGGTCCTTACGCGGTTACAGTCTGACGACCGCAGAGATCCTCTATCACATGCCGGATCATCCGGCCGTGTTGCAAAGCTTCGTCTGGCAGGAATTCGACCAGGCGCCCAAATTTCCGGTCCTCAACAGGTTTCTTCATTTCTGGTGCGGCCACATCGACGGCAAATTGCACTCGGTACGCGTCGCCGCAAGAGGTTTGATAGGCCCCAGCGAACTCAAACTTGCAGACGGCGAATATTCGCTGAACTAGAACGTCCAATATGTATCTGCGCTGTTACGCGCCTTGAGGTTCTAGCGTCTCAAGGAAGCGCACTGGGGCTCCTACGCCAGAAAGCTGCAGCGCCCCATCGCGCATGACGGTCTGGCCGCGTATGATGGTGGCGACAGCCCAGCCGGTTGTCTGCATCCCGTCAAACGGCGTCCAGCCGCATTTGCTTGCAATCCACGAATTCTCAATCCGCTTCTTCGCCTTGAGGTCAACGATGGTAAAGTCCGCATCATAGCCGCGTACGATCCGGCCCTTGCCGACAATGCCAAAAATGCGGGCCGCGCCGGTGCTGGTGATGTCAACGAATCGCTCCAGCGACAACCGTCCGGCATTAACGTGGTCCAAAAGGATCGTGACCAGGGTCTGTACCCCCGGCATGCCAGACGGCGTATCGGGATAGGATTTGTCCTTTTCGGCCCGCGTATGGGGTGCGTGATCGGAGCCGATAACATCCACGACGCCCTGCTCTACGGCGCGCCACAGTGCCTCACGGTGCCGGGACTCGCGTATGGGCGGATTCATCTGGGCGTAGGTACCGAGACGTTCATAGCACTCCGGTGCCGACAGAGTGAGATGCTGAGGCGTCGTCTCCACAGTAGCGACATCGCGTGCCTGTGCGAGTAGCTCTATCTCTTCTTCAGTCGTTACATGAAGAATGTGCACACGTCGTCCCGCCTTGCGCGCAAGACCGAGTACGCGCTCCGTGCAGCGGCGGGCAACCTCGACGTCACGCCAAAGCGGATGCGAGCGCGGATCGCCGGGAACGCGCAGGGATTTGCGCTCATTTAGGCGAGCCTCATCTTCTGAATGGACCGCCATGCGCCGGTGGCCAGCCTTTAGAGCCGCCAAAATATCTTCATCACGATCGAGCAAAAGCGTTCCGGTCGAGGACCCCAGAAAGGCTTTTACGCCGGCAGTTCCTGGCACCTGCTCCAGCGCCGACAGTGCCCCGATATTGGCCGGCGAAGCGCCAACATAGAATGCGTAATCACAATGCATGCGTTCGCGGGCTCGAGAGAGCTTGTCGTCAAGGGCCGCGCGCGTGGTTGTCGGCGGATTGGTGTTGGGCATTTCAAAAATCGCCGTCACACCGCCAAGAACCGCCGCCCGACTGCCGGATTCGAGATCTTCCTTATGTTCGTTACCCGGCTCGCGAAAGTGGCACTGACTGTCAATCACACCTGGCAGCACATGCAGCCCAGACGCATTGTAGCGGTTCACTGCCTGTGACGATCCTAGTGATCCAATCTGCACAATGCGGCCACCCGAAACCCCAATGTCTGCCGCGACGATGCCACCTGGCGTTGCCACCATGCCGCCATGAATAATCAGGTCAAAGCGATCGGTCATGAAACTCTCCTGAGTACGGCGGCAATTTCGATAGGAAATTTTTTGCTCACAGGTGGATCGGGGGACAGCGCCAGCGCAACCCGTTGCAGCCCACGGGCCCATAACCCGCCCGCAATCAGACTGGCACCCTGCAGCACTTTGCCCAGAACATCCGCAAGTGCAATGAACTTTCCACCTAAAGGTGTGAGCGCTTCGATCGTGAAGCCTGCCTCCTCGGCCATGCGGCTCATGCCAAACTGAGTATAGCGGAAGTAATCATGGGGAGCTTCGTGCACAACATAGAGCAGCGGCGCATGAATGAAGGCAACCCCACCAGGACGCAGTATACGGAAGATTTCTGCGATCACATGCTTGGGCTGATAAACATGTTCGAGCACATCGGCCAGAATCACGGTGTCGACCGAACCATCGGCAAGAGGTACATGCGTCTCGAGATCTGACACAAAGTCTAGATGTGTTGTTGCATGAAGCGATTTCGTCCAATCAGTGCACAGGATTTCGCGGACGTGGGCACGGTAAAGTTCATAATATGGCACCTCGCCGCAGCCAAGGTCGAGGAGCGTACCATGAGCATACCGCGGCAACATGCCCGCATACCAGCGCGCGAGCATCAGGGCGACACCGGTTGAACCTGGCGCCAGCGCGCCGCGGCGCCCCGGCACCCGGGGCCGACCGGAACCTGAAAACCGCACCTTGCTCGGCTGCCATTGATCGGAGTGACGCACAGGGACGGCCCTTGGCTTGCTGGAAGTCATGCATCCTGCGCTGGAAGGATGATGTCAAGCACGCTTGGCAAGTGGGCCGGCAGGCATTACCTCTTGCACCATGATTGCGCTTCTTGACGATCGATCTGTCATTGCACTCGCCGGGGCTGATGCCCGCAGCCTGCTGCAGGGGCTTATAACCAACGACATGGAGCAGCTCTCACCAGCCTCTGCGCTCTATGCGGCCCTCCTTACGCCCCAGGGCAAGATCCTGTTCGACTTTCTGATCGTTGAGGGCGACGGTGCTGTGCTCCTGGACTGTCCGAGAAGCAGGGCCGAGGCGCTGGTTCGCAGGCTGACTATGTACAGGCTGCGCGCCAAGGTCGAGATCGAGTTGCGACCCCAGCTGAAGGTGCTCGCTGCCTGGCAGGGAGAGACCCTTCCGGGAATTTCCTTTGCTGATCCGCGCCTGCCCCAACTAGGGATCAGGTCCATCGTCGCCGAGGCGGAGACCCCGCCGGGTGTGGGCCAGCTCGAGCCCTATCATGCCCATCGCCGTGCCCTCGGCGTTCCTGAAGGTGAGGACTTTGGTTCTGATGCCATGTTCGCCCTGGATGGCGATCTTGAGCAGCTGCATGGCGTCAGCTTCACCAAAGGCTGCTATGTCGGGCAGGAACTCACTGCGCGCATGAAGCATCGTGGCACCGCCCGCAAGCGTCTGCTGGCTGTTTCGGCCGGCGCCGACCTACCGCCAGCTGGAACAGCGGTCACGGCCGGAGAAAAAAGCATCGGTGAACTTATCTCTGTGACCGGCCGCGATGGCTTCGCGCTCATTCGTCTCGACCGACTGGAAGAGGCCGCCACTGGTGTGCTCACTGCTGAAGGCGTCGCACTGAGGTTGGCACGACCTGCCTGGCTTTTTGCTTGACCTGCGTGCTCAACCCGTCAAGCTTGCAGAGGCCGGACATTGGGATAAACAGGATGCCTTACCCGCATGCCTTGATCAAAGCAGGGCTGAAAGGTGGGCAAAGGGCGCTACGGCCCGCTCGTGGTCCCTACTCCCAGCCCATCCATTGCGGCAATGTCGTCGACATGAGGTGTGAATATCAGCTGCTCTTCATAGACCGGATATGCAAAGCTGCGAACCTCTTGGCAGTATCTTTCTATGGGGTGTGCGTAGGATGACGGATGCGCTTGTTCGCTGCGCCTGGTCGGAGAAAGAACCAATTTATATCGCCTATCACGATGAGGAGTGGGGCGTTCCCGAGTTCGATGCGCGTGCGCTTTATGAGAAGCTTGTTCTGGACGGGTTTCAGGCGGGACTGGCGTGGATCACAATACTGCGCAAACGGGATAATTTCCGCAGTGCCTTTGACGGGTTCGATCCTCACCGCATCGCCCGATATGAACAGCGCAAAGTCGAACAGCTGTTACAAGATGCCGGGATCATTCGCAGCAAGGCGAAGATCAATGCCGCAATCAAGGCCGCCCGCCTTTGGCTTGAGATTGAAGAAAAGGAGCCAGGGGGCTTTGCCGAACTTATCTGGAAGCATGTAGACGGCAAGCCAGTTCAGCATCGCTATCGCCGTCTTGCCGACATTCCGGCTCAAACCCCCATGAGCGAGGCTCTTGCCCGAGAGCTGAAACAGCGCGGGTTCAATTTCTGCGGACCTGTCATCATCTATGCCTTTGCCCAGGCGATCGGCATGGTCAACGACCACCTCGTCCGCTGTCATCGGCACGACGCCTGCGCCCGCCTCGGGAAGGTCTAATCCCAACCCGTCTGCAAACCGTCAATGCTGACCCGATTGTTCGCGCGACGATAGTCTTTGAGCCCGTCCTCGCCCTTGGTTTCAGCCCAGCGCAACAGGTTGGGCCGGTGTCCCTCAAAGCGCATCAGTGGTACTGCATATCCGCACGACGTTTGCAGAGACTGTACCTGCATATCCACGATCTGACGTGCCCCGACATGTTCCACAAAGTGTCCGAGCAATTCCTCATAATCTCGACTGCCCAGCCTGTGGATTTGCGCGATGCCGTAGGCACGCAGAATGAGAGGTGCGCCGTCAAAGGCGCAGAACATCAACGTGAGGCGCCCCCCGGCCTCCATATGTGCAGAGGTTTCATTGCCGCTGCCAGTCAGGTCCAGATAGGCGATCCGCTGAGGTCCGAGGATGCGCAGACAATCCATCCCCTTGGGCGAAAGGTTAACGCGCCCATCTTCTACCGCGCTAGCGCTGAAAAACATCCTCTGGCGCGTGATGAAATTGGCAAGCACATCATCGATCTGATCGTAGAATTTGGCCATTGAGGGGTCCTCGTTCGACTGTTGACCATCCTGGCGTGTTCGTCCGGTCCTGACCATGGCAAACCAGTCGACACAAGTTTTGACAAGGATCTCCAGATGCCTTTGGGATTACACCTGTTAAAAATTTATCAGCCGCGGCCGCGATAGGGTGAAACTCCAGGCTCGGGCAACCACAGATTGGCCGGGAGCCTGCCGGTCTGCCAGAAGACGTCGATCGGTATGCCGCCGCGGGGATACCAAAAACCTGCGATCCGCAGAAATTTCGGCTTGATCGCGGTAACAATGCGCTTGCCGATATAGATCGTGCAGGCCTCGTGAAAATCGGCATGGCCACGGAAACTGAAGAGAAAAAGCTTCAGCGATTTGGACTCGAGCAGCGACTTGTCTGGCACGTAATCGATCACGAAATGGGCAAAGTCTGGCTGACCGGTAACCGGACAAAGGCTGGTGAATTCCGGCGCCGTAAACCGGGCGACATAATTCACATCCCGGTGCCGGTTTGGTACGGCCTCAAGCACGGCCTGATCCGGTGATTCCGGAACCGGAACCATCCGACCAAGCTGGGTAAGGGATTTCGCCGGACGTTTGGCCATCAGCGAGACTCGTAGACACAGGACTGGCCATAGGATGGCCGGGATACACGTACGCGCACAACCCCAGGAAGTTGGCTGTTCACCGCAGCAAATATGAAACGGGCCAGATTTTCCAGGGTGGGATTTTCCAGCCCGGGCAGCTCATTGAGGAGGCAATGATCCAACGTGCTGCGGAGCTCATCAAGGACTGCCTTGATCTCCCCGAAGTCACGGACCCAGCCCGTGGCTGCATCGACCTCACCTTTCAGCGTGACCTCTGCGTGAAAGGAGTGACCGTGCATCCGCCGATAGGGATCTCCCGCCTCCCGGTGCGGCATAAAGTGAGCGGCATCAAAGCCGAATTCCTGAGTCAATTCGATCATGGCGGCCGGCTGTGGCAGGATGCTGGCGAAAGGTCAAGAAGCCTGCTCTTGTATTCCCCCCTGCTCCGGCCATATGCCCTTGCATGTGTACGCTCTGGCGCCCCCCACTGGAGATCTAAAAGTATGAATTGGCAGCAATCAACGCGGCGGATCTTCGCCCATCCCATTGGCCAACGCGTTGTGGCTGTTCTGCGCTGGCTCCGCGAGCCGGTCGCGGCCATTGCCCTCGTCTTCATTGCCACCACGGCCATTGCAGAGCCGTTCTATGTGCCATCAGGGTCGATGGAACCGACGCTGGCCATTGGCGATGCCATCATCGCAGCGAAATTCGCCTATGGGTACAGCCACTACTCGGTACGCTGGGGCCTCTTTCCCGACATCAAGGGGCGGCTTTTTGGCCGTATACTCCATCGTGGTGACGTCGTCGTCTTTTACCC
>JBMFWV010000138.1:0-6139 GCA_049964915.1 Rhizomicrobium sp.
AGGTATCGCGCATCATGCCCTCAAGAATGCGCGATTCCCACCCATCCGCAAAATCTCAACTGCGGTTTTTAGGTTCATTCGACTTTAGGACGTGCTCTGGTGAACCACGGTAATTGACCGCTCCGGAGAGATCCTAACCTGCCATGCGGCTCTTGACGCGAGGGGAACAAGCCATGCGTCACACCAGGGGACTATTGATAATCTCGGTGGTAGCTCTAGCCAGTGCCGCATCTGCAGCATCGCGCCGTGCAGAGCCATCAAGGCTGAAGCCTGGTCATGCCGCCACGGTCCACAAGGCCCAGGATGAGATGATTGACGAGCCCGCGATGTGGGTCGTAGGTGGTGCGGTCGTGGTGGGCGGGGTGGCACTTGCTGTCTCTAGCGGGCACAACCACACGCCTGTTGCGACCACAACGTCGACACCATCGACGACCTCAAGCACCAGCACCACCGGTACATCGGGCAAATAACAACGAGCGGGGAGTGTTTTTGCATTCCCCCGTCGGCAGCGAAGGTTCTGTGCATCTAAGCCCGTCTTTAGGGACGCGCCATTGCTCAATTATTTTTCTGGGCGAAACAGCTGGATGGTCACCGCTGGAGAATGCGGGTGAATGTGCTGAACGGACTGCCAGGTTAAGCCCGTATCGGGATCAAGCCAGAAGCGATTCGTGAAATTCCAATTCAGCTGGGGTGCTGCGCATCGTTCGGCAACACGCAGGGCGCTGATTCCATGTCCCAAAATCTTTATATGGGTAGGCTTTGCTGGCGCGGGGACACAGGTGATGGCCACGGAATAGGCCTGCAAGTCAGCAAAATCAGCAATAAAATGTTGCGGCGTGCCCGGGTGACGCAAGGCCGCTTGCGGGCTGCCCGGCCCCGAATAGGCCAGGTCGGTCAAGTTTTTGCCAAGCCCTGCTGTACGGATGATGCGTCCGTTGCGTGTCACGACGACAACGTGATTCGAGGACAACCAAAGGTGCTGACGTGGAAGCGCGTTGGTCAAGACAAGTAGCATCTGAGGCTGACCTTCGACCTCTAGCCCAATGCTCGCGTAAGGTACGAGCGCTGCAGTTTCGTAAGATACCTTGCCGCTTGGCTGGTCCCACAGCTGACTTAGAAGCTTTCCGTATTGGGTATAGCTTGCACTTTCAAAGTGGCTGCAGCCCGTAACCAGCATTCCAAGAGCAACGGCGCAGAAGCCTCTCCTGAGCCGCCTTAGTCCGGGTCTAAGACGCACGCGCATCAGCTTTCCGGGTTCGCGGCTGGCCGGCCTATGCTCACATACTGAAACCCTTCTGCCGCCATCTGCGCCGGGCGATAGATGTTGCGCAGATCGACTATCAATGGGTGCTTGAGGAGAGCTTTCATACGGGCGAGGTCGAGTGCACGAAATTCGTTCCATTCGGTCAGAATGACGACGCCATCTGCACCGTCAAGCGCCTCATAGGCATTTGGCAGGGTTTCGATGCCAAGGAGCTTGCGGGCTTCATGGGCCCCCTCAGGATCATAAGCCCGGATACTGGCTCCTTCGGCCTGAAGCGCCGGCACAATGGCAAGGCTGGGCGCATCGCGCATGTCATCGGTGTTAGGTTTGAAGGTGAGGCCGAGGATCGCCACGGTCTTGCCCTTGACCCCGCCAAAGGCTGCGCTGATCTTCGCCGCCATCGCGACTTTGCGCGCCTCATTGACCTCGACCACAGCCTGGACTATGCGGCTTGGTGCCTTCACCTGCTCAGCCGTACGGAGCAGTGCGAGCGTATCCTTGGGAAAGCAGGAGCCGCCAAAGCCCGGCCCCGCATGCAGGAATTTGGCGCCAATGCGTCCGTCAAGGCCGATTCCACGGGCGACATCCTGGACATCGGCGCCAACCTTTTCGCAGATGTCTGCCATCTCGTTGATGAAGGTGATCTTGGTCGCAAGGAAGGCATTTGCCGCATATTTGATGAGTTCGGAGGTTTCGCGGCTCGTGAAGAGAATCGGGGTCTCGTTGAGATAAAGGGGGCGATAGACTTCGCGCAGGACATCGCGGGCCTGCTGCGTCTCACAGCCCACCACCACCCGGTCCGGGCGTCGGAAGTCTTCGATCGCCGCACCTTCACGCAGGAACTCGGGGTTGGAGGCAACATCAAAATTGGCATCGGGCCGCAGGCGTCGAAGGATTTCTTCGATCTTACCCCCGGTACCTACCGGGACCGTCGATTTGGTGACCACAACCGTATAGCCATCAAGCGCTGGGGCGATTTCTTCGGCAGCGGAAAAGACATAAGTGAGGTCGGCATGGCCATCACCCCGCCGGCTGGGAGTGCCGACTGCAATAAATACCGCATCGGCGTCTTTGACTGCCGCGGTGAGCTCGGTGGTGAAGCTGAGGCGTCCCGCCTGGGTGTTGGTGGCGACGATGGTTTCAAGGCCTGGCTCGAATATCGGAATGCGGCCGGCCCGGAGCATCTCGATCTTGGCCTTGTCCTTATCGACACAGATCACGTTGTGACCGAACTCGGAGAGGCAGGCGCCAGAGACGAGGCCGACATAGCCCGTTCCGATCATGGCAATGCGCATTCAGTTCTCCAGAACTGGGGTTCATGGTGATACAGGCAAATCAGGGACCGCGCTTTCTCTTCAGGTGAGCTATAGCTCTGCTTGAAAGTCGGTCGCCGACCCGGCAAGAGCCGTATATAGCGGGTGATGCACCCGATGGTTAGAGCAAAATAAGGCAGGTTGGGAGAAGGTAATGGCGGGCAATGTGCTTGTGACCGGGGGCGCCGGCTATATCGGGTCCCACACCTGCAAGGCACTCAAGTCTGCGGGTTTTACGCCTGTCACCTATGACAATCTTGTTTACGGCCATGAGTGGGCCGTCAAATGGGGGCCCCTCGAAACGGGCGATATCCTCGATCAAGAGCGGCTTTTGGAGGTGCTGAGACGCTTTCGTCCTGCCGCGGTCATTCACTTTGCCGCCTTTGCCTATGTGGGGGAGTCTGTGACCAACCCCGCCAAATATTACCGCAACAATGTTGTCGGGACCCTCAGCCTCCTTGACGCCATGCTTGAGGCGGGGGTGCCCAACATCGTCTTTTCCAGCACCTGCGCTACCTATGGCATCCCCAACACCGTGCCGATTACCGAGGAAGAACCACAAGCGCCGATCAATCCCTATGGGGCGAGCAAGCTGATGGTCGAACGGATCCTCACCGACTACCGGGTTGCGTATGGGCTTAACAGCGTGGCGCTGAGATATTTCAATGCGGCGGGGGCGGATCCTGAGGGCGAGATCGGCGAGGCTCACGACCCGGAAACCCACCTCATCCCCTTGGTCCTCGATACGGCCTGTGGCAAGCGCCCGCAAATCACCATCTTTGGTGAGGACTATGACACCGAAGACGGGAGCTGCGTTCGCGACTTTATCCATGTCCAGGACCTCGCCCGGGCTCATGTCCTTGCCATGGAACGCCTGGCTTCGGGCACTCTGAAACCTGCCTATAATCTGGGTACGGGCCGGGGCTACTCGGTGAAGGAAGTGATTGCCGCGGCAAGGCGGGCGACCAATCTTGCCATCCCCATCGAACACGGTACCCGCCGCCCTGGCGACCCCGCTCGCCTCGTCGCCGACGCCTCGTCAGCCCGCGCCGACCTCAGCTGGACCCCGGCTCTCACGGATATCGAAGAGATCATTGCGACCGCCTGGCGCTGGACCAAAGAGGGGCCAGTCTCAAACAGGACAGTTTAGCCGCTTGTAGGCCACCTGGACGCTGTCGGCCTCCTCTTGCTCTTGGATAACGGCGGGCCTAAAGCCCTCGTCATGAACATACTTCTGACCGGTGGCGCCGGCTTTATCGGCTTTCATGTCGGGATGGCGCTTTTGGCCCGCGGCCATCGCCTGACCGCGCTTGATTCGCTCAATCGCTATTATGATCCTGCCCTCAAGCAGGGCCGTCTGGCCCAGCTTACAGCGCAGGATGGGTTTCGCTTTGCCCAGGTGGACCTCGCCGATGCGGCGGCGCTGACTGAGGCCTGTAGTGGGGAACGTTATGACCTCATCCTCCATCTGGCTGCCCAGGCGGGCGTGCGCTACGCCCTCGAGGACCCCCGTGCCTACACCCAGTCCAATCTTGTGGGTCATCACAATGTCCTCGAGTTCGCGCGCCACCACGAGGGGCTCTCACAGCTGATCTATGCCTCGTCCAGTTCGGTCTATGGCAATGACACCAAGGCGCCGTTTTCAGAGAGCGCCTGCGCGGACAAGCCCGTTTCCTATTACGGGGCAACCAAGCGGGCTGGGGAGCTGCTCTCACATTCATACGCCGAGCTTTTTGGTCTCAAGCAGACAGGGCTTCGCTTCTTTACCGTCTATGGTCCCTGGGGGCGCCCCGATATGGCCTATTGGTCGTTCACCGACGCCATTTTGTCCGGACGACCGCTTTCCGTTTTTGGTGAGGGCAAGCTCCGGAGAGATTTTACCTTTGTCGACGACATCGTGGACGCGCTCGTCCGCATGGTCGAAACCCCGTTCCAGCCGGAAAAGAAGGGTGCGCCTCACCGAATCTATAATCTTGGCAATCATCGGCCCCAAAGCGTGATGGAGCTGATCGCGGCCATCGAGCAGGCAACTGGATGCAAGGCCGAAATTCGTTTCACCGAGGGACCCGCCGGTGATGTGAATGAGACCTATGCCGATATCAGCCGTGCTGCGGCGGATTTTGGCTTTGCGCCAAAGGTCAAACTCGAGGACGGGATTGCCCGCTTTGTGGCGTGGTATCAGGGCTGGCGGGACCGTCAAATATAACCCAAGTGGCGTCTCTGGCGTAATAGCGGCACGTCGCGAATTCGAGGCACTCCATCGGGTTGGTGGACGGTGTAACGAGAAACCTGTTTGTACACTTGTGGGCACGTTCACAGCTTCATGCCATCAAGATGGCAAAAGACACCTTGCCATTTTACTCTATTTTGGTAATGTGCTCTAGAGCATCAGCGATACCAGGTGGCTAGCATGGCCGAACCGCAGCTTTCTGTGCGCAGTGCGAGAGCGCGCGATCTCGCACATCGATTGGCGCGGCGTGAACACCGCTCTATTGCCGATATTGTCGAACGTGCTCTGGAGGCCTACGAAATCCGCGAGGCGGGGCGCGAGCCGGCATCGGCCTTCTATTCACGCGTATCGCATGACTACGGCAGTGACGTCGATTTGGAGACAGTCATCCGAGAGAGCCGGCGCGTCGATCCAGGACCGGAGCTGTGATCTTTCTCGACACCAATGTCCTCTCGGAATCATTACGTAAATCGCCTGACGCCGCGGTCATTGCGTGGCTCGTCCGCAATGACGCTGAGCTGGCATTGTCCACGGTCACGATTGCTGAAATCGCCTTTGGTATAAACAAAATCCGTCCCGATCAGCGGGCTGTGCGTTTGGAACAAGGCCTTATCGAGTGGCGCCATCGTTTTGCTGATCGAATCTTCAGCCTTACTGAAGCTGCGGCATTGGCCTATGGAGATATTATGGGTGCAGCAGTCCGCCAGGGTTATCCCATGAGTGCTCCTGATGGAATGATTGCAGCCATCGCACGGATCAATGGTGCACAACTCGCAACCCGAAACTTGAGGGATTTTACGACCACTGGCCTTAGTCTTGTTTGCCCGTGGGACTTTTAAGTGACGCTTGAACCTCTGAGCGACCCCCAATCCGCTCGCGAAACGTCGCGTGCCTCATGACGTGAAATCAGAGCTGGCGCCCGTTGAATCCGCTTCCCTGAAACACCTGATGCGGCATGGGTTGGCGTCAAGCTGGCACGCCGCGCATTAATCTCTCCTTAACGCTCAATGGTGCGGCAGAGAGCCATAAGTCGCAGGCTTGCTTACAATTGCTTAAGCCTATTGGGCGAGCATGGCGCCGGTCTAGAAGGACACCGGCCGATGAGTATGCCTGCGATCGCACGTTCCCGGGACGTTGAGCTTGAAGCGGAGCCCGTGGTGAGCCCGTTTCGCGACTTTTCCCAGCCCTGGCTCGATCTCAACGACAAGTCTGTGCTCATCACCGGTGGTACCGGCTCCTTCGGCAAGCATTTCGTCAAGCACGTCATCGCCCACTATAAGCCCCGACGGGTCATCATCTTTTCCCGCGACGAGCTCAAACAGTCCGAGATGG
>JBMFWV010000139.1:0-6032 GCA_049964915.1 Rhizomicrobium sp.
GAAGCCGTTGACCTCCTGGAGATTTCCGGGGGGACCTATGAGCAACCGCGCCTGACGGGGCGGGATGATCTTACTTTGCATCCGGAAAAGGCCGAGACGCGACGTGAGAGCACGATCGCGCGCGAGGCTTATTTCCTCGCCTATGCCGAAGATATTCGCCGCGCAGTGAAAATGCCGCTGATGGTAACCGGTGGTTTTCGCAGTATCTCCAGCATGAACGCAGCGCTCGCATCCGGTGCCACTGATCTTATCGGGGTTGGAAGACCGCTTTGTGCCGATCCGACCTGCCTGCTGAAGCTACTCGATGGTACGCTCGCGCAGTTGCCGAGCTATGAGAAAACTCTGAGGCTGGGGCCCGGCATCTTTGGTCCCAATAGCCGCTTTGCCCTCATCAAGGGGCTGAACGGCTGGGGCCAGCAAGGCTGGTTCTGTCTGCAGCTGCTACGTATGGGAAAGGGGCTCGACCCTGATCTTGGGATGGGAGTATTCGAAGCATTCCGCCGCTATAACGCTAACGAGAAGAGTGCGGCCAAAGCTCTTGCAGGCTAACGCACTCAAGAAGGAAACCTGGTATGGAACTGAAGGACAAGATCATAGTCGTCACGGGTGCTGCCAGCGGCATTGGCCGCGCGATGGCAATCCGCTTTGTTCGCGAAGGGGCACGCTTTGTGGCCTGTGCCGATCTCAACGCGGATGGTGCCGCCGCTACGGCCAACATCGCTGGCAAGGCAGCCCGCGCCTTTCGCTGCGACGTTTCAAAGGAAGATGACATCCGGAACTTGATCGAAACAGTTGAGGGCGAGACGGGCCCGATCGATCTGTTCTGCTCCAATGCCGGAATTGGTATCGGCGGTGGAGCCGACGCATCGAACAAAGAGTGGCAACGCATATGGGACATTAATGTTATGGCCCATGTCTGGGCTGCGCGCCATCTCATCCCGCGCATGGCCGCGCGCGGCGGCGGCTATCTGCTCAATACCGCTTCGGCGGCAGGTCTTCTATCGCAGATCGGTTCAGCGCCCTACGCCGTGACCAAGCATGCGGCTGTGGGACTCGCCGAATGGCTAGCCATCACGCATGGCGATGAGGGCATCAAGATCTCTGTACTCTGCCCACAGGCGGTACGCACGGCAATGACTGCCGGCAATGAGGACGGGGTAGCCAGCATTGACGGCATGATCGAGCCAGAGGCAGTGGCCGAGGTGGTGGTAAAAGGGCTTGCAGCCGAAGAATTCCTCATCCTGCCTCATCCCGAAGTGCTCGATTATATGCGGCGCAAGACGGCGGATTATGGCCGCTGGATCGGCGGCATGCGCAAGCTGAACCGCCGTTTCCACAGCTGAAAACCGTGCCTGAGGATGCCTGCGCTCCTTGGCGCAGGCATCCTTCGCCCAAGCATGGAGGACGGCCCGCGCTCGTCCTGTCTACGCCAACCGCAGCGGTCTCTCGCCGTTGATATACCCACGACCCGAGCAATCGCCATTTGCCGAAGAGCCATAGGCGGCGATTGCCGCGCAAAGGAGGCCGCCGACATTTTGGCGCCTGGCCCACCTGGATGCCCCGACCGAATTTCACCGAACATTCTTGGCTGGGCACGGTCATGAAGATGATGCAATGACAGAACGTGTTCTCGTGCCCGGTGATACCGGAGACACTATCAGCGCGCTGCCAAGTGTCATGCTGCAGCGCGACTGGCAGGTCGTGGCGATGCTGTGGACGATATCAGGGCTGCGGGCCGGCACGACCGTGATCGTTCATAGCGGCAACCCGCCCGGCTATCGCCAATTCGACAGGTTGGTATCGCCCATAATCGGCCGGACCTCAGGTGTACAAATTTCTACACGGCGCCGCGCTATGGCCGAAGCGCAAGGCCTGGTATTGCCTCATCTGCAAACACAACAACTCTCGCACCAACAGCTGGCTTACGCATCGCCCGCTCCCGCGCCTCCGTGCAGGAGCGGACAAGGAAGCCGCATTAGATCGCACACACACTACGCCACTAATGAGCTGTCCACCCACCATCAATCGATAGAATTGCACCCGTGATCGATGCAGCTGCATCGCTCGTGAGAAATGCGGCAAAAGCAGCAACCTCATCAATCTTGACGAATTGCTTGGTTGGCTGAGCTTCAAGCAGGACGGTATCGATTACTTCACGCTCGGTGATGCCCCGCGCCTTCGCAGTGTCTGGAATCTGGGCTTCTACGAGTGGAGTCCAGACATACCCCGGACAGATGGCATTGGCGGTGACCCCATGTTGCGCTGCTTCCAGCGCGACGGTCTTAATCAGCCCTGCTACGCCGTGTTTCGCCGCCACATAGGCACTCTTAAACGGCGATGCCACAAGGGCGTGGGCCGACGCGATATTGATAATCCTTCCCCAACCCTTCTTCTTCATTCCAGGAAGTGCCCGGGCAATGGTATGGAACGACGAGGAAAGATTGATTGCAAGGATCGCGTTCCACTTCTCGATCGGAAATTCCTCAATGGGCGCAACATGCTGAATGCCGGCATTGTTGACCAGAATATCGATTGTTCCAAACTGATCCAGCGCGTGATCCATCATGGTGATGATCTGCTTGGCGTCTGAAAGATCAGCGCCATCATAGATGGCGCGCGTACCGTTTCTCCGCTCCATGTCAGCACGAATGATTTCGATATCCGCTGAATTGCCGAAACCATTGAGCACAATATTAGCGCCGGCATCAGCAAGCACTTCAGCTATGCCTTTTCCGATTCCGCTTGTGGAACCTGTTATCAATGCAGTCTTGCCCTTTAACATCGCAATATCTCCTTGCTTAATTTTAAAACGCGGGTGTATGGGAACTCAGTTTCAAAACGGCTGGTATCAGCGCCCGGACAAATAGTCGTAGGCAACTGTTCCGAGATTAAGGGTCAGATCGGCTATCAGGTGCAATCCTGATATCACCTCAAGCACAGGCAGGGCGGCGACCGGCGCCAGCGCGTGAGGATGAAGCTCGAGGGCTGCAGGACCCGTCCACGCGCCCTTAATCTGCACGTCCCCAAGGCCATAACGCACGAGTTCGCAGATTCTGGGACTGCCATCAACATGTGGGATAATCTTCAGCAAGAAGCCAGGTTCATGCATGGCCCGCGCCGCCACCTCGTGCGGTATTTCCTTGTGCTTGAAGCCCATGCTGCCCGTTGCGATACGCACAGAGCCATAGTCCAAGGTACCGAGCAGCGTGTCATGTTCCACAGTCAGCGACGGATGGGCCAGCTTTTTGGGGAAGCCCCAGAGTTCCCGACCACCCGCGATGGGCGGCTCATCATCGAGAAACATGGCATGGGTATACCCTCCACTCTCGCCATTGAGGCGTACCGGTATCACCTGACCGGACTCGGTATAGTCACCAAATCCCGTGCTGTTGGGCATGCGGATGAACTCGTACTTCACGATCGCGTCTATGATCTCGAGCGGTTTCGGTACAACTCTTTCGAGCAGCTCACGGTCTGTTCGGTAGGTGATGATCAGATATTCCCGATCGACAAACCTGTATGGCCCAGGCGGATAGGCCGGGCTATGCAGCGGCATGGAGAACGCATTCCTTCGTATGTCTTCTGCTTTCATGGGGTTTATTGTCCACCGCTGGATTGACAGAGATAGTCATGCACCACTTCGCCCAAGGCGAGCGTGAAGTCAGCAATGATATGGATGCCTGATACGACCTCACGTACCGGCAGCGACTCAAGCCGGGCCAGCGCGTGAGGGCGTAACTCCAGTGAAACCGGAGCGCGCCAAGCCCCCTTTATGACAATATCCCGCCGGAAAAAGCGCACGAGTTCACAAATCCGCACGGTTCCATCGACGTGAGGCACGATCTTCAGCAGGAACCCAGGTTCCGAGAGCTCCGACATGGCGATATTGTGATCAACCACAGTATGCTTGTATCCCATCGTTGCCGTCGCGATGCGATTGGGACCGTAATCCAGGGTACCAATGAGCACGTCGTGCTCGACCTCAAGCCGGGGAGCCGCAAGCTTTTGCGGGAAGCCCCAAAGCTCGCGCCCACCAGATATTGGCGCGTGGACATCTAGAAACATGGCGTGCGTGTAGCTTCCAGCCTCGCCATCCAGGATTACGGGAATCATCTGCGCTGCACCCGCATAGCGCCCAAAGCCGGTTCCGCCGGCCATCCGCATGAATTCGAAGCGTACCAAAGGCTCTGTCCACTTGAGCGGCTCCGGCAGGAACGCGCGCAGCGCCTCGGGATCGGTACGATAGGTGATGATGAGATGTTCGCGATCGACAAACCGGTATGGACCAGCAGGGTAGGACGGACTGGTGAACGGCATCGAGTAGGCGCCGCGGACGACGTCGGAGATTTCCATGAAGGAAGCCTTGAATCAGTGTGAGGATTGTGGCGTTGGGCGACGATTATTGGCGCGTCGAGGTGGCTTTGCCGTGGTTGCGACTACCGGGGCCGGGGTGCCCGTTCCGAGTCTTTCAAGCAGGATGTCGTGCATGACATCAAATATCCTTACACTCGCTTCCTTTGGTATGGGGGCAAGCCAGGGCGAGGCCTTTAGCGTTTCCGCAGCATCTGCCGCACCCTGCTGCCAGCGCGCCTCCATGGTCTGCCTATTGAATTGAAAATCCTTCGAGGAGCCCTGACTTTCCATTGGCCGATAGATAAGATGGGCGATATCCATTTCAGTCACGCAGCCGAATCGGTAAAGTCTTTTAGCTTCCTCCGTTTCAGCGACTTCCTTCGGCAAAATCTTGTAGAGTTCATTGATGGCAAAGCGAACATCATGCCTTTGCCGGAAGTTCTCTGTACTGATCCGGGTACGGCTAGAATATCTGATATCTTTTTCGCGTTCCCCGACCTCTTCAAGGCTGTTTGGAATGTTTCCGTATGCCTGAAACAGATCGATCTGAAATGCCAGGCGGCTACGTCTAGGATAGTAGTCCAGGACATATTGCAGGGGTGTATTCGAGACCAGTCCACCGTCCCAGTAAAATTCTCCGTCTATTTCGATAGGCGGGAAGCCAGGCGGCAATGCCCCGCTCGCCATAACATGCTCGGCTCCTATCTTTTGCTCTATGCTGTCAAAGTAGACCAGTTGTCCGGTTCTCACATTGACTGCGCCAACGCTTAACCGCATTTCCTTGCCGTGATTAATACGGTCAAAGTCGACGAGCGTATCCAACGTGGCACGGAGCGCACTCGTATCGTAGAAGCTGGTGGGCATTCGGCTGCTAAACCACTCCATAGCGCCGCGCGGTGCGAAAAACCCGGGCTGCCCGAAGGCAAGGGCCGTGACTGCACCCAGTCGTCGATGCCATTGGGAGGAGGCTTCACCCTCATAACTTGGCCACCAGGCTGATGGCGAGGTAATCAGTTCCCAGAATTTGCGCAGATGGGCAACACGTGTCTGCGGCGAATTACCCGCAATGATCGCCGCGTTGATCGCACCTATGGAAACACCTGCGACCCAGTCCGGCTGATATTCAGAGTGGGACAGAACCTCGTATGCACCGGCCTGATAGCTCCCTAATGCACCGCCGCCCTGTAGTACGAGCGCAACCTTCTTATCATACGATCGTGGACGGGGCGGAAAATCATATTGAACCATCTACTCACCTCAGGATTCGGGAGCCGCGCTGGTCTGTTAGACCGTCCCTTGCGCGGCGATATATGCTCTTTTAGCTTTTCGCTTGATACAGTCCAAAAATTACATCTGCATCATCACTGAGGTTTTCTCATCCCAGAACCGGCATCGGCTGCAGCCAATCGAAACTAGTCGGAAGTCGATGTGCCTGTAACAGCGAGCTTTATTCAAGGATTTGTCATAAATGACAGAAAAGACATGTCCTGCATGGACAAGGCCGGGTCTCCACCATCGTACGGTCGCAGGCATCCGTCTTGATCACCTGATGTGGGAGTTTATGCCAACCGACGCCAGGAACTCGCGCTATGCCCTAGCTTGCTGAATCTATAGGGTTCTGTGAGGTCGCGCGGCACGCAACTGTCCGCCGCTGAGAGAGCGACCTCATTGAAGCCGGA
>JBMFWV010000140.1:0-6014 GCA_049964915.1 Rhizomicrobium sp.
GCGACTATGCTTTTATTGGGTCCAATGCGGGCCGTAAACAGATGATGACGAGATTGACGCGGAGCTCGCCGATCGGTGTCGTTGGGACAGCTTTTCACGCTTGCCCCGCGGGGGGCACAGAGAGCGTCCGCGATGCTTGCCCCCGGCTCAACGCAAGGGGTGGCAGCCTAAACTACCTGCCGGAGTTTCCGCTTTGGTCTACCTGCATGCCTTGCACGACCCTAGGAGCGATCTCCTGAGGCTTCTGAACGGCCAGGATCTCATCTCGCCGCTCGAGGAGCATTCTGGCGGCTAGAGGCCCGTTTCGCGATGGGCTGTGCCGGCGGCGGACCCAAGGCAGCGCCGGCAGGCCCCACGGGGCGCCCCAATCCATCTCCTTAGGATCGGGCAACATCCTTGCCCACAGGCCTTCAGGTTACGTCCCTCTTTGAGCACCGTCCGCCCGGCATTCCACTTCCCTTCGGCGAGCGACGACTAGTTTGGGCATGGGCCGGCGCGCCCATGAGGCAACCGTACCAACGTCAACATCAGCCACTGCGTAGAAGAGTACTTCCCGGCCCTTTCTCAGCGGGAAGGCCAAGCCGAACCCCGCGCAAGCCCATCTCATGAACCGCTTACTGGACCTCTCTTGGGGCCCTCACACCCCGCCACAGGTGCAAGACACGGCGCCAGATGCTCAGATCAGGCTGAGGGGGGACGTTTAGTTCTTAACTTCGCCCAGTATTCGAGACGCTTGATGACCTCCCTTTCAAAGCCGGCTTCCTTAGGCTCATAAAAGGCTTCACGCCGCATCGCATCCGGAAAATAGTTCTGTCCAGAAAAGCCTCTCTCGGCGTCATGATCATACTCGTAACCGCTACCGTACCCTAGATTCTTCATCAATTTGGTGGGCGCGTTGAGAATATGGGCAGGTGGCATCAAAGAACCGTGCTGTCGCGCCGCCCTGCTAGCGGCACCAAAGGCCTTGTAGACAGCGTTCGATTTTGGAGCCGTCGCCAAATATAGAACGCATTGCGCGAGCGCAATTTCACCCTCCGGACTGCCCAAAAAATCATACACATCCTTTGCTGCAAGTGCCTGCAGGACTGCCTGCGGATCTGCAAGCCCAATATCTTCAACACTCGCGCGAACCAGTCGGCGAGCGATATAAAGCGGCTGCTCTCCAGCTACGAGCATGCGGGCGAGCCAGTAAAGCGCTGCATCAGGATCTGAACCGCGGATCGACTTGTGAAGCGCCGATATCAAATTGTGGTGCTCCTCGCGATCTTTATCGTATAGCGGCGCTCTGCGTTGTACCGCTTCAACAAGCTCAGCCGTATCCATCGGCTGTAGCCTTTTTAATCCTGCAATCTCTTCAACCAGGTTGAGCAGATAACGACCATCGCCATCGGCCATTGCTCTTAAGGTAGCGCGTGCGTCATCTGTCAATGGTAGCTTCTGGCCGTAATGTAATTCAGACCGCTCGAGAAGCTTCTCCAAGGCTGCATCATCTAGTCTACGCAGAACCAATACTTGACAACGCGAAAGCAAGGCTCCGTTGAGTTCGAATGACGGGTTTTCCGTGGTTGCCCCGACCAGAACCACAGTACCATCTTCAACAACTGGCAAAAACGAGTCCTGCTGGCTTCGATTGAAGCGATGAATCTCATCGACGAACAGCAAAGTCCCCTGACCTACGCGTCGTCGTTGTCGTGCAGCCTCAAATGCCTTTTTAAGGTCAGCGACGCCGGAAAAAATCGCCGAAAGCTGATCAAAATGCAGCTTGAACGCATTCGACAGCAGCCTGGCGATAGTCGTCTTGCCCGTGCCGGGGGGACCCCAGAGTATAACGGAATGCGGCGTTTCACGCTCCAGCATACGCCCCAGCGGACCCTCGGGCCCGAGAAGATGATCCTGCCCGACCACCTCCGAAAGCGAATGCGGACGCAATTTATCGGCAAGGGGGCGCGGCGCCCCAGAGTCTAACCCACCCGCTTCAAATAGATCACTCATTGCAACAGCCTAAGCCTACCTACGAAGAGTGAGGAACCGGACAGAGCGCTCCAAAGCGCTCTAAACAAACAACCGGGGATTGCGATCTTCCCAGCAGGTACCCCCGCCTGAAGCCTCCCCCCACCGGCTCGTGTAGAAACTGTATCTATTAGATTTGAGGTTTAGTCTGTCCAACTCAGCCGCCTATCTACGTACGGCCAAAGACAATTGCTGCCCATTGCGGTTAACCACAATCTGCCAGCCGCCCTGTCTTTCTCCAGCCATCAAAGCCTGGTTCAGCTGGTTGACGTTGCCGATCAATTCTCCATTGATGCTCTGGATGATGTCGCCGCTCTCAAAGCCCTGATTTGCCGCAAGACCTTGTCCTGCAGATACTACCACAACACCATGGAGCATCGGATCCAGCTCTAACTGTGTTGCAACCGCTGGCGAAAGATTTTCGACCCGAGCACCGGTGAGGGGATTGCGGCCGCCAATCAGGGTTTCGTCAGGTGGTGGGCTTGCAGGCGGCAAGCTCAGCCTGACTTCAACGACATGCACATGTCCACTCTGCACCACCCGCACCTTTGCCATTTCTCCTGGCCGGTGAGTAGCCACACGGTAGTTCAGCGCATCCATACTGTTGACACTTGAGCCGTCAATCGCAAGGACAACATCACCATGTTTGAGACCCGCATTTGCGGCAGGACCGCCTGGATAGACCTGGTTAAGAACGACACCTTCTGGAAATTTCAGGCCAAGTGCTGAAGCAAGACTAGGCGTTACGCTTTGCCCAGCAACGCCAAACCAAGGTAGTTGAATACCACCACCCAGTGCGCCATCGACGACGCGACGTGCGAGATTGGCTGGAATAGCAAAACCAATCCCGATGTTTCCCCCAGACCGCGAATAGATGGCCGTGTTGATACCCGCGAGCTTTCCATCGGTTGTAACGAGCGCGCCGCCGGAATTCCCCGGATTGATTGCAGCGTCAGTTTGGATGAAAAACCGATAGGAGCCATCCGCGACATTGGTACGTGCCAGCGCAGAAATTATCCCTTGTGTCACGGTTTGCCCTACGCCGAATGGATCACCGATAGCTAACACAATGTCGCCGACTTCAAGCCGATCGGAGTTACCGAAGGTAATGGTTGGCAAATGCTGTCCTTTAGGTACATTGATCTTCAGGACTGCTAGATCCGTGCGTTTATCGGCAAGCAGAACTTTCGCCTTGAATTCCCGACGGTCGGCCAAAGCCACGACTATGTCCTGAGCTCCGGCAATAACGTGATCATTCGTCAATATGATTCCATCACTGCGCACGATGACGCCAGACCCCAGAGATTGCTGAACCCGGCGACGAAATTGCGGTGAAAGTCCAAAAAACTGCTGGAACAAAGGATCCGCGAAGAGTGGATTGACCTGCTGGCGTACGACTGACCGCGCATAGACGTTCACAACCGCCGGGGCCACCCTTTTGACAACACTTGCGAAACTGAGCTGGATTTGCCCAGTTGATTTGGGCAATACACGCCCTGCCAATGCAGCTCCCGGCGACACTAGAGCCAGCGTGAGCAATATCGGTATCAAAAGGGCCCGTGTTTTCATCTGCAGTCCTCAACGCAAAAGGGCGGCCCCTAGAGCCGCCCCGTTACCTATCCCATCAGCGCGTCGGCCACCCCTACTCTTCAGCGTCGCCATCCACGGTTACTGGCCCTGAATCCTGACCTTTAGCCTCAAGATCGCGTTCGACGAACTCGATGAATGCCATGGCCGCATTGTCACCATGACGGAAACCCGCCTTAAGCACCCGAGTGTACCCACCGGGACGATTGGCATATCGTGGTCCGATCACATCGAACAACTTCTTCACCTGCGCGGCATCGCGAACGGCCGCAATCGCCTGGCGCCGCGCATGCAGGTCGGACGCGCCACGGCGGGACAAGGTTACGAGCTTTTCCACAACTGGCCGAAGCTCCTTGGCCTTTGGCAGTGTGGTCTTGATTTGCTCATGTTTGATCAGTGCCGCAGTCATGTTTGCGAACATGGCTGTACGGTGAGCGGATGTCTTGCCGAGTTTCCGGCCCGAATTGCGATGGCGCATGATACACTCTTGTTTTCTATCCCGTCGTCACCGGCTTATGCCGATAACTTGCCCCAGCGCCCCCCTCAGTGGAGTGGCGCTGATAGGTATTCAGTATTGGTCTTCGTAACGCTTGGCGAGGTCTTCAATATTTTCAGGCGGCCAGCCGGGTACTTCCATACCAAGATGCAAACCCATCTCGGCAAGAACCGCCTTGATTTCATTCAGTGACTTCCGCCCAAAATTCGGCGTACGCAGCATTTCCGCTTCGGTCTTCTGAATGAGATCGCCAATGTAGACTATATTGTCATTCTTCAGACAATTCGCCGACCGGACTGAAAGCTCAAGCTCATCAACCTTTTTCAGCAATACCGGATTGAACGCCAGTTCAGGCTTGCTTTCTTCTGCAACACGTTCGCGCGGCTCTTCAAAATTGATGAAGACCTGGAGCTGATCCTGCAAAATGCGCGCTGCGTAGGCAACGGCGTTATCCGGACTGACGGCGCCGTTGGTCTCCACGTTCAAAGTCAGTTTGTCATAATCAAGGATCTGGCCCTCGCGGGTATTCTCAACCTTGTAGGAGACCTTTTTTACGGGCGAGAACAATGAATCGACCGGTATCAATCCGATCGGCGCATCTTCCGGCCTATTGCGATCAGCTGGAACATACCCCTTGCCGGTGGCTACCGTCAGTTCCATGCGGAACTCGATCTTTTCATCGAGCGTGCAGATCACCAGCTCCGGATTGAGAATTTCAACATCCGCCGTTGCTGCTATGTCGCCGGCCAAAACCTCGCCGGGCCCAACCTTGCGCAGAGACAGCCGCTTAGGACCTTCCGCATGCATACGAAGAGCGATTTGCTTCACGTTGAGAACTATATCCGTGACATCCTCGCGCACACCAGTGATGGAGGAGAACTCGTGCAGCACACCTTCGATCTGAATGGATGTGACAGCTGCTCCCTGCAGCGATGACAGTAGTACGCGCCGCAAGGAATTGCCGAGCGTTAGGCCAAAGCCTCGCTCCAGCGGTTCAGCTACAAGGGTGGCCTGGCGACTGGCATCCTCGCCTGCCTCTACCCGCAATTTCTGCGGCTTGATCAATTCCTGCCAGTTTTTCTGAAACATCTTGGCCTCATCGTATCCCGGTCGCGTCGGACCGCGGCCTATACGTTCGATGGGTAACTACGTCCGAACTCACTAGGAGAGGGTCTTCTCACAAAACCGATGATCCGCCCCTCACTCCTGAACTAAACCCGCCGCCGCTTCGGCGGCCGGCATCCATTATGCGGAATAGGGGTCACGTCGCGGATAGCGGTAACTGTCAACCCAACGGACTGAAGAGCTCGCAGTGCCGATTCGCGTCCTGATCCTGGTCCAGACACCTCGACTTCGAGGGTGCGCATGCCATGCTCTACTGCCTTCTTGGCAGCGTCTTCCGCTGCTACCTGGGCAGCGTATGGCGTCGATTTGCGCGACCCCTTGAATCCCATCATTCCGGACGAGGACCAGGAAATCGCATTCCCAGCTGTATCGGTGATGGTGACGATAGTGTTGTTGAAGGTCGCGGCAACATGAGCCACACCGACCGCAACGTTTTTCTTTTCTTTTTTGCGGACACGCGCGCCGCCGACAGCTTTAGCCATATTTGGTTAACCCTACTTCGTGACTTTTTTCTTACCGGCGATTGCTTTAGCCGGGCCCTTGCGGGTCCGAGCGTTGGTGTGGGTGCGTTGCCCGCGAACTGGCAGGCCTTTGCGGTGACGAAGTCCGCGATAGCAACCCAAATCCATCAACCGCTTGATGTTCATTGCGACGTCTCGCCGAAGATCACCTTCGACCAGATAATCGCGATCGATCGTCTCGCGGATCTGAATGACTTCTGCGTCGGTCAGGTCGTGTACCCGACGCCCCGGCGCTATGCCGACCTTTTCGCAGATTTCCTTGGCCTTGGAAGAGC
>JBMFWV010000141.1:0-5955 GCA_049964915.1 Rhizomicrobium sp.
GCGCGGCGCGCCAGCCGGTTCGCTGCCGACCCGTTTCGCATCAAAGCGACAAGGGCGGCGCGGTCTGGCGCAGAAAGGAACCCGGCACGAATCATGCCCCCAGACGAATCCAAAACTCGCCCCATCGCAAGCCGTTTTTCGTGTCATCAATGAATCGGGGTATACCTGCAAAACACCACAGCTGAAGAATGCCTTGGGACACCGCCTTGCAGCGCGCCAGCAACAGGTCGCCGCAGCCCTGGCCCTGCTTGTCAGGGTGCACGTACAGGTGATTGAGCCAATCGCCATGGCAGGCGGCGAAGCCGCAGACAGTCCCTCCCATTGCGGCGACGAGGATCTGTTCGGTTCGAAAGCAGGCGCTGATAAAGTCACGCTCCTCATCTGGACTGTGCAGTCGCGGCAGGAACCTCAACTGCTCCCTGGCCGCGCTGAAAATGGCTGCCACCACGACTGCTTCGTGCGGTTGTGCCGGGCGAATTGAAATTTTAGCATCCATCGCTTGGAACTATAGGCACGGGCCTTGACTTGTGGAAGCTGGCGCCCAAACTCTCGCCCGATCCCAGGGGCGCTTCGATGAACGAGGCTGAGATCCGCTGCGGCGGGGTCCCTTAGAACCTGATCCGGTTAAGACCGGCGTAGGGAGCGGATGGCGGCAAGGCCACCCTCACACGCCGAAGAGAGGTGACCATGAACGAAATGCTCCGTAACCCCAGTGCCGTCAGCAATGACATGGTGACACGAGGGCCCTTGCCGGGTTCGCGCAAGCGGATCGTCAATGGCGTGCCGTTTCGTGAGGTACCGCTGTCTGGGGGGGAGCCCTCCGTGCTCCTTTATGACACGTCTGGTCCCTATACCGATGAGAGCGCCCAGATCGACATTGCTCGAGGGCTTCCGTCCCGGCGTGCTGACTGGATCACGGCGCGTGGTGATGTGGAATGGTATGCCGGGCGCGTGCGTCTGGCGCAGGATGACGGGCTGAAGCCTGGTGAGGTTCTCGGTGTTCCGCAATTTGCCCGCGGATCGCGGCAGCCCCTGCGGGCCAAAAGCGGGTGCAATGTCACCCAGCTACACTACGCGCGGCAGGGTTTGATTACCGACGAAATGAAGTTTGTTGCCGCACGCGAAAATCTGGGACGTTCCGAACTGCGGGATGGAAATTCTTTTGGGGCGGCGATGGTTGATGAGATCACGCCCGAATTTGTGCGCGAGGAAATCGCCCGGGGACGCGCAATCCTGCCAGCTAACATCAATCACCCCGAAACTGAGCCGATGATCATCGGTCGTAATTTCCTCACCAAGGTCAATGCCAATATCGGCAACTCCATTGTGACCTCGGGCGTTGCCGAGGAAGTCGAAAAGCTGGTGTGGGCAATTCGTTGGGGCGCCGATACGGTGATGGATCTCTCTACCGGACGGCATATCCATTCGATCCGGGAGTGGATCATTCGCAATTCTCCGGTTCCGATCGGAACCGTGCCCATCTATCAGGCGCTCGAAAAGGTTGGCGGCATTGCTGAGGAGCTGACCTGGGATATCTATCGCGATACGCTGATTGAACAATGCGAGCAGGGTGTCGACTATTTCACCGTGCACGCGGGCGTACGTCTTGCACATATTCCGCTGACCGCAGATCGCGTTACCGGAATCGTGTCGCGTGGTGGCTCGATCCTGGCCAAATGGTGCCTTGCCCATCATCGCGAGAATTTTCTCTATACTCATTTCGAAGAGATCTGCGAGATCCTCAAGCAATACGATGTCTCATTTTCGCTGGGTGACGGGCTTCGCCCCGGCTCAACGGCTGATGCCAATGATGCAGCGCAGTTCGCCGAACTTGAGACTCTGGGTGAGCTCAATCGTATCGCCCAACGCCATGACGTTCAGGTCATGATCGAGGGTCCAGGGCACGTACCGATGCACAAGATCAAGGAGAATATGGACCGCCAGCTGAAGGCTTGCGATGAAGCGCCCTTCTACACACTAGGTCCGCTCACGACGGACGTGGCCCCCGGATATGATCACATCACCTCGGCTATTGGTGCGGCGATGATCGGGTGGTTCGGCACCGCAATGCTTTGCTATGTTACGCCCAAAGAACATTTGGGGCTCCCGGACCGCGACGACGTCAAGGAGGGGGTGATCGCCTACAAGATTGCGGCCCATGCTGCCGATCTGGCGAAAGGTCATCCGGCCGCACGACTATGGGACGATGCCATGAGCAAGGCCCGCTTCGAATTCAGATGGCGCGACCAGTTTGCGCTCGCTCTCGATCCGGAAACCGCTCAAGCCTATCATGACGAGACCTTGCCGGCTGAAGGCGCCAAAGTCGCGCATTTCTGTTCGATGTGCGGGCCCAAATTCTGTTCGATGAAGATTAGCCAGGAAGTGCGCGACGCCGCTCGCGGCAGCAACGATCGGTTATCATCAGAGGAAATCCGCGCGGCGATGGCGAAGAAGGCCGATGAGTTTCGTCAACATGGTGGCGAGATTTACCTGCCTCAGGATGCCGCGGAATAGACGCATGCGGTCCGCACATGCCGTGGATTGTCCCGCGGGGCGGAGCAATGGCCATTCTCAAGGAAGGGCGCGAGTACATGCTGGCACTTGACCCGGGCAGTACCGGGTTGCTGCTTATGGATTTCCAGAACGGGATCGTTGCTCTGTTTGGTGACCAGGGCTCGGTCCTTGTCGAGCGGGCGGTACGGGCCCGGATCGCTGCGCACAAGGCTGGGGTGGCGGTGATGCATGTCCGCGTTGGGCTCACGGAGGCCGAAAGTGCGGAAGTTCCGCCACAAAACCGCATCTTCGCAGCCGCCGCAGCGAGCCGACGTTTGAACGCAAACGACAGTAGCACGCAGATCGTCGCGTCACTGGCACCGGTGGGGGATGAAGAGGTCTTCCGCAAGCGCCGGGTTGGGGCATTTTCGACCACGGAGCTTGGTAGCCGCCTGCGTTCTCGAGGTATCGACACCTTGGTGCTTGCAGGACTTTCCACTTCAGGGGTTGTCCTTTCCACACTCAGGGACGGCGCTGATAGGGACTTTCGTATTCTGGTTCTGTCCGATTGCTGTGCTGATCCCGATCCCGAGGTTCACCATCTGCTGATGGCAAAGGTGTTTCCACGCCAGGCAGAAGTCATACTTCTCGATGACTTCGTTGCCAGCTGTCAGCGGTGACGCCGAGATCCCAATTGCCAAAGCCTGCTTAGCCTGAGGTGAAGGAAACGCCGAACGCGCCGCGTCGGCCAGTGCAAGGGCTGGGTAGCACGTTATGAGCGCATGTAGTCCCAGCCGACGTCAATAATGGCACAAATGGGGCGCACCGCGCCGTGATAATGCCCTATTCGGTTCAGTTTGGGTTCACTGGCGTCCCGCCATCCTGACAGGGTGAAACGGAGCAATTGCTTCGCTTCCAGTCAAGGAAAGGCGATATGCCATGAAAAAGTTATTTGCTGCGGCGCTAGCTCTCAGTCTTCTTGGACCGACAGTAGCCTTTGCCCATGGTGATGGCGGTTATGGCTGGCGTGATCACAGGCGAGATGGCAGTGGCGTTGCACTTGCCGCAGGCCTTGGCATTGCGGCACTTGCCGTCATTGCGGCGACGTCACAGCCCGGGCCGAGCTATCCTGCGCAAGGGTATGCTGGCTATGGTGGCTATTACCCGTATGGGGGTTACGCACCGGCCGCTAGCTACGGTGCCCAGTTCTATGTCAACAGTCCGGGTGCCTACTACGACCATAATGGTTGGCGTGGCTATGGTGATGGCTGGCATGGTCACGGCGATCGTCACTGGGATCGCGACGAGAGGCATTAAGTTATTCGCCCGGCGCGGCAGGCCGCGTCGGGCGTTGGCCTCTTAGGATCGTGCCCGCGGTTTGCGACCGATACCCAGGTGCTGGCGCCAGAGTTTGGCCGGGATCTCTTCAACAGCGCCTTCGGGAAGCTGTCCGAGATGAAAGGGGCCATATTGAATGCGGATCAGGCGGGCGACCTTGCAGCCCAGATGTTCCATGAGCCGCTTGATTTCTCGATTTTTACCTTCTTTCAGTCGGATCTGGGCCCAAGAATAAGGGCCCTTGCTGCGTTCCAGGTCGGCCAAAACCGGTCCATAGCGTACGCCATCGACAGTGATGCCTTCGGCCAGACGGTCGAGAGTTGCCTGGTCGATCCGACCGAACAGTCTGACCCGATAGGTGCGCAGAAGCCCGGCGGAGGGGTGTTCGAGGCGACGGGCGATCTCGCCATCGTTGGTGAGGAGCAGCAGCCCTTCTGAATTAACATCCAGGCGACCAACCGATAGCACCCGTGGCAGACCCGGAGGCAGGTTTTGGAACACGGTCGGTCTTGCCTGCGGATCGCGGTGCGTGGTCACAAGACCTGCTGGCTTATGGTAGCGCCACAGTCGGGTCTGTTCAGGCTCGGCAATCGGTTTGCCATCCACTGCAATCAGCGCCGGCGCCGTGATCTTGGTGGCGGGAGTGGTAACGGTCTGACCATTGAGCGTCACCCGACCCTCGCCAATCAGCTTCTCGGCGTCGCGTCGCGAACACACCCCGGCCCTGGCCATGACCTTGGCGATTCGTTCGCCCTTATTGTCGGTATCGTCCATTTGGATTGCTCGCTCTGGCGGAAGGGACTATCGCGTAAAGCTCTGAAGCAGGGCAGGCAAGGATTATGACAGACGACGCGGCCATGATGGTGGCATTGGACGAGGCGCGGCAGGCTGCCCAGCGCGGCGAAGTCCCGGTCGGAGCGGCCCTGACCGATGCCGCTGGCCTGCTCCTCGCCCGTAGTGGCAACCGTATTCTTCAACTGCGGGATCCAACCGCCCACGCCGAAATTCTTGTGCTTCGTGAGGCGGCGCAGCGATTGGGCAATGAGCGGCTGATCGGCACCACGCTTTACGTCACCCTTGAGCCTTGTGCGATGTGTGCGGGGGCGATCAGCCTTGCACGAATCGCCCGTCTTGTCTTCGCCGCGGAAGACCCGAAGGGGGGCGCGGTGCTTCATGGACCACAGTTTTTCGCCCAGACAACCTGTCATCATCGACCGCAGCTCGAGCACATGCGCGATCAGGCCGAGCCCGCGGGTAGCCTGCTCAGGGAGTTCTTTCGGGCACGACGCAGCTAGCTCCGCAAGGTCGTCGCCTGGAGGACGGTGCTGTTTCCAGGTAGGCGGATCAGACGGCCGTCATGCCCCAGTTCGACACCGTGCGGTCGTGCTGCCCCGACACCATTCAAAAACATCCGCTCCGCAGCCTGGTTGGGTAGCATTGGAATCATATGAGTGAAGACAAGAAGGCGCACGCCAGCCGTATTGGCTATTGAGGCGGCATCAAGTGGGCTCGCATGGTAACCAGGAATATCCCGCATGATTTTGGCCGCGCGCAGGTTTGCGCTCGTTGTCAGGGCGTCTTCCAGGGCCTTTACCATCTGCGGATTAAGCGCATCGTGCACCAGAACGTCCGCTCCCTTTGCGGCAGTGGCCAAATTTTGATCGGCGGCGGTGTCACCTGAGATCACGATACTGCGGCCACGAAAGTCGAAGCGGTAGCCATAGGCCGGTTTGACGGGATCATGTTTTACCCGGATGGCAGTAATTTTCACGCCGTCTGCCTCGAGTACCACACCAGTGCCATTATCCGGCGGGATCGTAACGGTAATCGCCTCCATCCCGGCGGCATGGAGGGCAAGTAGATCCGCTCCGTGATGGAGGGTGCGATAGGCCGTATCGTGTGCATAGGCCTGGTTGAAGCCGGCAATGACCCGCTCGATACCTGGTGGGCCATACACTTTGAGCGGGGCGCTGCGGCCCGCGACCCAGCTCTGCAGATTGAGTTCACCGAGCTCGGCAATGTGGTCGGAATGAAAATGGGTATACCCTGTTCACGTCACGACCCGAAAAGTCTTTGGGTTGATGACCCGGAAGTTGTCGCTGACCGAATCGCAAAGCTCGTGCC
>JBMFWV010000142.1:0-5929 GCA_049964915.1 Rhizomicrobium sp.
GCGACGATCCGGTGCATCAGATGATGCGGCAGATCATGGCGCTGTTCGACGAATACCAGTCGAAGGAGAACGCCAAGCACGTCATGCGGGCCTTGAAGGAGAATGCCCGGCAAGGATTCTGGAACGGCTCGCTGCCGCCGATCGGCTATCGCGTCGTCGCGGCCGAGCAGCGTGGGGCCAAGACCAAGAAGAAGCTGGAGATCGATCCGCTCCATGCCGAGACGGTTCGTCTGATCTATCGCCTCGCGCTCCACGGCGACGGCGCCAAGGGCCAGATGGGCGTCAAGAACATCGTCAGCCACCTGAACCACAACCGCATCTTCACCCGTGATGGCGGGCGCTGGGGCATCGGCCAGGTTCACCGCATCCTGACCCGGCGCACCTATGTCGGCGAGCACGAGTTCAACAAGCGGTCCAAGTCGAAGGCATTGAAGCCGGTCAGTGAGATCGTGGTCGTGCCGGTGCCGCCGATCATCGACCGCGAGACCTTCGATGCGGTGCAGGCGCTGCTCAAGGCCCGACATCCAACGGTGACGCCATCCGCCGTCATCAGTGGCCCGACCCTCCTTACCGGCCTGATCCACTGCGCCAAGTGCGGCGGCGCCATGACCATTCGCACCGGTAAGGGCGGACGCTACCGCTACTACGCCTGCTCGACCAAGGCCCGGCAGGGGGCGACCGCCTGCGAGGGCATGGCGGTGCCGATGGAGAAGCTGGACGATCTTGTCGCCAGCCATCTCGAAGACCGTTTGCTCCAGCCCGAACGGCTGGAAGCAATCCTTGCCACGGTGCTCGACCGGCGGCAGGAGCGATCCGAACGCCAGCGCGAGCACATCGCCGAGCTGAACCGGCGCGCGGCGGAGTCCGAAGCCCGCCTCAAGCGCCTCTACGACGCCATCGAGGCGGGCGTCGCCGATCTGGACGCCCCGGCGCTCAAGGACCGGATCGACGGCCTCAGGGCCATCCGCGATCAGGCGAAGGCCGATGCCGAGCGCGCCCAAGCCATGCTTCAGCACTCGGGGAGCCAGGCGGTCACGCCGCCGATGTTGAGCAAGTTCGCCCACGCCGCGCGCCAGCGCATCCGGCTTGAAGGTGGCGGCTACCGCCGTGACCACTTGCGTGCGCTCGCCCAGCGCGTCGAGGTCGCCGAAGGCGAGGTGCGCATCATGGGATCGAAGTCGCGGCTGCTCCAGACGCTCGTGGCGGCCGGCGGCGTAAACGCAGTGCCCAGACAGGGACTGAAGTGGCGGATGGGGTGGGATTCGAACCCACGGTGGCGTCGCCGCCACGCCGGTTTTCAAGACCGGTGCCTTCAACCACTCGGCCACCCATCCGTATAATAAAATCAAGTACTTAGAATTTTTCCCTAGGTCTATAATCATCGAATTGGCACCGAATTGGCACCGGAGGCTTCGCAATTCGTTCGCCCTCTGCTCACGTTTGTTCTGCCAAGGCTTTCCTGATGGCTGCATCTACACCGCCCGTCAAGCCGTCCTGCATCGAGGGGAGCACGTGGGAATAAACGTCCATGGTTATCGCCACAGAGGCGTGGCCAGCTCGCTCGGAGGCGATCTTGGGGTGTACACCGGCCTTGAGCAGGGCGGTCAGGTGGGAGTGCCGGAGGCCGTGGAAGGTGAGCGGGGGCAACTTCGCGCGCTTCACGATCCGGGCAAATTCCTTCGACACCGCCCGGACGCTCACAGGCGCGCCTAGCGGGCTCGTAAAGACCAGCCCCAGATCATCCTTGCCAAGCCCGAGCGCCAGTCGTTCCGCCGCCTGCTTGGCTCTATGGGCTCGAAGCGCCTCTATGGTCACCGATGGTAGGGTGACGGTGCGGCGGCTCCGCTTGGTCTTGGGGGCTTTGAAAGCGATCCCGGCCTTCGTCTGCTCAAGAGCCTGGGCCACCGAGAGGCGACCGTTTTCAAGGTCAATATCGGTCCACCGGAGCCCAAATACCTCGCCGCGCCGTAGGCCGGTAGTTATGGCGAGCAATATGGGGGTGTACATCCGAGTTGACCGGGCGGCCTTCAGCAGCACGCCAACTTGGTCCTCGTCGAGGATCGCAATTTCTGTTGGGGGCGGCTTAGGGGGCGTAACCGCTTCGGCTGGGTTCCGTGACAACAGCTGCCAGCGCACAGCCTGCCGCAGCGCCTGGAATAGCAGTCGATGGACGTGGTGAACGGTGCGAGCCGACAGGCCGCCGCCGCCTTTTATGCGGCCGCTTTCCAGCATGTCGCTATAGGCGTTCTGAATGTGCATAGGTGTAAGTTTTTGAAGCGCATGAGCACCAAGTCGCGGCGACAGGTGACGATCCGCAAGCTCGGTGTAGCGTTCGAGCGTCTTGGCCGACACAGTCACGGCGGCATGGTCTTTCAACCAGCGGCCTAGATATTCCTTTACGGTCATGTTTGTGCCGTCGATAAACCCACCGGCATGCATTTCTGCAACGGCTTTGCTTAGCTCGGCCTCGGCCTGCTTCTTGGTGCCGCGCACGGTCCGATAGGCGATTTTGCGGCCGCCGGTCATGGGGTCGGCACCAACGTCAAATTTGAGGCGCCAAGATGATTTGCCGCGCTTAACCACGGAGCCCTTCATTTTTCTACCTCGTCTTTGAGAGCCTGCAAATTAGCTTTTAAAACAGGCAAAATCGGCCCTAAGTCGGCGGCAATTCGCTCCGCCAGGCGGGAGCTTTCGTTTTTATATTCGGAGAGAGGGCTAAGTTCGCCTGACTGGTGTGCTATTGGCACCAATTGTCCAAGAGCATATGACTGGCCTGAATTTTCGATGACATGCGTCACCCATGGGTGCATGTCTGTGGGGATGGGTCGCTTTCGCTCCCTTTCTCCCGGCGGGCGCACCATCTCTAGAACCGTTTCGATGGCCTTGACGGCTTGGTCATAGGTGTATGGGTCAAGCAACCAATCGTCGTCTTGTGCAATTTTTCTGTGTTCCTGGAAAAACGAAACTTGGCCCGTTGCTTTGATTGCTTCGGCAACGAGGCGAAGAAGCGCGTACGTGCGCCTTCCGCCCATACGGTCGATGAGGCTGTCATCTTCGTCAAAACTGCGTCTGAGGCGGTATTCGATTTCGGCGGATAGGGTGCGGCCGCTGCGCTTTGCGGCGACCTCAATCGCTTTGCGCGTATCCGCCCCAATTCGCGTGCTCAGGACCGCTCTAGGGGTGACCTTGGGTGCTGGCCCTCGCTTGCCCATTTTTGCCTCCAATAACTCATCTTACAAATCGTACTATGACCGGGTGGTACCGTCAAGGATGGCGTTGTACGATCTTACACATCGTAAGACAGGAGTTATCGATATGCTGCCCAAGACAATGAGTGTGCCCGAGGCGGGAAAAGTCTATTTCGGGCTGAGCAGGGCCGGTTCCTACGAGGCTGCCAAGCGCGGCGATATCCCAACCATTGCGGTCGGACGCCTACTGCGAGTTCCCGTGGCTGGGATGGAACAGAAACTGGCCGACGCATGTGCGCCCAAAACGGCAGCTTGAGCCATGGGACAAAAACGAAACCCGGCCGCTGAGACAGCGCCCGGGCTCGAGAACGATCAGCTTGGCGGCAAGATCAGCTTGAATTGTAATGCACTGACACGCTCGCTTCAAGCGACATGTGTGCATCTTTATGATCGACACGTTGGCTATGTAGTCGAAGCAAGATGCGGCGGCTATTCAGAACATGCAGCCGCGCGCGCAATGGTGGCAGATCATGCGCGCGGGTGAGATTGCAAAGGCGCTCGGCGGCGAGTTTCGCGGGCGCTACGTCTATGCGCCCGGGCCACGGCACAGCCGCAAGGACCGCTCGTTATGGCTTCTGCTCGACCACCAAGCGCCTGATGGTTTTCTCGTCGGCAGCTTTTCAGGCGAAAATTGGAAAGAGATAAAAGACTATGTTCGCGACAGGCTTGGTATAGAACGCGAGGCGAGCGCGCGAGCAATCCGCCATGCTCCGCCGCGACCCAAGATTGACGAAGCGAACGACAATCGCCAACGCGCGCTTGAAATCGCAAAAGCATCGCAGCCGATCGACGGCACGCTTGCTGAACAATATCTGACCAAGCGCATAGGCCGGAGAATCGACTGGCCATCCTGCTTGCGCTTCCATCCGCAGTGCCCGCGTGGCAGTGAGCGACTTCCGGCACTAATAGCCATCATGCGCGATGCACAAACGAACGAATTTCGCTGTATTCAAAGGGTTTTCTTGAAGCCTGATGGTACCGACCGCCTGCGCGATGCACACGGCAAGATGACGCTCGGATCGGCGGCTGGGGCGTGCTGCAAGTTATCGTGTAACGCAGACGTGACAACCGGCCTTGGCCTTTGCGAAGGAATTGAAAAGGCGCTTGCCATCATCGCGATGGGCTGGTCGCCAGTTTGGTCAACGTGCGGCGCAAGCGGGATGACCAATTTTCCGATCCTACAGGGCATCGAGGCGTTGACAATTTTCGCTGACAACGACGAAGCGGGACAACGTGCAGCAAAATCATGCGCCGAACGATGGGCCGATGCCGGACGCGAAGCAATCGTCCGCACGCCGATGATTGGTGGCGACTGGGGCGATGCATTGGAGGGTGCGCGATGAGCGAGACGAACATCGAGCAAAGGTTGGACGCGTTGGGTAGCGTTCAGTTTTTCCGGCCCAACAAGCAACCAACACCATCAGAGCGCGATATCTTACCAAGCCCGGAGTTTGTTAGGGGTTTCGTGCCTCCAGATTATTTGTGGGACGGTATTCTGGTTCGCGGATTTACCTACAGTTTGACGGCAAAGACCGGCGTTGGAAAGACTGCCGTTGGCCTAAGGCTTGCCGCGCATGTTGCGCTCGGACGAGCGCTTGCCGGGCGCGAAGTTCGTGCAGGCAGGGTTTTGATGCTGGCGGGCGAAAACCCAGATGACGTTCGAATGCGTTGGATTGCGCTCGCCGAACAAATGGGGTTCGACGCAGACGAAATTGACGTGGCCTTTCGGCCTGGCGTTTGCCGAATTTCGGATATTATGCCCGCGCTCTATGATTATGCAGCAAAATTTGGGGACCTTGGCCTTGTGCTTGTGGATACCAGCGCCGCATATTTTGACGGTCAGGAAGAAAACTCAAACACAGAGCTTGGCGCGCATGCACGAACGCTAAGAGGCCTTGCGTCGCTGCCAGGCAATCCGACCGTCTTAGTTTGCTGCCACCCTACAAAAAATGCCGCTGATGACAATCTACAGCCGCGCGGGGGCGGTGCATTTATCGCCGAGATCGACGGCAACCTGATCGCCAAGGCGGCGGACGGCTCGATAGAATTGCATTGGCAGGGCAAGCTCCGTGGGCCCGACTTCCCACCCGTCATGTTCGAACTATCGACCGTTGAGAGCGACAAGCTTATCACCGCAAGCGGGCGACACATTCCCACGGTGGTCGCGCGCGCGCTCACCAATTCCGAGGCCATAAGCAAGGCAATCTCGATCAATGCCGACCTGCAGCACTTGATGTCAGTTATGGCCCGCCATCCGAATGCGACAGTGGCAGCACTCGCGACGAATGCCGGCTGGATCCTGAGATCGGGCGATCCACACAAGAGCAAGGTTGATCGATCTTTGAAAGAACTCGCCGCGCACAAGCTGGCTGAAAAGCTGCTCGGCAGCAAATGGGGACTGACCCCCAAGGGCATGAAAGCAGCCACGCAGGGGGCAAAACCATGTTGAAATCGGCTTGGAACGCTCGCCCCAACGGAATCGCGTTCCGCCCAGTGTTGGAACGATATGGAACGATCTGGAACGCAGGTCATAAACCCAAGAAATTCCTGACTTTTCAGTGGAACGCGGACCGGAACGATAGCTCTTTGGTGCTATCGATTCCGGCGTTCCGTTCCAGCCTTTTTCTATATATGGAACGATGGAACGATCATGAGCGAAAGGTCGACGCCACCCCTAGGGG
>JBMFWV010000143.1:0-5889 GCA_049964915.1 Rhizomicrobium sp.
CCTTGCCCTCATAAATCATGCGGCGACGTTTCATGCGAGGTGTCCTGGTGGGGCCACTGGGCCCAAAACACGAGACGGGGCCTTGAGCCCCGCCGGGATGGCAATGTAGCGGATCGGCGCCGGGCTCGGCAACGCCTGAGGGATGGCTGAGTTGACTCGGACCGAGGGCTCGCCCCAATCGGATCTTCTTGCCGGACCGCCAATGCGCTAAAGCAGGAGGGATCCAAGACCCTGCCACTCAGGGTCGGGTAGCTGCCAGGAGTTGTGATGAGCACTGCGTTTGATGAGCGCCGCCGGGCGCTAGAGGAAAAATGGGCCCACGACGAGGAGTTGCGCTTCAAGGTGCATGTCCGGCGAGCCAAACTGATGGGCCTGTGGGCGGCCGCCGAAATGGCCCTGAAACAGGCCGAGGCTGACGCCTACGCCAAAGCCCTTGTTGCCCTGGACATGTCCCAAGGAGGTGACGAGGAGGTCTTACACAAGATTCAGTCCGACTTTGCGGCCAAATCCATTGTCCGCACGGACCACCTCCTGCGCAGCAAGATGGAGGAACTCCTTGAGCTGGCCAAAGAGCAGGTCATGACCGAAGGCTGAGCCAGCCCGGCCCTCCGCTCAGTGCAAAGATTGAACCGGGACGGGGAAGGCGGGCCATCATCCGCCGCCGCCGTGCCCAGCGCCCTTGGGCCTCATAGTCTCGGTCCAGTTGGGCGCCTCGCCCCCGGCTATAGCGACAGGGTAGCTCCGATCCCGGAGGAGGCCACAGCAGGCCGTGGCCTGATCCCTTCCGGCCAGTGTCTGCCTCGCCAAATCGCCCCGAGACCGCGCGACCCCCCAAAGGCTCCCAGTCGCGCACCTCAGCTGCCCAGAGGCAGGCTTTCAACATCGGCAAATTGGCCATAGGCAGAGAATTCGACGTCGAAACGCAAGATAGTCCCGCGCAACAGAAGCCTGACCGGCACGCGCCAGCTGACGGTATGGCCGTTCCAGAAATTGCCGCTAATCGCAGGTATAATGCGCTGCCCATCAAGCCTGAGAGAGCTGGCGCGCTGCACGGAGCCCGGCACCGTCACCGCAAACACATAGATGTTACCCTTAAGTCGTCCCGGCAGAATTTTTGTGACACTCAGCCCGCTTTGGCCGGTCATCCGAGCCACGGCCCTGCGGGCATTGCCGAGCAGAAATGTTCGACGCAATTGTACGCGTGTGGGCCCCAGACCAAAGAAGGAGTGACCGCGGACCCGCAACGATATGACGTCAAAGGGAAGCCTCAGGTCCGAAAGGCTGGCAAAGCTCACCTGGGCGGTTTGACGCACCAGGCCATGGCCCCCGTGGGTAATAACAGGTGAGGGCAGACCAGAAAGATGCAGCGGCTTTTCTCCAAGCGCCTCACCGACAAGTCCTTGTCCAGCGATTGACACCCCATAACTGCCGCTGCCGTCACGATTGATGTGCAGGCTCTGATGCACGTCAAAGCAACCACCGAGGCTGAGAGCAAGACCAATACATAAGGCGCTACGCCACAGCACAGCTGCGCATCGCGAATCCCGCGCTCGCCGGGAGAACAGAATCGAAATGGGTGTCATCACTCGCAACATTACGCCACCCAGGCGCGCGGATCTACGACGAAGAGGCCTGGGCAATCCGTTCGATGATAGCAACAAGCTGTTGCGGCGACGCCGGTTTGCGTACCACGGCGCTGGCACCAAGCTTTTGGGCGGCGTCTAGAAAGTCATATTGACCACTCGTTCCACCACTAAAGACAATAACAGGTACCCTGGGATGAAGCCGACGAACGTCCAGCAGAGTCTCAATGCCGTCCATGCCCGGCATAAAAACATCGAGCAAAAGAACGCAGTTGTCGTGACATTCCAGCAGATGCAAGGCCTGCCGTCCGTCATCGGCGGTAAAGCTCTCAAAGCCCGCCCGCTCCAAGCAGAACTTATATGTGGTGCGCACTAACGGGTCATCGTCGGCGATGATTACGGTCATCTTTGCTCCCACCAATGACCCATCCCGCCCCTTGCCGATCGACTATTTCGTGTAACTCTAAAACCAAGGTTAATAGGTCAACAATTTGGCTGTGGCGGTAGCATTAGTCACAGGCTGAGCGTCCAAGTAAGAAGCGCTCCAATATCCTCATGAGTCTCCGGTTCCATTTCCTGCCAGGCACATTCTTGCTTGAACCTTGGCTGCAGCTCAGTCCCCAACCCAGCTGCCCCTGCCGCACAAATAGCACGGGCAGGAGGATTGGAAGACTTTGAGGGACCGCGCAGTCCGTTGGTGCCCAGGAGCCTGCCGGCTATCTGGCAGATCAAGACCTGTGGCCCGGCACTGCCGTCCGCCAGCCCGGATTATTTCGCCAGAAGGACTGCAAAATAGATCAGAAGCGCGCCCAAAATCGTTGCCAGCGAGGTCATGCTTTTGGGATGGGCATGAAAGCTTTCCGGAATGAGATCACTTGCGCCGAGATAAAGGAAAAAGCCCGCAAACAGAGACAGTACGAGTGCAAAGCCCTCTTCCGGTAGCCGCATCAGAAGCGTGGCAGCGATCCCGACCACCGGTGCCACGGCATCTGCCAGTACCCAGTAAGTTGCCTGCGCCCGGCTGCCGCCATTGCGGAATATGACATTGGCGGTATTGATCCCGTCCGAGAAATCGTGCGCGATCACGGCCGCTGCGACGACAAGACCAATGGCAGAGGAAACCTGGAAGGCAAACCCGATCGCCAGGCCATCGCAGGCGCTATGAATGACCAAAGTAAGCCCGCCTAACATCCCTTTGGCCGAGTAGCGATGCCCCGATTCCACGGCTGGCTTCTGCGCGAGGCGATCGAGCAGCATGTAGAAAAGAAAGCCCACGCCGGTCAGAAGCGCTGTAATGGCGACGCGATGAAACTGCTGGGCAAACCCATATGCCTCAGGCATCAGATCAAAGAGGGCAACACCGAGCACCGCGCCGGCCGAAAACCCGAGGATAAGATGCAGGCGATCACGCAGATGAAGGGCAAGCGCGCCGCCACTGACGGTCGCAAGGAAGACGAAGGGAGCAACTAGAAGAACCTGCACGTCAGCCGCACCGGTCGGATGCATTGGACAGGCAGGAGCCTGACCCTGTCAGCGCGGGCCATTGCAATCTACGGCGATGTCCAGGGATGAGCCCCAGCGTTCGACACTCAGTCTGTGGGCTTTGGGCAATCAGCATCTGCTTTGCAAAAGTCCTTGTAGCTTGCGAAACGTTATCATCTGGCACAGTAACACAGGCAAGACAGGCTGGCGATCAACTCCTGGGAACTGGCGCCGCAGAGGGTTTGAGCGACGCGTGGAGAGCCAGCCCGCGCCAAAGGCGGCTTCCATAGGGATGTGTCGGCTTTTTTATGCGCCGGATACAGGCTCAATCGTCTTGGCGCCGCGACGACCTCTGGAGGGCAGCGTGCGGGGCAGATCAGCTCCGCGCATCAATCATTCGACAGGTAGGCGAGCAGTTCGTTGATCTGGCCGTCTGTCAGCCGCAGTGCAGGATGGTTCATGGTTGCAGAGACCCGCGCCTGGGTACTGAAATCGATGAGCGCCTGGTTCAGATAGGCTGCATGCTGACCGGCGATCCGGGGTGTGGTGGCGGCGCCGGCACCGTGTGCACCATGGCATTGCTGGCAGGCAGGAACACCCGGGGCACCAAGGCGGAAGAGAGCCTCGCCTTTTGCGGCCAAGGGCGGCTTCGGGGCAGGTAATGTGGGAGCCTGGGCTGCGTAAAAGGACGCCAGAGCGTCAATGCGTTCAGCCGTGATGTTAGCTGCCACATCCCACATCACGTAGCTTGCGTGTGGCGCTTGGCGCGTAAGATCCAAAAAACCCTTCAAGCGCTGGATCAGGTAAGCCTTATGCTGACCATTCAGGCGGGGTACCTTGCCAGATGGGCTGTCGCCGGTGCGACCGTGACAGGAAGCACATTGTTCGGTCACGCTGCTGGGGAGCACGCCCGGAGCGGCGGGATTGGCCTCCGAGAGGGGGGCCGCCACGAGGGTCATGGCCGCGCAAAGCAGCGCGACCTTGCTGAATTGTGTGACTTGACCGGAAATAGACATATTCGTGTCCTTGTGAAGGAGGTGGTAGCCGCTACCCCGTCATGAAAAGTTCCGCCTTCAGCTTGAAGGCCTAGGCGACGCCACAAAGCCTAAAATGGCGTCGCGCTCAGCTCACGGCATAGAGTGCTCAGAGCGCCGGAACCGAGCATTGACGCAACGCAACCCCTTCCCTGCATGGGCGCGCGTGTCGTTTGTAGTCTGGGCAGGGCCTCACCTGCGACGCGCCAAAGCGGCTATCAGCCGCGCGACAACCGGAGCGATTTCCCCGCTGCGACAAAGTGCCGTCCGCGCGATCCCTCCCCGCCCTGAACGGCGGGGCTTGTCGCGCACCGGATCAACCCACTGCTCTTGGCACCGACCGGGAAGGATCTGTCCCGGGAAAAAGCTCGCCTTTGAGGATTAATCGTGCTTAATGATATAATTCCTAAATGCCTTCTGAACGGAGAAGGACTGTGGAACGCGCCATACTGAAGGGCAACATTGCCCGCTACCGCAATCTTCTCGAAAGTGGTCAGGCCAAGGATCGCTCTGTCGTGGTGCAGCTTCTGGCTGAAGCGGAGCGTGAGTTGCGCGAACTTGAGACCGTGTCCACCCACGACCTCGCCCGCGCCGACAGCATTTTCCGCGCGATCGCGGAAACCGCCCTGGATGAGGCGATACGACTGACGCGCGCCCATTTTGGTACAATTCAGGTCTATGACGATGTTTCACGCACACTCGTGATCCTGGCGCAACGGAATTTCCGCAAGCCCTTTCTCGACCACTTTGCTGTCGTCACGGTCTTTGACAGCACTGCCTGCGCCCGCGCACTCGTGGACAAAAAGGCTGCCCTTATAGAAGATGTCGACACGGATCCTACATTTGCGCCTCATCGCCAAGTGGCTCGAGAAGCAGGATTTCGTGCCGTAATATCTGCGCCGCTGATTGGCCCGCGCGGCAAACTGATCGGCATTCTGTCAACGCATTTCAGCCAGCCACGGCAGTTTGCGCCCGGCGAGGTCGCTGCACTGACACACTATGCCACATCGGTGGCGCTTGGATTGGACCGCAGGCTTACGCCCGATGATGAGGCCAATGGCCCATCCTCGCCAAGTCAGGCTGTCATCGGTCGACACACAACTTCCACACGGCGCAGCCCCGACTGAGCGCGATTTTGTGTGCGACGATGTTGGCACTGACTTCGACTGCTGCTCGCGCCGTCGTTCAGAGGCCTGCATCCTTCAGCGAACTCGTGTCAGGCTTTGGCTAAGATCAATCGCTCAAGTTGACGAGTGCACAATATCCGACGACACAAACGTCAACCTGTGCGTCACTCTCCTTTGCGCGATCTTACTCACACTCACTCTCACGCTACCGCTTTGGCGAGCGGCACGAAGTTACTGGAGTAACGTGCCATTTGACCTGCATAGGAGCGCATCCGCAAATCCGACTTGATGATGTGATCCACCAGCCAGAAATGCAGAAACTCAGCCATGGTCGTATGCAACCTTACCAGTTCTGGCCGTGGCGCGGCACTTACCATCGCAAGATCGCCAGCGGTCTGCACAAGTGTGGCAAATTTCCGTCGCAGGTCTTCCATCTTGCGGAATAATCCCAAGTGTTCACGCTGATGGAGTTCAGCAAGGGGATAGTTGACCGCACATTGCAACTGTTCTTCGCGCTGAAAGTGCACGGCGGTATAGCGATCGAGACGCTCGAAGATGTGCTGCAATTCGAGCATACCGGCATCGTCTAGTACCCGCTTTTCCTGGATCGTGATTCATGATTCAAGATGAGGATGATACAGGAAGCAAGAGAAGTTCGACTTT
>JBMFWV010000144.1:0-5857 GCA_049964915.1 Rhizomicrobium sp.
AGATCGATCTCGCCGGCAGCCACCAGCGCGGGCTTGCCGTCGGCATCAACGAAGCCACGGGGTATGTGGCCGTCGGCCTCGCTGGCGCCTGCGCTGCCCTGCTGGCCGAGGCGGTCGGCGCGCGCGATGCCCTGCTGATTTTCGGCATGGCCACGATTGTTCTGGCCTTCGCCACGATCACCCGGGTCCGCGATACGCTCGCCTGGGTCAAGGCCGAACATGCCGAGGCCTGTGCCGGCGCGTCGCAGGATCATACGCTCACGCTCCGCGAGATCTTCGTCCGCATCTCTTTCCGCGATCGGGTCGGGCGGGCGATCTGCCAGGGCGGGGTCGTCAACAAGATCGCCGACACGCTGGTCTGGGTGATGTTCCCGCTGTGCTTCAAGGCACATGGCGCCAAGCTGATCGAAATCGGCTGGCTGACCGGCACCTACGCCACGGTCTGGGGCGTCTCACAGCTCTGGACTGGCCACTTGGGTGACCGGGTCGGCAGGCGGACGCCGGTGATCGCCGGGTTTTTCCTCCTTGCCGCCGGCATCGCAATCACGGCGGCCGGGCGCGATGTTTCGCTCTGGTTGCCGGGAGCGATCGTCATGGGCATCGGAATGGCGCTGCTCTACCCGAACTTGATCGCAGCAATGTCCGACCAAGCGGCGCCACTGATCCGCGGCAAGGCTCTCGGGACCTACCGTTACTGGCGCGACACCGGCTACGCACTCAGCGCCCTGTTACTCGGGCTTATCGCCCAATTCGCCCAGGCAACCCTCCCGACGCTCTGGATCACCTCGATCCTCGTGGCCGCATCCGGCGGCTGGCTCATGCGGGATCTCTCTCGGAAATAAAGCCACACGGCAAAGCCCAACATATCAGTTCTGTGTGTATTCACGTGTGCCGCACGTAAAATGCACTTCCGTGCCACCACCCCTACCTCTATTCAGAGGTAGCGTTTGGAGATTTTGCGCCGCCCGACCAAACCAAGACCGACAAGGCCAGTGCCGAGCAGAAGAAGGGAGTCGGGTTCGGGTACTGGTGTACCGGATGTCGGCGTCAGGGTTTCCGATATAAGATCATAATTATTCTTTGTCCCATCCCAGTTAATCTTAAAATCCGGATTATATCCGGAAAATGTACCAGACGACAACGTAACATTGAATACATAATTAATGCTTGCATTGGCTGGCAATGCCGGGCCGGTCGGGGCTGTTTCGGCCATGAAGCAGTAGAAATTTCCAGTTCCATTACAGCCGTTTGCGTTTAGACCTCCTATTGATTCTGTGAATCCTGACGGGGCCAGAGCACTCGCAAAATTTGATGGCTGGTTGAAAGCAAACGACTGTACGCCATAGCGCCCACCTTCTGTATCGGAAGGGCCATTTATGCCTGCGATATTAAGGGTGAACTGATCCGTTAAGGGATTGGCTGTTGCTGATTCGGTCAGCGTATAGGTGAGGCCATCGGCGATCAGGCTGGCGCGAGCGCCTGCCGTTGTAAGCCCCAGGATGACGACAGCGCTGGCAACATGGCTAAACTTCAACATGAACGTCCCTTTCGAAAGGCTGGCGTTGACTGACGCGGTCGGTTCATTTCGGTTCGGCTGCTTTACGCAGGGGAGGCGCCGATTTTGGCCGCAAAATAGAACAAGCAATTCCCATGCCGAGCTAAATAAGCTCGTAAAATCAATGAATAAAATATTTTAGACAAGCGAGATGTAAAATATACTGACACTACTTTTGGTCGAGTCATTCATGAAAAACATCTTTGGTTGTATAAATTTGGCGAATAGCCGTAATGCCAGAACCCGTATCATGGAAGTTCGTCGAAAGTCCCCTGGAATTGATGCGCATGGAACTGGATCGCTCAGCAAGATCCAGGTAGAGCCGCCCAGGCAGCCTGATCAACGGACCCAGGGGATGCTGAAACACCGCCCCCCCAACCACGCCGAGGTCTTCGCCGTATGGATACAATTGATGCAAATTGATGTCGGAGTTATTTCGCGTCTGAGTGCCGCGGCAAGATACATACGCCACGAGGATGCCGAACGGCTCGCCTGGCCGAAGGCGGCGCTGTTGATTTTTCTTGTCTCGATCGCGGCCTGGGCCGTTATTCTGGCGTTGTTCATCTGGTTTTGAATTCGCCGGCGCGATTGGCACGAGGAAGCTAAGCTACAGCTAGTCAACCATCATTCGCGCCGCATCAAACCGCCTCTCGGCCCGACGCCCCTTGCCCTACAAACGTGTGTATCACAACCAGCCTGATGAATTCGAGCGTGGCCCGCATCATCGGCGCTGGGATTCTACCTATTCCTCGCTACTGGGCACGGTGATGGCCGTGAAGATAGAAGGCTATGTCCATGACAGCGATGACACTGATCATCACAACAGCAAAAGACGCGATCGGACGATCATAGAGAATGACGCTTTTCGCGCTGATGCAATCCACGACATGAATGAAGCGTTGCCGCAGCGACACCATCCCAAAGACCCTTTCTTGTCGAACATATTACCGCTTTTTCATTTTCGATCTTATCGATGTCAAGGCTCGCGGAATAGTTGAAATTCCGCATAGCTCATTTTTGTGAATTTTCGTCTGCGCAATCTTAAGCAGCCAGGATCCTCGCATCGGCGATCCCCAGCCCCCGGACGGAGATTCCATCAGCCGTGCGGCCCTCATAGCTATGGTGATGACGCCCATGCACCACGAACTTAGTCCGCATCGCATGCGCGAGTTCATCGATCCCGGCGAAGTCATGCTCATGAGAAGTCGGCCACTCATGGGTAACCAGCACATCGCCCCGTCGAGTGTAAAACTTCCTGACAGAATAATATTCCACTCTATACGCCAGATGCCGTAATGGGCCGAGTGCCTGGCGCTAGGCGGAGAGGTGGCTGTCCTTGAGCCGACCGAACATGTTCTCGGTGCGGTGGCGCTGCCGGTAGAGCGCCTTGTCGTGCGGTAGCGGCTCTTTCCTGCTCCGGATTGATAGAATGCAGGGGAGTGATACCGCGTTCGAGGAGGGCGGCGCGGAACGCGTCGCTGTCGTAGCCGCGATCGGCGAGCAGTTCGCGGGCCAACGGCAGGGTGGGCAGCATCATCGTCGCCCCCTTGTGATCGCTCATCTGGCCTTCGGTCAGAAGCATCATGATCGGACGGCCCTGCCCATCGCAGACGGCGTGAAGCTTGGAGTTCAGGCCCCCCTTGGTCCGCCCGATACAGCAGGGAAAAGTCCCTCTTGAAGCAGGCAGGCCGTGGTGCGATGCGCCTTCAGGTGGGTCGCATCGAACATCAGCCGTTCCGGCGTGTCGGCCTCGGCCGCCAGGGCCGCGAAGATACGGCTGAACACGCCAACCCGGCTCCAGCGGATGAAACGGTTGTAGAGCGTCTTCTCGTCTACACCGCGCAGTCCAGATACCTTAGTTGGCAGATCCTCATCATTTACCGCCCTGCCGTTGTACGCCGTGCCTGCCGCTCCTGCTCGGGCTGTTCGGTTCGTTCCGCCCGCCGGATTTCAGCACCACTCTCAGCGGCCCGCTGCCAGTAACCACGCGCCTGTTCGCCTGCCTGGCTGTCACCCCGGCCAACGGCTTGCCCGGCCTTCTGCTCGGCCCGCAGCGCCATCAGATACCCGGAAATCTTCTCGGCATCGGCAGCCGCCCGGAAGATCTCTCGCGCGTCTTGCTGCAAGGCTTTGATCCAGCTCCCGACATAGGCCGCATGCTGGCCCGGATCATGGCCGATCCCCAGCTTGTCCGCGATCATCAGCGAGGCGATCTCCGCCCTTAGCTCCTCCCGCGCGTAGGCTTCCGATCCAAACGGGGTGCCAAGATCCGGCCGGTTCAGCCGCGAGGGGTGCCCTGTGGCGTGCCCCTTATGCCGACATCGGCATAACGGCCATAATGCCGAGATCCGGATTATGCCGCATCTGCTCGGCAGGGCGCGGTTGGCGGTATGATCGCACCAATCCCATTCGGCATAATCTTCATCGCTCCAACAACATGGAGCACGACGATCATGCCTCAATATTTGCAGACCTGCATCGAGCCGTATCTGGACTCGTTCGCCGAGAGCTTTGCGGCGGAGAATTACACCGCCGGCACGGTCAAGACCTACCAATCGATCCTGCGGAAGGTGGGTCACGCGATGGATGTCGAGGGCATCAGTCCATCGGCGTTGACGCTCGACATGGCCGAGCATCTGGGACGCAAGGTGCCGCGCAAGAAGACGGGCTCGGTATGGCCGTATAGGTTGGCCCGCCGGTTCGCGCAGCATCTGCTCGATATCGGCGTCACGCAGCCGGTGCCGTTGACCGAGGCGCAGCAGGCGCGCGCGACCCTGCTGGCGAACTTCGAGACCTATCTGGTCAAGCATCGCGGCCTGAGTCCGCGGACGATCTATCACACGCTGCGGTTCGCCAACCGGTTCCTCGATCATCGCTTTGGTGATGCGATAGTTGATCCGGGGCGGTTGCGGCCTGCCGACGTGATCAGCTTCATCGAGCATGTGTTGGCAGGCGCGCGTCGCGACAAAACGGTGGCAACGCATGTTCGTATCTTCCTGCAATATCTGTTCGGCAGCGGCGCGACAGCGACCAATCTGGCGCTGAGCGTGCCTAGGGCGGCGAAGCGCTGGGGCGCACGACTGCCGCGCCATCTGTCGCCCGAGGGCGTCGAGGCGGTGCTCGCCTGCGTGCGCGACAGCCCCCGGCACGGCGCTCGGGACTATGCGATGCTGCTCATCATGGCCCGGCTCGGCTTGCGCGCTGCCGAGGTCATCGCGATCCAGCTGGACGACATCGACTGGCGCGCGGGCGAACTCTTGGTGCGTGGCAAGGGGAAGCTCCACGATCGCGTGCCGATCAGCGCGGAGGTTGGCGAGGCCCTCTGCCGCTATCTGCGCGAGGAACGCGGACCCGCGTCCTGTCGCACGATGTTCGTCACCCATCGCGCGCCGTACCGTCCGTTCAAGGACAGCCAGATCGTCAACGCCGTTCTCAAGGATGCGCTGAAGGCGACTGGCCAGAAGCCGGTAACGCCCTATGTGGGATCGCACCTGCTGCGTCATAGCCTTGCCACCCAGTTAGTGAACTCGGGTGCATCGCTCGACGAGGTGGGCGATGTGCTGCGGCACCGCTCACGCACATCAACGATGATATATGCCCGTCTCGACATCGATGGGCTGCGGTCAGTGGCAATGCCTTGGCCCGTGGCGGGAGGCGCGCAATGAGGGCAGTGTCGTGAATTTCGTGTGTGAGTGGCATAGTGGGTAGAAAGGAAGACCCATATGGCACGACGGAGAGCGCCGGCGATCCCGGACGAATTGCTGGACCAGCTTCTGGCTGGGGGAGACGCGGCGGCAGCGCTGAATTCCGGGGATCTGGTGAACGCGCTGAAGAAGGCTCTGGCGGAGCGGGCCCTGAGCGCGGAGATGGATTACCATCTGAGTGACGAAGCGGAGGCGGAGAACAGCCGCAACGGCTATGGCCGCAAGTCGGTGTCGACCGGCACGGGGAAGATCGAGATTGCGATCCCGCGAGACCGTGCGGGTAGCTTTGATCCGCAGCTGATTGCCAAATACCAGCGCCGGTTTCCAGGCTTCGATGACAAGATCATCTCGATGTATGCGCGGGGGATGAGCACCCGGGAGATCGCGGAACATCTCCGCGAGATCTACTGACCGGCCACCAGTGAGTGGTCCGTGTTGGAAGTTAGAGCGTATTTCGATCAGTCCGGGTCATATCCGCATGAGCTGAAGTAGTTGGCGCATTCGCGGTGCTGGAAGCTGTCGACGAGCCTGCCGATCAGGTCCCATAGGCCGGAGACGGTTCGCTCTCCGATCTTTCTGAGGATGGCCTTGAGGCGCG
>JBMFWV010000145.1:0-5815 GCA_049964915.1 Rhizomicrobium sp.
ACCGAGCGCAAGCATCTGACCGACCTCATCAAGATGCTCGCCTACCAGGCCGAGAGCGATCTGATGAACTTCCTGCGTCCACACTATCCGCGGGCTGAGCAGGAAGGCAGAACGCTCCTGCACGAGCTCTTCGCCACTGCCGGCGATATCCACGTCACAGAGGACGAGCTGCGGATCACCTTGGCGCCGCTCAGCTCTCCGCATCGGACACGGGCCGTCCAGAACCTCTGCGAACTGCTCGACCAGACGGCCACCGTGTTCCCCGGAACTCGGCTGCGGCTGCGCTTCGCCGTCCGTCCGCCGCCACTCATCGGGCTCGCCTTCCCCGGTACACCGGCCCACCGCGGCGCCGCCTCCGCCCCGTGACGGCCCCGAAACCGGACATTTTGAAAAGGGGCTATGTCAGGAGGTCTGAAATTCTGCATCTGAACGTCCGGCGAACGTGGAACTGTCCACTCTCCCAGTCGATGTGGCTCCAGGCCGCCCCCAGGATCTCACCGACCCGACAGCCGGTGAACAGGGCGAACGAGATCAGTAATCGATAGTTGTTGGTGACCAGCTTGCCATCATGATAAGTGGCGGGTCTTGCCGCTTCCCGCAATGCCGCGACTTCCTGGGGTGTGAGGACATCCATGTCCAAGCGCCGCTTTACGAGTGGACGTTCATCTCGTGCGTGATCGACATACTCAGCCGGATTTCGCACCACCCATTGATTGCGCATCGCATAATTGAAGATCATGCTCAGAACGGTGAGAGTCTTATTGATCGAGCGGCTGCTCAGCTTCACCTGATTCGCACGCTGTTTGGCGCGAGCTTCTGCGAGACTTGGCTTCGCTTTCAGCAGGCGAGTAACGAACGCCTGCTTGATCGAGTCGGGCGTGTCCTCGCTGAGCTCGTTTCGGAAGCGTTCAATATCGGCGACTTGGATCAGACGGAGCTTGCGGGTGCCAAAATAGGGGATGAGATAGGAGACCACGAGCTGCTCGTAGCTGCGCCGCGTGGTCGGCCGAATCCGGCCCTTGCTTCTGAGCCATCGTTTGGCCACTTCCTCGAAGGTTCCACGGCCCTCGCGCACGAGTCCATCCGCGAGTTCCGCCATCCGATCAGCCAAAAGCACCTGTGCGGCCTGCAACTCCTGCGCCGCCTTCTCAAAGTGCCCTTCGGGCCGTTCGATTCGTCGGCGCTTGTTGGCGTCGTAATAATCGGCAACCCAATGTCCGCGATACAGTCTGACGGTCGCCATGGTTATAGCTCCTCTTCACTTCTCAGATTCAGGGCAGGCGCACTGGCCAGCGCCCTGAGGTGCCAGGCTGCGACCGCTTCCCGTTACACAGCGGAGTCGAAGTGCCGAAGCGCCTCCTCGTCGTACTCGATGGTCAGCTCTGCTGCGGGCCGCTCCGCAAGTCCCAGAGGCGCTTCGCCTCGAGCGTATCCAATTGCGCGATACGTCGTTAGCCGCCTCTCGAACATGCGCAAGAGCATCGGTACTTCCCGATCGACGTAATCGTATATTCGAACCTCGGCCTTGCGTGGATGATGGCGATGCAGGCGACCTGCGTATTGAATCAAAGTTCCCTTCCAGGATACCGGCATCGCGAGGAAGAGAGTGTCGAGGCGCGCGTCGTCGAAGCCCTCACCGACGTAGCGACCAGTCGCCAGAACAAGTCGCTCGGACGCGTCTGGAATCGAGGCTAGCTGCTCCAGCGTCTGGCGGCGCTCCTTCCGGGAGGTGCCACCCTTCAATACGATCAAATGCCGGACGAGGCTTCCCAGCTTATCGGCGAAATAGTCGAGATGATCTTTGCGTTCAGTCAGCAAAATGGGTGATCGGCCTTCCTGGAGCACGGCGATGATGTCATCGGCGATGCGCTGGTTACGTTCGCAATTTTCGGCGAGGACGCGATACACGTCCTGGATACCGCTGCCGGTCCGTTCGGCGGGAGTGCGGAACTCGGTCTCTCGAACGACCAGCTTGTGCTCGAACGGGCGGCGCGCCGCTTGGCTCTTGGCATCTACCCGGTAGCGGATGGGTCCAAGTTGCATCTCGGTGATGGCTTGGCGGCCATCGCGCCGTTGCGGCGTGGCCGTGAGACCGACGAGATAGCGTGCCTTGACCTCCGATAGAACACGCTCGAAGGAGAACGCCGGCACGTGGTGGCACTCATCGACGATGACATGGCCGTAGGTGCTGACGAGATCGTCGACTCCTTCCTTACGGACGAGGCTCTGCATCATCGCCACATCAAGCCGGCCGTTCGGCTTGCGCTGACCACCGCCGATTTGCCCGATGTCCTGCTCCTCGATACCGAGGAACATTGCCAGCTGGGCCTTCCACTGCTCGAGCAGCGGCTTTCGATGCACAAGGATCAGCGTGTTGCACGCGCGTTGCGAGATGAGGTAAGTGCCAAGAACCGTTTTCCCGATGCCCGGAGGCGCCACGAAAATACCGGTGTCGTGTTCCACCAGAGCTTGAGCGGCCTCCTTCTGAACGGCCGTGAGTTCGCCCTTGAACACGGCATGCACCGGCGATCCGGCGGGCCGCTTATCGTCCAGCAGCAGCGCGATCTGGTGCCGAGATAGAAGTGCAGCAACGTCTGGTGCGCAGCCTCGCGGCAATGAAATGTGGCTCTGCAGTTCTTCTGCGCAGCTAATGACCCGAGGCGTCATCGCCGTCGACAAGCGCATTCGCTGCTTCTTGTAGAACTCGGGATTTTGGAAGGCCGCAATTCGTTTCAGTTGGTTGAGCAGAGCGGGCGGTAGCCCCATCTTCTCGACGTAAAGTCGCTGGGCGAGCACTGCCTTGACTTCGGACGGGAGCGGGCCAGTCACAGGCTGCACATGGAATCGGCCAGACGGAGGCCGCGCCCAGGGAGTCAGTCCTTCCTCATCAGTGTCGGCGATACGAAGACCAATAACCTGCCCTGTGCGGGCTGCCTCCTGAGCTACGGCTTCCGCATCCGTGGGCTGGATCCGTTGCACGGATGCCAGGAATGCCCACTGATCAGCGAACGGCTTGAATCCTTCGTCCACGAAGACACTGTTGCCTTGCTGCCGCGCCTCATGCTGTAGCGGCAGCGCGATCAAATTCCCAAAGCCGCCGCGAGGCATCGTATCTTGGTTCGGAAAGAGGCGATCATAGGATTCCATGCTCAGCTCATGGCGGCGATCCATGGTCTCGGTGATTAGAGAGCAGCCCATGCGCCTCGCGATCGTCGCGGAGACTGGCGCAGTGAAAAAGAACCAAGCGTGCGCCCCGTTTCCCGAGCGGGATCGTTCGATCGCAACGGGGATTCGGGCAGATCGGCACGTCTCTGCAAACGCCGCGACATCCTCTTGCCATGCGTGCTTGTCGAAATCGACCGCCAGAAACCAACAGCTCTCATCCTCTAGCAGCGGATAGAGGCCCATTACATGCCGGCCCTGCAGATGCTCCACGATCAGCTGTCCGCTCACGGGGATGAAGGCTTGATTGGTGCAGTCGCTGCATTTGCCGCCCGATTTGAGAAGGCAGAGTTCGGGGAGCCATTTATTCGAGCAAGCTGGCGCGTAGCCGCCGCGGCCAGTTTTCTTGCTCACGAAACGCAGAGGGAAGACGTCCGCGCGCCCGCGGAATAGGGATTGGAATAACCTCACCTTGTCGGCAGGGGTCTGCGGGACCAGACTACCTGGCGGCGGCGCCGGATTGGGACTGATCACCGGCGAGATCGCGGCGAGTTCCATCTGGAGGGCTGCGATCCTTGCTTTGAGTTCGCCGCACGTACGCTCGGCGGCGGCTAACGAAGAGCCGGCGGCTTCAAGTTCTCGCAAGATGTCATGACGTGACCGTGCCAAGGCGGGACACTCTTTTTAGAACCATTCCCATTTCGTCGGCTGCCAAGTGCCGTGTTTGCCGGCGAGCACCGGGTTGATGAAGGCCGCGACGGCGGTGGTGAGTTCTTCGAGTGTCGTCCAAGCAAGATCGTTCTCCCTGGACAATTGCTCGTAGGGAGTGGACCAGGTGGTAGGAGGATCGGGAACGGACGGGGGCATACCATGAGTACCGCGAAATTCGAAGGTTTGCGCCAGCGCCAGGCGCAGTCGTTCTGCGTCCAAGGGTTGAAGGGTGCCGAGCAGTGCAATGTCCGGAAGGTCCTTTACGCGCGTGTTGGGCCGCGGACGCGGTAGCGTGTACGCATGGAGTTTCTCAGCGAGGTGGGTTTCGATCGGATACAGCCGCAGCACCGGTGGCGCTACACTAGCGAATGCGAGGGTATCCTCGGCGCTCACGATCTCAGGTTCCCCGAGGATGGGATCGCCAAACGCGATGTCCACCCCGAAACGTTGACCATAAAGCTTGCCCGCCAAGCGGCATTCTGTACGAAATCGCAAGCCTTCGTACCGCATACCATCGTTTTGCATCTGCGGATGCTCGGTGTCAGGAGTGACTTCGAACGTCATGAAATCCTTGAGATCCAGCCGTCCGGCCTGTCGAAGGTTTGCGAGTACGTTCTCCGGTGATCCGATCAGCCGCAGATCGATGTCCTTGGTTGCTCGAGCGCGTTCCAAGCGCAGCTCGAGCACGAGCCCGCCCTTCAATAGAGCCGCGTCACCGAAAACAGCCATCACTCGGGCTAAGAATCGATCGAAGACCAGGAGCTGTCTTCTGCGCCCAAAGTCGACGCCGCTGCTGGATGCAGTCTTCAGGCGCTGCTCCAGGGCCTGCTTGAACGCTTGAGGCGAGGCGTATGACTGCACGGTTATCTTCTCAGCCCGCCAAAGGCCTTGAGTGCTTTCTGCACCGCGCTCATTTCTGCTCTCGTCACGAGGCCGCGTGCAAGGGCCTGCTTGGCGCCTTGGCGGAGCAGGTCAGGAGAAAGACCTTCGACGGCGCAATCGTCGAGTGTTCTGCGCACGGAGGTCACTGGCACCGCGCCGACCCATGCTCGCTCACTAGGCGGCACATCAGCGTAGTGGAGAACAAGGCCTCGCGGTACGCGAAAGCGTCGGCGGCGCCAGCTCAGGGGCAGCGTGAGATGGATCTGGGCGGGCAGAACATCCGACAGTCCATGCAGTGCAAGCGCCGTCTGGTGGGAGAGCACGCCCTGAGAATCAGTCCACAGCCATGCGGTGACCAGCTCTTCCTGCTCGCCGGATGGGAAGTGGACGATGCGGTAGATCCCGCGACGTATCCGAGCGATGCGTCCGGTCTTCTGGTGATGCGCGAGCAGCGGGGACGAATAGCCGGCGGCAGCGGCTTGCTTGGTGGTGAAGAGGCCTTCTTGGGCGGCGGCGATTTCGTATAGCGCCTGCCAAGTCGGCTCCGTCGCGTCGTCTGAGTGCATACACGAAACTTAAATATTATTTAAGTTTCGTGCAAGTGCTCTCAAGCCCAAAACGTGCATGCCGGCTCCTGCGACGAGGTGATGTGCCAGGAATGTGCCGAGCTCAGATTGGGTGTGCCAGGAATGTGCCATGGATAGGCTGGTTTAGGGCTGGGCAAGCGCTGCAAGTAGTTGATTCATAAGACCATATACCTGCCTGGATCCGCCTGAAAATCCGCGTGTCGGTGGTTCGATTCCGCCCCTGGCCACCATCCCCTTCTTTTCCCCGCTTTGCTGCTCCACGACCCACTACGCTGGGTTTCGTTTAACTCGCTGATTTTAAGAAGAAAGAATCTCTAAATCGCCCGCAAGTCCCTCACGGCAAAGGTCTTGACAGCAAGCAGGACCTGGGGGCAACCTGCGGGGGCAACTCGGAGATTTTGAGGCTCTGGGGGCAACTGCCCGGCGGCGCCCGAAATCCGTCTTCCAGGGCGCCGGAGGAGCGGAATTCATGC
>JBMFWV010000146.1:0-5785 GCA_049964915.1 Rhizomicrobium sp.
AAGTTTTGGTCAATCCCCAGAACTTGCCCCTCCTAGAACAACGGCAATCAGTCAAATCCTCTGTGCAGCGGTACTAGAGCCCCAACGCGGTGCGGATCTCTGCGAGCTTGAGGTCCAGATCGATCGGGTGGCCGGAGGTGACCTCGAGCCTGCGGTCGTCAACGGCATTGGTGTCCGGATGGGTTTGCTGCCACGCCGCGATCCGGGCGTCACGCGCCCGGATCAGGCTGCTGATCTCGTGGCGATAAAGTACCAGCATCGCTGATATCCAGCGATTAAGGGGCCAGGACGGTTTTGCCAGGTCAATGACAAAGCGATCCAATTTCCCGATGAGATCGTCGGCGCAGCACCAAGGTTCTGCTGTGACCCAAAGATTGGTTGTGAACAGGCCCACGGGCCGTCCTTCACGGCTCATCGAGATGGCGATGAGATGCGCCGGTGCCGCCTTTTGTGGGAGGCCACTGACAGCAGAGACCTGGTCCGAAATTGCTGCGGACCCGAGGAAGGTATGGAAATGTCCATAGTTGCTCCGCGGTCCGCGGTCTGGAGGATGGGCGTGGAAATAATATTGGGCATGGCTCTGCGGGTCATAAACATCATCAGGAGGGTAGTGGTCGTACGCAATGAAATCATGCCCCCCCAGAACCTCCGCGACAAGATTGGAGCCACTCTTTTCGAGGACCCGGATGCAGTTCACGACCTCCGCGGCAGCGTCTGCGATTTGTTCCAGCTCTTTGCTTGCGGCCGCGTCGGGCATATCAGGCCTCCGGCTCTGCCCTCCAGCACAAGGCTATGGTGGGCTGCTCCCGCACGTCGGGGTGTGTAGGTTTTGTGCTTGTTCCTTGAGTCAAAAGAATCTCCCTGCCGTCAGCTTTTGCCAGATGAGGAAGGACAGAACCAGCAGCGAGGTGCCGATGGCAACGTTGATGGGAAAGATATCGCTCGGGCGGGTCATGACAAACGGAAGAAGTCCGACGGCGAGCGCCGGCGGCACGTGCAGGTTAAGGCTACGCAATGTCACGATACCAAAGGCCATGCTCAGGATTGCTGCGATCGGGCCCACGCCCAAAAGGGTAATAAAGAGGACACCGGCAGCGGCCGTCAGTGTGCAGGCCAACGGCAGGATCAGAGGGCGTCGTGCCCAGGGGCAGAGCCGCGTGTGCGCATACATTTCGAAGCCGATCACAACAAGCGGCGGGTAGAGCAGCAGCCGTTCGCCGCTCAGCGCGGCAAGCATCGCGACGCCAGTCAGAAATGTCAGGAAAAAGGGGATCCAGGAATAATCATGGGGGAGATCTTCAAGGGCATCGTCGATGGTGTCCTGATGGGTGGGCGGGGAAGTGGTTCCCGGCAAGCTCTTGCGCAGCATGGTGAGCGCTGCCAACAGCCCTGTGCCAAAGAGCAATGAGGCAGGATACCAGAAGCTGGTCACGCCCAGTGTGACCGGCAGCAGAGCTGCTGAGATCGCCGGTGCGATGGGCGAATGCAGCAGGCGAATGGTCAGGATGGCCCCGCCCACTGTGATCAGAACGGCGATGACCCCATAAGGCAGGTTGCGGGCGACCAGCGTACCCCCGATCGCGGTCAGCACAGGGGTTATAACGAGCAGCAGGGGAGCCCTAGCCCAGGTGCCATTAGGTCGCTTCAGAACATCGTGGGCGAGCGCCGCCAATTCCGGAAACAGCACATAGCTCAAGCCGCTCAGCTGGGCGGCAAGTGCCACGGCGCCGATATAGAGCAGACCGGTGAATTCGGCGATGGCATCCGTGCGCAGAGAGGTCGTGGCCGGAGGAGGCTTGGCGGTCATTCAGGGTTGTCTCGAGGCGGACGACGCACACTCCGTCAATATCGTGTCGTAAGTGCAAGCAGCCACATGGGTTGATGAGAAACGAGAAAGGTTTCAAGCGTCTGGTTGAGGCCGGTGACAATCATAACGCCGAACGCGAGGAAGACCGTACCCAAAACTGTCCGCCCGTGGCGACCGGTGGTGGCAAGCCTGCTCTGCCAGCGGACAAATGTTACCCGCGACATGCGGCCAAGCAGCAGCAAGGGCACGGCCGCACCGATCCCGAAACTCAGCATGACCAGGCCTGCCTCAGGGAGGTTGCGGCCGCGCGCAGCCATGGCTGCTGCGGCGCCGAGTGTGGGTCCAGCGCAGGGCGTAAAAGCTCCGCCAAGCAGGATGCCGAGGCCGAATTGTCCGATTGGACCTGTGGCCGGCAGGCCGTGAGCCTTGTTTGCGATAGTATTGGCAATGGGATTGAACAACATGGCGAACCGGCTTTGTAGCCGAGGCATGACAAGAACGATGCCCAACGCGATCATCAGGCTCGCGCTGATAGACTGGAATAGCTGCCCGTCAAGGCCGCGCGAAAATCCCAGTGTAGCCACGAAAAGGCTGATGGCGGTGAATGTAAGTGCGAGCCCGGCGCTTAGGAACATGATGCCGAACCGGTGGGTGGCACGTGCGCCAAGGAACAAAAGAGGCAACAGTGGCAATATGCACGGTGAGAGGATCGACAATGTTCCGGCTATAAATGCCAGTCCTGAAGTAGCAAGGATCGGAAGCTCCGGCACGCTAATTCTCGCCACGCTGCATCATGGCCTTGATCGCGTCCTTGTCTGTAACGCCCACAAGTCGCGCGACTTCGTGACCGTCCCTGATGAAGATCAAAGTGCTTTGACTGGTCGCTAGCAGATGCCGTACCACGCCCTTTTGGGTATCAAAATCGACATCCAGAATGACATAGTTGCTGAAGCGCGATTTGGTCATGAGCTCATGGTCAATGATATCCTTCTGCACTTTGCAGACCGGACACCAGGACGCTGTGATGTCGATAAGTACAGGATGGTGGCGGGCGATCTCCTGTCTGAGCCGGGCCTGGGTAAAAGGATATTCCACTGCCGCCCAGGAGGGCTTGGCTGCGACTGCCAGAAACGCCGCGGCCAACAGCAATGAGGTTTGGGGCTTGATGTGTGACATCGTCTGGTAAAGTGTCCTGCCTCAGGTGCGGGCTGGCTCGGCTTGCCAGGCAAAGCTCGCTCCCAGTGTGGCGCCATAAACAATATGTAGCATCAAGGTCATTACGGGTGCCGCGATGCCGAATTTAAGGCCGAAGACGCCAACGCCCGCCATGGGCATGACCACGATCATCATCATAAGCCAAGCCAAGATGCCAAAGACCACGCCGCGCATCGTCGCCGTGGTGCCGGGCAGCCAGCCTTGCACCACCGCAAAAAGCGTGCCCCAGACAAACGTGCCGATTACGACATGAATCAGCCAGCCGACGAGAGGACTCTGAGTACCGGCCATCGCGCTCAGCATGGTGATGATGTTGAGTTGAGGCATCATGCCCATCATTGTTTTCATCATCATGAGTGCGGAAAGCGCGAGGGTTGCGACAAGTCCGGCAATCATACCGCGCATGATCATGGGCATGAATTACGCCTTTTGTGCTATAGGTTGGTTCCGTCGGTATGCATTGTCATCTTGACGTGACACCTGTGGCATTTAGTGATGCGGTTTGTTGGCTTTGGCGGCGCAGGGATTGGCTTTGGCGGCGCAGGGATTGGCTTTGGCCGCGCAGGGATTGGCTTTGGCCGCGCAGGGATTGGCCTTGACAGCAGAGGAGCTCTGTGTAGCCGCGCATGGATTTGCCGGAGCTGCGCGGGCTGGCATCTGTGCGCCGATAAGACCACCGGCGGTTACGGCAGCGCCCAGTACGAGCATGGATCTACGAATTGTCTTCATGATGGGTCCTTCCAGACAGTGGGTGATGGCGTGCGAGCACACGCATCCATGATAGGTTTCGTAAGCAAGTGGAGGAAGGTTACGGGAAGGGCCCTCGGGTGGAGAGTGGCAGGTACAATCCGCTGCGGCAAAATCTGTCTGCACGCCTGTTCGTACTGTGCGATCGCCACGAGACGCGTACCCAATCGCCGACTGCCTGGCTTTCGTTGCTCTCGACAGATATGGCGAGGAGCAGGCGCAGTGCAAAGTCTTCACCTGGGCACATCCACAGCTTGCCGGAGCGCTGGTGCACTGCCGTCCCTTGCTTCCCCACCTTCTCTGTCTTTTGAGGCCTCTGATGGCCCTGGCTCTTTGAGTGATTTTTCCCGCGCGCAGTCTTTCTGGGAAAAGCATATCGGGGCGGATTGGCGCCACCGCCTACCTTTCCGGCTTGGGCTGCATGAAGTTACAGGTCTTGAGCCGTCTCAGACCGCGCCCTGTGGAACAGACCTGTTTTAAGGCTTTTGGCAGCGTCGCTGACCGATCATCCGGAGATTAACGCTTGGACAAGACCAGGCAGGACTGCGAGCGAGGTGATCTCGCGGTCGGGCTTGCCCGGAAGGCGCTCGGGGCGTTGGCCATAGCGGTTGCACCAGACCACGCGCATGCCGAAAGCCGAAGCCGCATACGCATCCCAGGCGTTGGATGACTGAAATGAGATCATGGGGGCGGCAACGCCAAGCCGGTCGACCGCGAATTGGTAAACTTGGCGATGGGGCTTATAGGTCCCAATATCCTCCACCGAAAGCACTGCATCCAGAAGATCCGCGATCCCCGCGCTGTCTACAGCCGCCTCCAGCATTGCCGGCGATCCATTGGACAGGATCGCAGTTTTCAGTCCGGCCTGCTTGATCTGGCGCAGCATGTCGGGAACTTCGGGAAAAGCATCCAGTTTCAGATAAAGCTCCATCAGGCGATTGCGCAGTCCGGAATCAGCTATACCGAGCGTATCCAGCGTAAAATCGAGCGCATCGCCAGTGACTTCCCAAAAGCCGACGTGACGCTGTTGCAGGGCCCTCAGCCAAGTATATTCCAGCTGTTTGCGGCGCCAGAGATTATTGAGCGGCTCCAGCTGATCGCCCAGAACATCTTCGCAGCGTGCGGCCGCCGAGGCGTAATCGAAGAGTGTGCCGTAGGCATCAAAGACGCACGCCTTTATCCCCTCAAGAGGCTTTAAGTCCATGATTTCTGCCCTTAGAGTCTGTCCGTAAACATCATATTTGATTACAGAGCTTTCGCAGCATGAGGCGGATGGATGCGAGATGCAAGAAGGCGAGGGCCTTTCGGTTGAGACACTCCCAGTCCTTGGCAAGTCTGCGGCAGCGGTTGAGCCAGGCGATGGTTCGTTCGACGATCCAGCGCTTTGGCAATACGGCGAAGGTATGCAATTCGCTGCGTTTGACGATCTCAAGGATCCAGTCCCCGGAACTTGCGGCGGCCTGCGCGGCTTTGGGCCCCTGGTATCCGGCATCAGCGAAGATGCGCACAATGAAGGGAAGCAGTGCTCGGGTTCGCCGATCTAAAACCAGTGCGGCACCGTCACGATCCTGAACGTCGGCGGCATGTACGACGCCACGCAGCAGCAAGCCTAACGTATCTACGAGAATATGCCGCTTCTTGCCCTTGATCTTCTTTCCCGCATCGTAGCCATGCGGATCAATGCAGCCCCCCCTTTTTCAGCGCTTTTGACGCTTTGACTGTCGATGATCGCAGCGGTGGGACTTGCTTCTCGCTCTTCGCGTTCTCGGCACTTGACGTAGAGTTCATGATGAATGCGTTCCAGCGTACCGTCCCAGCTCCACAGATCCAGATAACCGAACAACGTACTGCGGGGTGGAAGATCTCTTGGGATCGCCCGCCACTGGCAGCCCGTGCTCAGAACGTACATCACGCCGTTCATCACTTCGCGCATGACAACGGTTCGCTTGCCGCCGCCGCGCTTGCCGGGCGCAATGAGCGGCTCGACCAGCGCCCATTCCTCGTCGGTCAGATCGC
>JBMFWV010000147.1:0-5708 GCA_049964915.1 Rhizomicrobium sp.
ATCTCGGTGCTGCAAACCGGCGGGGTAATGGGATCATAGCCGCCGGCCAGCACCAGGGTTGGACAGCGAAAGCTGGGAAGGCCGTGGCGCAGATCCATGGTTCGCATTTCACCTAAGATAAAGTGGGCCGACACTTCGGGACGGCGGATCGCGCGCGCCCAACCTTCTGCAACCTGAGGATTGGGCGGGCCGGGATTGTAAAGCGGCAGGCAGACCCGAACGTAATCGTCCATCGCCTGGGCATCGGTCTGTGTCCAGAACTTGACGGCGATCTGGCGGGCCTCTGGCCCGCCACGCTCTTCCAGCAGGCGATAGGTGGTTTCAAGGTGCAGGCGCGCCGCGGTGGAAGAAAGCACGAGCTTCTCAGGATGGTTCGGAAACTGGGCGGCATATGACATCGCCACCATGCCGCCGAAGGAATTGCCGTAAACCCGAGGCTTGTCGATGCCGAGAGCGTCGCACAGCAGCTTAACGTCCCGGCCCCACTGCACCAGATTCCAGGATTGTGGCGCGCCGGTCGAGCGGCCGTTGCCGCGGTGATCGATGTAAATGAGCTGGTGCGAGTCGCTGAAGCGGTCGAAGAACGGCCGTAATGTCGAGTGGTCAAAGCCAGGACCGCCATGCATGACAATCAGGGTCGGCTTTTCGCGCATGGTCGGCCCGTCGAGGATGAATTTTGCGCCGACCACATCAAAAAACAGGCGTGCGCCCTCGACCTCGACAAACATCCAGCGTCCCTTCACTCACCTCGTGCCAGGTTGAAGTTAGGCGCAATTTGCTCGCGGGCGCAACCGTGCGTTTATTGCGGCTTTTTGAGTGCGCTCTCATGCCAGCGGCGGAGGAGGTGCCACTCCAGTGCGGAGAGGGAAAAAAACAGTGCAATACCGAGCAATGAGAGCAAGGCCAGTGCGGCAAAGGCTTCGGCCATCTGCAGATTTCGTGTTGCCAATGTGATGGTCCAGGCCAGCCCTGTCGCCGTTCCGGTTCCGGCGGCGAACTCTGCGACTACGGTCCCGATCAGGGCAAGGCCACCGGATACTTTCATGGCCGACACCAGAAAGGGCAATGCGGTAGGCAACTGCAGCCTGGTCAGGATCTGCCAGCGATTGGCGCCATAAAGGCGCATCAGGTCGATCAGGTTATGGTCGGCGGACCGGAGTCCCAAGGTGGTATTGGCAAGGATAGGAAAGAAGGCAACGATCCAGGCGAGAACCAGAAGCACGAGATCAATCCTGTCATAACCGATCCAGATCGTGATGATGGGAGCGATCGCAATCACGGGCGTGACCTGCAGCACGATGGCATAGGGGTAAAGAGCGTGCTCAAGAAGCTTTGAGAGCGAGAAGAGTACCGCTAGCGCGACGCCGCCGATCACAGCGAGTACAAAGGCCGCGAGGGTGATCGACAAGGTCGTCCAGCTCGCAAAAAGCAGCTGATGCCAGTGGTTCACCAGTGCATGAGTGATCGCCAGAGGCGATGGCAAAACGATGGGAGAGACGCGGTAATATTGCGTCAGGCCCTGCCACAGCCCCAGCACGATCATGCCGACGACAAGCGGGATAAGGGGCTTGGCGAGGTTCGTGCCGCTCAACCGCCACACAGCGCGCCGTGCTGCTTCCAGGTCATCTGTGCGTTCGTCCATGCTCAGGCCATCGCTGAAGTATGGTTATGGTGGGCCGTCTCGCTTCCCTCCTGCATGGCCAGCTTGAGGGCCCGAGAGACCTTCGTGGCGTCGGCGGAGAATTCTGCTGATAGACGGTAGGTTTCGTCACGCTCCAGGGGTGCTGCCAGTCGGATTTCGTCAAAGATGCGTCCGGGGCGCGGCGTCATCACCACCACCTTCTGGGACAGATAGGTGCTTTCAAACACCGAATGGGTGACGAAGATGACCGTCAAACCATCTTCGCGCCACAGCTTGAGCAGGTCATCATTGAGCTGCTGGCGCGTCAATTCGTCGAGGGCGGCAAATGGCTCGTCCATCAGCAGCAGGCGTGGTGCAGAGGCGAGAGCCCTTGCGATCGAGACACGCATCTTCATGCCGCCCGAAAGTGCCCGGGGATAGCTGTGCTCAAAGCCCGCCAGGCCGACTCGACGCAGCGCCTCACGGGCCCGCATCTGTGCTTCGGTTCCTGGCACACCACGTAGTGCAAGAGGAAGGGCCGTATTGCTGAGCGCATCGCGCCAGGGCATCAGCGTTGGTTCCTGGAACACGAAGCCGATCTCGGGACGCCCCTCGGGAAACCCGACTGCCCCTTCGCTGGGAGCCATCAGGCCGGCAATGATGCGCAAGGCGGTCGACTTGCCGCAACCGGATGGGCCGATCAGCGAGACGAATTCGCCGCGCTCGACGTCAAGTTCCAGACGCCGAATGGCCGCGAGCCCTCCGTCATAGGTTTTGGCGATACGGTGAAGTCGGAGCAGGGGCATGGTTGTAACGTCGCCTGATTCGCTTAGTTTATAGGAATAGCAGACAAATTGGATCACTCGGCAGCTGGAACCATCCGCCGCTGCCAGATCTCGCGCACTGCGGCCTGGGCCTGGGTGAGAGCGGCCTCGACGGCAGTAAAATCGCGCTGGTGGCTGGCACGTGCCAGCAATGCCTCCAGTCCCGGTGTGGCACTGGCCCGGTCAAGCGGCGCCTCCAGCGTGATCCGCAGGACCTGCAGGAGATCATTCTGCAGCGCGGCGGCTTCGATGAGGGCGAGTGCCTCGTCGCTGGACAGGGTGCCATCACGCTCAAGCTTTGCCAGAGCAGCTATGGTGCCGCTGTCGAGCACTGCGGGGTTTTCGGCGGCGCGCGCAAGCTGCAAGGTCTGGGCGAGGAATTCAAGGTCGATGAGGCCTCCCCGCGTGTACTTTATGTCCCAGTGATTCTTGCCCGGATATTGCGCGGCCAGTCGCTCGCGCATATCGCGCGCATCATGAAACACTCGTGCTGCATCAAAGGGACGCGTCAATGCCGTACGGATGGCTGCACTGACGCGTTGCGTCAGTTGGGCCGGTCCCGCAATCACCCGCGCACGGGTCAGGGCCATGCGCTCCCAGGTCCAGGCCTGCTCGGCGTGGTAGCGGGCAAACGATGTCAGGCTTACTGCGACCGGACCCTTGTTGCCGGTGGGCCGCAGGCGCATATCAACCTCATAAAGCCCCCCTTGGGCGGTCTGCGTTGTCAGGGCGGCGATGAAACGTTGCGCGAGGCGCGCATAATATGTTGAGACCGGCAGCGGTCGCGCACCGTCGGACTGATCGATCTCTTCCGGTGCGTCGTAAACGCAAATGAGGTCCAGATCCGAGGTCGCGGTCATTTCGCGGCCGCCAAGCTTGCCCATCGCCACCACCACGAACTCTCCGCCAGGGATGCAGCCGTGAGTGGTCTCAAGTTCTCGCGCTGCCGCAGGGAGCAGGGCACGAATGATCGCTTCCGCGACATTGGCCAGCGCCGGGCCGGCCTCGGCGGCCTCGGCGCTGCCCTCAATGATCTGGACGCCGACCCGGAAAATCTGTTCGCGGGCAAACCTGCGCGCAACATCGAGCACTTCCTCATAGGAAGAACCTGGCCGCAGCAGCGACGTCAGGTCCTGTTCGAGACGCGCGCGGCTTGGCAGTTCACCGAGATAGCCCGGATCCATCAGCGCATCGAGTGCGGCCGGATTGCGCCCCAAATGCGTCGCCAGTCGTGGAGCTGCGCCTGCGACGTTGGCAATCAGCTGAAGCAGATCCGCGTTGTTGAGAAAGAGCGATAGAGTCTGCACACCGGATGACAGGCACGAAATGAAACGATCGAATTGATTGAATGCTGCATCTGGGTCGGCAGTGTTTGCCAGTGCGCCAAGAAGTCCAGGAACGAGGGATGTCAGCAGTTCGCGCGCCCGCACGGAGCGCGTGGCTCTGATCCGGCCATGATGCCAACCACGAATGGTTTGAGCGATATGGGACGGCTCATGAAAGCCCATCTGGCGCAAGGTATCGAGCGTCTCGGGATCATCCTCGACCCCGGTAAAGACGAGGCTGCCGGCCGCGCTCGCCAACGGTGCTGCTTGCTCGAACAGGCGCGCATAATGTGATTGAACTGTCTCCAGTTGCTGGCGTAGGGCATTGGAGAACGCAGTGTCATCCTGGTAACCCATAAAGCTCGCAATCCGGCGCAGCTCGTCGACGTCTTTGGGCAAACTATGAGTTTGCTGATCCTCGATCATCTGCAGGCGATGTTCCAGCTTCCGCAGAAAATGATAGGCACCGACAAGATCTTCCGCTGCGCGCTCTGAAACCAAACCGCGTAACGTCAATGCCCTGATCGCCGCCAGGGTTCCTCGCGCGCGCAACGTGGGATCGCGTCCACCAAGGATCAGCTGCTGGGTCTGCGCAAAGAACTCGATTTCGCGGATTCCGCCGCGGCCAAGTTTGATGTTGTGGCCGGCAATGGCGATAACGCCGTGACCGGCGTGGGCGTGAATCTGGCGCTTGATGGAATGAATGTCCTCAATGGCGGCATAATCGAGATTGCGCCGCCAGACAAAAGGTTCGATCACTCTGAGGAAGTCCGCGCCAGTCTGAGGGTCGCCCGCGCAAGGCCGTGCCTTGATCAGGGCCGCACGTTCCCAGTTTTGCCCCATGGCCTCGTAATAGGCTTCGGCAGCGTCCAGTGAAATCGCTACCTGAGTTGCACCTGCATCCGGCCGCAGACGAAGATCGGTACGGAAGACATAACCGTCAACCGTTGTTTCGCTCATGAGCTTGACCAGGCCCTTGATGAGGTCGACCGCTGCCGCCCGCGCACCGTTCTTGGTTGCGAAGGGAAAGCGCTGCGCATCATAAAAGACACTAAGATCGACATCGGACGAATAGTTGAGTTCGTAGGCGCCATATTTGCCCATCGCAAGGATCGTAAGCCCTGTCGTCGCTTCGAGCAGGGCAGGGTCTTCGGCCGACATGTGGGCGCGTATCGCGGCCTCCCTGAGAAGAAAGCGCAAGGCCCCCTTGATGGCGGCGTCGGCAAATTCGGAGAGCGCCCGTGTCACCTCCTCAAGACCCCACAGCCCGGCGATGTCGGCGAGAGCCACGGTCAGTGCCATCTGTCGCTTGGCCCGCCGCAGCACCTGCATCGCATCTTTGATGTCGCGCGCGAATGTCGCCGACAGGGCCAGATGCTGGGTCTGGGCCAGCAGGTCGCCCGCTCCGGCTTCGGCCAGCAGAGGCAGGATGTCGCGTTCACGCTGCACCAGACGGGCCAGAAATGGCGAATGGCCCGCGGCACTGGCAACTGTTGCCTTAAGGCCCTCGGGAAGTCCGGGGAGACCGGCTAGAACGCGCTCGGCGCGCGCAGCATCGAAGGGGGGGGGCAAGGCACCATGGGTGGCAAATCGATCGGTCATCTGATCCTCCTGACGCCACACGCTGCAGATTTAAGGGCGAGAAGATGATGCCTTCGCCCCAGCTCCACGTATCCCCTGGCCGGATAGGGCGTGAAAACCAAGTGGTGGCGAACGGCAGGGGTTCTTTTCACCGCAGCGCCTTGCGACAGTGTACTCCGGAAGTGCAAAGCTGATGGCAACGCTAACACGAGCCCAAAGCCGACGCTGTGGCAGAGATGCTCCTAAGCGGCGATAATCCAAGCAGTCAAGGGGCGATGGGCACGGCTGCGCACTCAGGTTAACGCGGATTTTGAGTTGACGGGTGGGGTGTGATTCGCTCGGGGAGCAGTGATTCTC
>JBMFWV010000148.1:0-5610 GCA_049964915.1 Rhizomicrobium sp.
TGGGGAAGAGGAGGCTGATCTCAAAAGCGAGCTTGGTGGCTGGCGTCAGGCGCTCGGGGCGCCGTTCGCTCAGATTGAGAAATATGACCGCTACGTCCGGGGCGCCTCGCAGTTCGACACGCACCAGGGCGTCAAGGGGCTGGAGTTCCCACGCGTGATGGTCATCGTCAGCGACGAGGAAGCGCGCGGCTTCATGTTCGCCTACGACAAACTTTTCGGATCCAAGGAAAAGAGCAAGACCGACATCGAAAATGAAGCAGTCGGCAAGGAAACCACGATCGATCGAACACGCCGGCTCTTCTACGTGACGTGCAGCCGCGCCGAGGAAAGCCTCGCTATCGTCTATTATGCAGCCGATCCCGTGTTGGCGCGTGAGGCAATGGTCAGGCAAGGCTGGTTCGCGCCGGATGAAATCGAGCTCGTCTGATAAAGTTCCGCGGCAACGAGAGGCGATGTCGCTGTCTCTCGAACTCTACACGACACGGTGGTCAGTAATTTAAGCGCGCGCGAGCGGCCGCTTTCTAATCAGGCACCTCGGAATCAGACAGTCCAGTTCCGGCCAAGCCCCGCCATAAAGCGAACGTCCGGTATCCGCTTTCGTGAAACAGAAGCTGTCTGGCCGCTATACTTCCCCATTGGTGCTACCCAGTGGATCTGTATCGAAGCGCGTCATGCGAAGGCCGCGATGGGTGCGATGCCGAACAAGACCGACCGCAACGACGCGCGCGGCATCGCGCAGATCATGCGTACCGGCTGGTATCGCGCGGTGCATGTGAAAAGCCCGCCCTGCCGCTCCTGGCGCGCGTTGCTGACAGCGAGGCGGATGCTGCTGAACAAGCGTCGTGATGTCGAGAACGGCATTCGGGCGTTGCTGCGCGAGGTCGTGTTGAAGGTCGGCACGCCAGGCCCCAAGGGCTTTGGGGTTCGCGTGCGTGAATTGGTAGCGGATGACCCGGTGCTGGCAAGCAGGCCACCGTAGGGTGAGAAAAGGAGTTGCAGCTTCCGCCTGACGAGGGCGGAGTCAGTGTCGTTCCCGTAGGGACGATGGACGATGTGATCTCGTTGAGAGTCCTGAACCCCGTGACTGGATGTATGTCACGGAGGTCGCCAGTCAGATTGAGACATCTCATCCTCCTGACTCAATCCTGCGGCGGCCACGCGCCGACCGCGGAGAGAAGCGAGTGACCTACGGGAATGGCCTACGGAAAGAGGAGCAGCTCGATACCAACAACCCCAATCAGGTGAGGATTCTGAGTAGACGCGAATCGCCATTGGTAACTGCCAACGCTCGACGGAGATCCGAGTCGCGACCGCGCCGTTGAGACCATGAGTTTACAAGGGGAGGGGAGATCGCGAGCACTATTGGCGCCGCGTTACGGGCCGGTAGAAAGAACGCGCGCTATGTATCAGAAAATGCCTGACCTTCTGCCACGAGTGTTGCGAATCGGTCGGTTGATTTCGCTTGCATTGAAAACACGAATCGGGCCATAGAGACGGAAATACCCTTGAAAGTCGTGATATGCCGTCACCAAAGCAGAGAGCCGTGGACACGAGTTCAACCGATACAACGATCGGTCGCACGATGTTGCATGACCTGATCGCTGGTGATGCCACAGGACTATCCGAAAAACTACAGGAACACAGGCTAAAGCTCTTTCCGCCGAAAGCACAAAAGACGCTCCGCCGATTCACCTCCACCGAAACCGCCAAGATCGTAGGTGTCGCGGATAGTTACCTCCGGCAACTCTCGATTGAGCACAAGGGGCCGACCCCCCAGACGACTGCACATGGACGGCGCTCGTACTCCTTTGCGGATATTCGAGCACTCCGGGAATTCCTCGACGAATCCGGGAAGGGTGACCGACGCTATCTTCCTCACCGAAGGGCCGATCAGCATCTCCAGATCATCTGCGTTGCAAACTTCAAAGGTGGATCTGCGAAAACGACCACATCGGCAAATCTTGCTCAGTACCTTGCCCTAAGGGGCTATCGCGTCTTGGCCGTGGATCTCGACCCGCAGGCGAGTTTGACCGCGCTACACGGTCTTCAACCCGAATTTGACTTAGGGCCTGACGAGACATTGTATGGCGCGATCAAATATGGTGAAGGGCGCCGGCGGACCGCTGAGGTTGTTAGAGAAACATACTTCCCGGGCCTCGATCTCATACCGGGTAACATTGAACTTATGGAGTTCGAACACGAAAGCCCCATAGCAATGGCTGAAAAGAGAGCAGGGGCGACGATGTTCTTCTCTCGCGTCTCGCAAGCCCTGGCAGAGGTTGCTGACCGTTATGACGTCGTTATTCTCGATTGTCCGCCGCAACTCGGATTTCTGACGCTCTCGGCGCTGTGTGCCTCAACGGCGCTGCTCGTGACAGTTCATCCGGAGATGCTCGACATCATGTCGATGTGCCAGTTCCTCTTGATGACATCCGAACTACTTGGTGTTGTCGCCAAGGCAGGTGGTGACATGCAATACGATTGGATGCGCTATCTTGTGACACGGTACGAGCCAACCGATGGGCCGCAGACACAGATGGTGGCCTTCATGCGATCGCTCTTCGGTGAGCGGGTGCTGACGAATGCAATGGTCAAAAGCACCGCCATCTCTGACGCATCGATTACAAAGCAAACGCTCTACGAGGTCCCACGCGAACAATTCACTCGATCAACCTACGATCGCGCACTCGAATCAATGAATCAGGTGAACGCAGAAATCGAGGCCCTGGTCGAGCAGGCTTGGAGCAACTGACAATGGGGCGCAAACACCTTCTTGAGCACCTGATTTCACCGACCGAGACTCCGCCCAGTGCTCCCCAGGCCATACGAAGGCCGATGCCAAGGGGGGTCGGTTTGGTCGGCGCAATGAGTGAATCGGTCGAGACTATGGCGGCCGATCTTCGAGATGCCAAGGAAAAGCTCGAAGCCGGAGATGTAATCGTAGAGATTGATACCGATCTCATCGATCCGTCGTTCATCACCGACCGCATTGGTGAAGACGATGAAATGGATGCGTTCGTCGCGACCATTCGGGACCAGGGCCAACGCACCCCGATTCTGCTCAGGCCGCATCCGGAGAGCCGAGGCCGCTATCAAATTGCGTTTGGGTACCGCCGCTACCGCGCCCTCAAAAGGCTCGGGCGCCCGGTCAGGGCGATGGTGAAGCACCTCACCGACGAAGAACTCGTTGTTGCTCAGGGCCAGGAGAACCAAGACCGTCTCGATCTATCCTATATCGAGCGAGCATTATTTGCTGCGCGGCTTGAGTCTCGGCAGTTCCAGCGTGACGTGATCTGCCTTGCACTTAGCATCGACAAAACCGAAGTGTCGAGAATGATCAGCATCGCTACCGCTCTGCCCGGCGAGCTGGTCGAGGCGATTGGGCCCGCACAAAGGACCGGGCGTCGGAAATGGATGGTCCTAGCCAAGGCCGTCGAGGCAACTAGATGGCCGACCGAAAAGGAACGCATCCTCGAGGTTTGCAAATCAGGTGATGCAGCAGACAGCGATCAGAGATTTGATCTCGTGCTGAAAGCTCTATCGCGGAGCCAATCACTTTCGAATGCGGATGATCAGGGAGGAGGATGTCCGAGCTTCACGGTAGACAAGAAGCCCGGTGTAATCCGCATCCGCTTCGATGAAACGCGCCTCCCTAAAGACATGGTGGAAGACCTCATGTCGCGGGTGAGGGATGTATGCACCAGCTTCGGAGCAAAAACATGACCTAGTCAGGCAATAGAAAACCCGCCTTGCCGGGCGGGTTTCCCATTAAACTTCGCGGCGAGCGCGCAGCTATCGTCTTGCATATTTAAGATAGTTCGATCGTCCTCTTTTGCCAAGCAAAAATTGCCGTTTTTGTTTGGACAGGCGACGTGCATCTGCCGCGATCCTTGCCAGGAGAAGGATCACGATGGACACCGTTCAACGGGGGAAAGGCTGTAGCTATGGCCACGCGCCAGGCCTCCGAAAACTCACCCCCAAGATGTTGGGAACGATTGAGGTCGCCGAGACTCATCGGTTCACCACGGCAATGCTCCCTGGGCAGGTATTGGCCGCTTTCAAGGCCGCCGCGCCGTACCTGGGGCTGCGGCCATGCGTTGTACATGCGATCGACTGGCTCTTTCGGTTCACGGATGCCGTCGATTGGCAGCCGTCCTCCCGGCCGATCGTGTGGCCTTCCGCGGCCATGCAGCAACAAGAAATGGGTCTTGGTGCGAGCCAGGTGAAGAACCTCAATCGCTATCTGGTCGAACTCGGCCTAGTTGTGATGAAGGACAGCCCCAACGGCAAGCGCTACGGCCGGCGGGACTCCAAGGGGTGCATCATCGAGGCTTATGGCTTCGATCTATCGCCGCTTGCCAGCCGCTTTGCCGAGTTCCAGGCAGTGGCCGAGGAGGGGCGAGAGGAGCGCGCCCGTCTGCAGGCCCTGAGGCGCCGTGCGACGATTGCCAGGAATGGTATCCGACAGCTTCTAGAGGCTGCCGTCGAACAAGGGATCTCGGGTGAGGAGTGGGAAACGCATCGAGTTGCGTCTGCGTCTGCGTCCCGTGGCATTGCTGGCAGGAATAGATCAGTCGAAATGGAGATGGCTGTTGTCACGCTTGAGCGTACCCAGAGCGACATGCGTCGTTACCTGGAACTGGCTTTAGATGCGAGGAAAGCAACGCAGAGAGAAGGATCTTCAGAATCTGTGAATTTTGGCCCCAAGGGGTTAAAAAAATGGCCCCACATTACATCTACAAACGAACTTCAGAATCTGAAAGATACAGTAAATGCAAGTGGGAAAAGTAGTCCGTCGCGGGTTTTGTCCGGGGAATACCAATCGTCCAAGGGGCTCGCAAATCGTCTTGAACCGAGCCGGACAACGAACGAGCAACAGCGACCGGGCAAAGTTCGAACGGATACCGGTTCCCTCCTCAAAATCACACCAATGGAGCTGATCAAGCTTGCACCACGACTGAAGACATACCTGAAAAATCAGGCGCCGAGCTGGCCCGAGATTGTGGACGCCGCGGACTGGCTGCGCGATGAAATGGGTATCTCCAAATTCATCTGGGGCGACGCCTGTCTGGTCATGGGCCGGGAGCAAGCCGCCATCGCCGTAGCCGTCGTCTCGGCGAAGCCACCGGGCCATTTCCGTAGTACACCAGGGGGCTACTTTCACGGCATGATATCGAAGGCCAAAGCCGGCGAATTGCATCTTGCTCGGACCATCTGGGGCATGCGCGGGACTGGCGATCGTCAACCGAGATGAGGCCGCGACCTCTTGCCTCCTTTAATAGGCACAGGATCGCACGGTTTTTCAGTCAGCATCGCGCGCGGCTGCAAGAGTCTGATCGATCATGACCACGCGAGATATTTCGGGCGGCCTCGAACCTGCGGAAGGAGATCTGGCCATCCGCGCACACTGGGGCATCGAAAATTCCTCCCACTATGTCCGAGACGTCACCTTCGCCGAGGATCGATCCCGGATCCGAACCAACCCTGGCGTCATCGCCCGATTGCGCAGCTTCGCCTTCAACATCCTCATGACCAGCAAAGCCAGCGCCAGCACCCTCAGCCAGGACCGCTACCGCGCAGCTCTCGCCGGACTCGATCACCTGCTCGCCC